>NZ_JBIVTH010000008.1:0-389055 GCF_044756625.1 Streptomyces sp. NPDC091682 | reverse complement strand
ACCCCCCAGGTCATTCGTCCGACAGAGGGGACACAGTCATACCGGGCCCGGAGGCCAGCGGCCCCATTGCAGGACCGCGAAAAACATAACGGGGGGGACAGGGCGGTGCCGGCGGCTGAGCCGGCGGAGGAAAATCTACGGGCCCGCCGTCACCGCCCGCGCCCATCCAGGGGATGAGGCCGGAGTACCACTCAGGTAGGTGGCGCCGTACAACCTGATCGGTACGCAGGGGGTTGATGTGCGCGTGGGCGTACGTGGGTGTACGCGGGTACACGTCCGGCGCCGGCCCGGATCCGTGCAGGCTTCCGGTGCTCGGCGAGATCGTGTGGCGCGGCGGCTTCCCCGGTGAGGAGACACGCCCGGGCGCCCGCCCGAACCCGCCCCCGCGCCCGGCTCGCGCCCGGCTCGCGCCCCGCTCGCGCGGCCCGGGGTGCGGGCGGTGGCGGCCCGGGCGACAGTGGGTGCCATGGGTATCGATGACTACGGCGGCGGCGCCGGCGCGCACGAGACGGGCGTCCTCGTCGTGACGACCAACGACGTCCCCGGCTACCGGGTCGAGCGCGTCATCGGCGAGGTCTTCGGCCTCACCGTCCGCTCCCGCCACCTGGGCAGCCAGATCGGCGCGGGCCTGAAGTCGATGATCGGCGGTGAACTGAAGGGCCTCACCAAGACCCTGGTGGAGACCCGGAACCAGGCCATGGACCGGCTCATCGAACAGGCGAAGGCACGCGGCGGCAACGCCGTGCTGATGATGCGCTTCGACGTCACCGACGCCCAGGACGTCGGGACCGAGGTGTGTGCGTACGGAACGGCCGTGGTGCTCGTCCCCGCCTCGACCTGACTCCTCCCGCCCCGGCCGCCCCTCCCGCCCCGGCCGCCCGGGCCGCGCCCCGGGATGCGATGCTGCCTGCATGACCGAACCACACGAGGTCGTCGTCCTCCGCCGGCCGGGGCGCGCCCTCTCCGCCCGGGACGGGCTGGCCGAACTGCTGGCCGCCTACCACCTGCGCACGCAGGAGGAGAAGGGCGAGTCCGTAGCCGGCGTGGAGGGGCTGCCCGACCGCTACCGCACGGAGATCACGGATCCGCAGGTGGCCTTCGCCGGCGACGCCGTGTTCCTAGCCTCGGTCCGGGACGCCGCGGTGGGCTGCCTGGTGATGGCGGCCTCCGTGGACGGCCGGTCCGAGGTCAAGCGGCTCTGGACGGACCCGGAGTTCCGCGGGCTGGGCATCGCCCGCCGTCTCGTCGGCGCTGCGCTGGCCCATGCCGAGGAGAGCGGCCTCAGCGCGGTGCGGCTCTCGGTGTGGCAGTGGCGGGCCGGTGCGATCGCCCTGTACGAACGACTCGGATTCACCGTCACCGGGTCCTGGGACGAACGGGACCGGCTGGTCTGCATGGAACGTTCCGTGTGAAGTGTGAAGGAGCGCCGCTGTCGGTGAGCTGGTCCGGCCCGTCGTGCTCACGCCGAGCCCGCGGTCGCGCCTACCGCTTCCAGAGGGTCACTTCGGTGAGGTACGTCGGGACCTTGTAGACCCTGTCCGTCGAGGGCTCGACACTGACGATCTTGACCATGGCGAGATTGCCCTTCGTGGTGACGGTGCACAGCAGGTCGCCCTGGACGATGGCGCTGTCCGCGCCGCCGAGGTCCGACTGCGGCAGCCTTTCCGGAATCGGATCGGTGGCGGCCCCGGTCTCGCACTGCTCGGGGGTCGCGCCCTTGCTCTTGCCGAACGGGGTTCCGCTCTGGACGTCGTCGTAGCCCATGGCCAGCTCCCGGTCGTTGTAGCCGATGTCGGCGAACGGAGCCACCTTGGGGAAGTCGAGGTCGACCACGTTGATCTTGCCGAATTCCCTGGGCGCCAGGAACTTGACGGGCTTGTCCTTGAACACCACGGTGTAGGTGCGGCCGGACGCCTGGGGTGTGGGGGTGGCGCCGCCGCCCTGCGCCGCCGGGGCCACGTCCTTCGGCGCCTCCGCCGTCTTCTCCTTGCTCCCGCCCGCGGTCTGCCGGTCGTCGCCCTTGCCGTCCTCGCGCGTGACGTACCAGGTACCGCCCGCGGCGAGAGCGACCGCCAGGACGCCCGCGCCGACGGCCAGGGGCACGCGGCTCCGGCGCGCGGGGGAGGGCGCGGCGGGCGCGGCCGCCGCGGCGTAGGCGGGGGCCGGGGCGGGGGCGGCGGGCGCGCCGTACCCCGGGTGGCCGCCCACCGGTCCCTGGGTCGGCGCGTACGCCATGGCAACCGGCCCGGGCGCCTGCGCGGGCGCGTACGCGGGCGGGGTGGGCCCCGGAGCCACGGTCGGTGTGTAGGCCGGCGGGGGCGGGGCCTGCGCAGGCGCCCGGGAGGGAGTCGGAACCTGGGCCTGGGCTTGGGCCTCGGCCGACCGCTCGCGCCGCGCGATCTCCTCGGTCAGCGGCTCGGGAAGCCAGCCGTCGAAGTCGCGCAGTGCCCGGCCCGCGACGCGGCCGCACCACTCGGCGAGCTCGGCCGGGCCGGGTCGCTGCGCGGCATCGGAGTGCAGGCAGCGCTCCAGCAGTTGGCGCAGGGGCTCCGGGTAGCCGCTCAGGTCCGGGGCCTGCTGCGGGGTGTTGGCTATCGCGGCGGCGATCGAGAGGCCCGCGCCGTCGCCGTACGGGTGGCGGCCGGTGGCCACGACCGCCGCGATCAGACCCAGTGCGAAGACGTCGGTCGCCGGCGTGACCGTCCGGCCGAGCGCGTGCTCGGGGGACATGTACTGCGGGGTCCCGACGAACCCGCCGTTGCGCGTCAGCTGGGTGGTGTCGGTGGCCCGCGCGATACCGAAGTCGATCACCCACGGGCCGTTCGAACCGAGCAGGATGTTGCTCGGCTTGAGGTCGCGGTGCACCACCGAGGCGGCGTGGACGGAGTGCAGGGCCTGCGCCGTGCAGCCGATCAGCTGGAACACCGCGGGCAGCGGCAGCGGGCCGTGCGCGGCGAGAGCGTCGTCGAGCGCCAGGCCCGGCACGAACGCGGTCGCCAGCCAAGGCTGTTCACCACTGGTGTCGTGGTCGAGCACCGGCACGATGTGGTAGCCCTGCACGCGGCGGGCGGCCTGCACCTCGCGTTCGAAGCGGACCCGGAAGTCCTGTTCCTGGGCGAACTCGCGGCGGATGACCTTCAGGGCGACCGGCTGGTTCCCCCGGGTCCGCGAGAGGTAGACGGAACCCATACCGCCTTCGCCGATCTTCGCGAGCAGCCGGTACCCGGAAATCTCCTGCGGATCCTCCGGACCGAGCGGTCTCAGCACGGCGTCGTCGGTGTTGGACATGGGGCTCCCTTGATGATCACTGGCCTCAGATCCTAACGGGGGACGTCGCCCGTCACGGCACCGCGCCAGTACGGTGGTGCTCCGAAGACGAAGGGGCGGCCCGATGAGTCAACGCAAGTCGGCGGCAGAGGTGTTCGACGCGCTGGGGGAGCGCTACGAGGAGGTGTTCGGGCGGGTTCCCGGCCAACTGGCGGCCCTTGACTGGCTCACCGGCCGACTGCCTTCCGGGGCACGGGTGTTGGACGTCGGAAGCGGTACGGGACGGCCCACCGCCGAGGCGCTGGTGCGGGCCGGCTGCGCCGTCACCGGCATCGACGTCTCGTCGGCCATGGTCGAACTGGCCCGCGCCCGAGTCCCGCAGGCCCGCTTCGAGCAGGCCGACGTACGGACCTACACGCCCGAGCGGGCCGGCTTCGACGCGGTCTGCTCCTTCTTCCCGCTGCTGGTGATGGACCAGCCGGAGGTCGCGGGGGCACTGGACCGCATGGCGTCCTGGGTCGCGCCCGGCGGGTACTTCGTGATGGCCACGGTGCCGGGGGACATCCGGGGCCTGGACATCGAGTGGATGGGCCACGAGGTCACCGTTAGCAGCCTCTCCACGGCGGACCACCTGGCCCGGCTCGCCGACCTGGGCCTGGAGGTGCTGCACCACCACACCGCGCACTTCCAGCCCGCCGACGCCCGGGCGGTCCCGGAGGAGCACCTCTTCTGTTACGCGCGCCGGAGCGTGGGTTCATGACGGAGCCGGCCCCCGCGTGGGACGTGCGCATCCGGCACGCGTCGCGGACCGACAGCCATTGCCGGTCCATCAACTCCTGGGTTCCTCCGGTCGTGGAACTGCTGTGGCGCACGGCCCGGGCCAGTACGCTCGCGCGCTTCTTCCCCTTCTCCAGCCACAACTCCCTGCGCCTGCGGACGAGCTCCGATTTCGAGACCGCCGAAACCCTGGGCCCTTGCATCGTGTACTGCTACGACGACTTCAAGGCCCCGGACCGGAGGCCGGAGTAGTGGGTTTGGGACGTCTGGCCGCAGGACCCGTCACGCGAGCCCGTCCTGCGGACCTACGACGTCGAAGCCGCGGTGCGCGAGCTGGAGCTGCTGACCGCGGACTTCACGCCGGCGGCGTAGGTCGTCCCTGCCGGATCCCGTCGGGAGTCGCGGGCCCGGCACGATCCGAAGGAGGCGGCCCGGGCGCGGCCGGGCCGCCGGCGGACGGGCCTGCACCGCAGGGTCGTGCTCAGGGCCTGCCGGAGCGGTCCCGGCTGCGCCGCGGTGCCCGTGCGCCCGACTGCGGGGCGCGGTCGGGCCGCAGGCCCGCGGCCAGCCCCACGATCACCACCAGCAGGCCGAGCCACACGGCCGGGCCCGGGACCCCGCTGCCCGTGAGGACCCCCGCGCCGGCCGCGGCCAGGGGTGCGATCCCGGCCAACAGGCCGGCGCGGCCGGCGCCGACGGCGGCCACCGTGCGGTACCAGAGCAGGAAGGCCACCGCCGTCACCATGACGGCGAGGTAGCCGACGGCCGCCCACTGGGCCCGCCCCAGCGAGAACGGCCCGGCCGGGCCATGGAAGACGACCGCGAGCCCCGCCAGCATCAGCGCGCCCAACCACACCGCGTGCACGGACACCCCCCACGCCCTGTGCCGGCGCAGCACCGGCACCGCGAGCAGGGTGAAGGCGGCCTCGCAGCCCAGCGCGAGGGTCGCCCAGGCCACTCCCGCGGCGTCCGTCCGCCCCGTTCCCTCGACCAGGACGGCTCCGGCCACCACCACCGGAGCCGCCAGCAGCACCCGACGGCTGGGCCGCCGCCCTTCCAGGACGGGTCCGAGCAGACCCAACAGGATCGGTACGGAGGCCACCGCGACGGCGATGACGGCCGGTTCGGCGTGCGCGACCCCGCGGACCACGGCCACGTTGAACAGCACCAGCCCGGTCGCCGCGATCCCCGCCAGCCACAGCCACTCCCGTCCCCGCGGCCGGTGGATCGGCACGCGGGCGACCCGGGCCAGACCGAACAGCAGCAGCGCGGCGGCCGCGTACCGGACGGCCTGGGTGGCGAACAGCGGGGCGTCGACGAGCGCCCGCGAGACCGTGACGCTACTACCGACCAGTGCCATCCCGACGATTCCCGGAACCAGGTCACGGAACCCGGTGGATCCGGCGGGAGGGGCAGAGGCGGTGGTCGAGGCGGAGGCCGTGGTCGAAGCGGGCGAAGGGGCGGCGTTGGAAGCGGGCCGTGTCTGCATGAGATCCAGCGTGACCCCACAATGGCCCCATGAGCAGGTCCAATGAAGGCGATACCCAGGGGTCCAAAAGCCCGAGCGGCTCGGACTTCCTCCAGCTCGACGTCGGCCAGGCCCCGCCGGGCGGCCGCACCGAATGGCTGGCGGGCCGGCTCCGCGCAGCCATCGCCGACGGCACCCTTCCGATCGGCAGCCGGCTCCCGGCCAGCCGGGTCCTCGCCGCCGAACTGCGCGTCTCCCGGGGGCTCGTCACCGAGGCCTACCAGCGGCTCGCCGAGACCGGCCAGGTCAGCGGCCGGGGCCGCGGCGGCACCGTGGTCGTCGCCGCCCCACTACCGGTGGCCACTGCCTCCCGCCCACCGGAGCGCGGCGGGCTCGTCGACGCCCTGCGCGCCGTGTCGTGCCGGATCGACCTGTCACCCGGGGTCCCCGACCTCACCGCCTTCCCGCGCACGGCTTGGCTACAGGCAGAGCGCCGGGTCCTCGCCTCGCTCACCCCGGCCGACTTCGGATACGGGAACCCCCAGGGCGCGTCCGCACTGCGCGGGGCGGTCGTCGGCTGGCTGGCCCGGAACCGGGGGATCCGGGCCGACCCCGACGAGGTGGTCGTCGTCGCGGGCGTCGCCCAGGCGCTGGCGCTGCTGGCACACGTCCTGCGGGAGGAAGGCGTCCACCGGATCGCGGTGGAGGACCCGGGCTCGCTCGGTGCCCGGCAGCAACTGGAGTACGGGCGAATGGAAACGGTTCCCGTACCGGTGGACGAGGCCGGGCTGGACGTGGCCGCACTGCGGGCGAGCGGGGCGGGGGCCGTCCTGCTCACCCCGGCGCACCAGTTCCCGACCGGGGTCGTCCTCGACGGCGAACGCCGCCGCGACCTGCTCGGCTGGGCGGCCGCCGGGGGACTGGTCATCGAGGACGACTACGACGCCGAGCACCGCTACGACCGGGCCCCCGTCCCCGCGCTGCGCGCCCTGCTGCCCGAGGCGGTCTGCTACGCCGGCAGCGTGTCCAAGCTGCTCGCCCCCGCCCTGCGCCTGGGCTGGCTGCTGGTCCCGCCGCGCCTGCGCGACGCCGTGACCGCCGCCAAGCGCTACGCCGACCTCGGCAATCCGGTCCTCGCCCAGTTGGTCCTCGCCCGACTGATGGACTCGGGCGAACTGGAACGGCACCTGCGCTTCGTCCGGCGCCGCCACCGTCGCCGCCGCGACGCCATGCTCCGGGCCATCGCCGAGCTGTTGCCCGGCGCCCGGGTGCACGGCGCAGCGGCCGGTCTGCACCTGATGGTCACCTTCGACGGCGCCGGCTTCGACGACACGGCCCTGGCCTCGGCGGCCCTGGCCCTGGGGGTCAAGACCCACCCGCTGTCCTGGCACCGGGTCCGGCCCGGCCCGCCGGGCCTGATCCTCGGCTACGCGGCGGGCTCGGCCGGAGAGATCGAAGAGGGCATCGCCACCCTGGCCACGGCCCTGAATGGGGTCCCGGACGGGCCGCCGGAAACCGGTCGGAAAGTTTTTCCGGAACGGCGGCAACCTCCCGGGGGGTCGCGCGTCGTGCGGGGGTGAAGGGCGCAGAACCGCGTCCTCGACCCGACCGTGGAGAACCACCGTGAAGAACCCCAAGCGCGTCTCCCCGGCCTTCCGTCGGACGGCCGTCACCACTGCCGCCGCCGTGCTGGCCGTCGCCCTCGCCGGTCCCGCCTTCGCCGCGAGCGGCGGCTCGGCCGCGCCCTCCCCGTCGGTCAGCGTGCCGGCCAGTGCGTCGCCCACCGCGGGCGGTCCCAAGCCCTCCCCCTCGGTGAGCACCCCGCCGAGCGCGGGCTCGGACGCGCCGAGCGCGTCCCCGAGCGCCGCGCCCAGCGCCCGTCCGTCGGCTCCCTCGGACGCCCGGCCCAGCGCTTCCCCCTCCGAGCCCGGCGCCGCACCTGCCGCACCGGCCGCACCCGGCGCGGCGGAGCTCGCGCATACTGGCTCCTCGGCGACGACCATCGCCATGGGGGCGGGGGCCACGGTTCTGGTCCTCGCCGGCGCGGGAGCCCTGTACGCCGTGCGGCGCCGCGCGAACAGCTGAGGAACCCCGTGCTCCAACTCGCTCCACCCGTCGGCCCCCTCACGCCCGGCTTCGGCCGGGCGTGGCGGGGCCTTTGGTCGTTGCTGCGCCGGGAACGTTCCGCCCCGCCGGCCTCCCCGCGGTCGTACGACTCCTCGTACGGGTCCCCGTACGGCTCCTCGTCGCCCTGGCCCCATGACCGCACGGGCCACGGCGACCAGCGGCCGCCCACCGTCAGCGAGCTCTACCACGCGCACCGTTTGCGGATGGTCCGGCTCGCGGTGCTGCTCGTCGACGACCTGGCCACCGCCGAGGACGTGGTCCAGGACGCCTTCACCGCCCTCTACCGGCGGCACGGGGAGCAGATCACCGAGGTCGACAACGCGTTGGGCTACCTGCGCACCGCGGTGGTCAACACCTCGCGCTCGGTGCTGCGCCGTCGGCGCACCGTCCGGGCCTGGACCCCGCCCGCGGCTGCCGACATACCGTCCGCAGAGGACCACGTGGTCCTGGACGAGGCGTACCGCGAGGTGCTCGCGGCCCTCGGCCGGCTCACGCCGCGCCGCCGTCAGGTGCTGGTGCTGCGGTATTGGGCCGATCTCAGCGAAGCGGAGATCGCGGCCACCCTCGGGATCAGCCGGGGAGCGGTGAAGTCCAACGCGAGCCGCGGCCTGGACGCCCTGGAACGGATTCTGGAGGGACGGATATGACGCGTGACGGCGAACGGCTCGCCGAGCGCCCCGTCGAGCGCCGGCTGCGGCAGGCCCTCGACGCGCGCGCGGACAGCATCGACGTCCGCAGCCTGCGGCCCGCGGAGCCGCCGGGGACGCACCCGGGACGGCTGCCGATGGCCGGGCTGCGGCGGTTCGCGCTGCCGCTGGCGGGCCTGGCGGCGGCAGCGGCCGCCGGGATCGGGTACCTCCTGCTCGCCCCGGATCCGCCGCCCGGGCCGGGGCTGCCGGCCACCCCGCCGCGGATCACGGCCCCGGGCCCGTCCCCGCAGGACCCGACGTCACCCGCCCCGCAGCCCTCCGCATCCGGGCGGCGGACCCCGTCCGTGTCCTCGCCCCCCACCGGGTCGGTCAGCCCGTCCCCGTCGGTCCCGGCCTCGCCCCGGGCATCTGGGTCGGAGCCCCCGTCGGCGAGCCCGTCCGCCGCGCGGGGAGGCATCGTCACCTCCTCGCCCCCGCCGAGCCCCACCCCGCGCTGAGCCGTCCGGCGGGGCCGCCGGTCAGCCCCGGAGGTTCTCCACCGCCGTGACCAGCGGGGCGAGTTCAGGGATGTGCGAGGCCTCGTCCAGGGCCTCGCGCAGGGCGCTGTCGTTGGTGGGGCGGGCCGCGGCCAGCAGGGTCAGGCCCGCCTCACTGACATCGGTGTAGATGCCCCGCCGGTCGGTGGCGCAGATGTAGCGGTTCAGCAGGCCGCGGTCCTCCAACCTGCTCACCAGCCGGGTTGTCGCGCTCTGGCTGAGCACCACCGAGTCGGCGACCTGGTGCATCCGCAGGTGACCGCCCGGGCCGTTGTGCTGGCGGCTGAGGACGTCGAGCAGCGAGTACTCGCGCACGCTCAGGCCGTGGCCGGCCTGCAGGGCCCGTTCGATGTGCGCCTCGATCCGCCCGTGCAGGAGGGAGAGGGCGCACCAGCCCTGGGAAAGGGCAGTGAGCGCGCTGTCCGTGGCCGTCATGGCTCCTCCGTCGAAGCGTCCGGGGCTGGGTGTGGGACCACCAGGATAGTCCACGTGCGCAATAGCCCGCGCTTGCAAATATCCCGCGTCTGCAATTAACGTTGGACGCACGAAAGCGGCGACTGCATCAATCGCCCCCGATCGCGATCAAGCCGTCGTACTGCCGCACCCGGCACCACCTCCTCCCCTGAAAGACACCTCTCCCATGCCCCTCGCACTCCTCGCCCTCGCCGTCGGGGCCTTCGGGATCGGCACCACCGAATTCGTGATCATGGGCCTGCTCCCCGAGGTCGCCGGCACGTACGGGGTCTCGATCCCCACCGCGGGCTTCCTGGTCACCGGCTACGCCCTCGGCGTCGTCCTCGGCGCGCCCCTCATGACCGTGCTCGGCACCCGCATTCCCCGCAAGCGCATGCTGATGCTGCTCATGGGCCTCTTCATCGCGGGCAACGTGCTCTCCGCCCTCGCCCCCGTCTTCGGCGTCATGCTCGCCGGCCGCGTCGTCGCCTCACTCGCCCACGGCGCCTTCTTCGGCATCGGCGCCGTCGTCGCCGCCGAACTCGTCGCCCCCGAGAAGAAGGCCGGCGCGATCGCCATGATGTTCACCGGACTGACGGTCGCCAACGTCGTCGGCGTCCCCCTCGGTACGTTCGTCGGCCAGACCCTCGGCTGGCGCGTCACCTTCCTGATCGTCGCCGCGCTCGGCGTCGTCGGTCTGCTCGGCATCGCCCGGCTGGTACCCGAGCTGCCCCGACCCGAGGGCGGGGTGCGGATCCGCCGCGAGCTCGCAGCCTTCCGCAACGTCCAGGTGCTGCTCGCGATGGCGATGACCGTCCTCGGCTTCGGCGGCGTCTTCGCCGCGATCACCTACATCACCCCGATGATGACCGACGTCGCCGGCTTCGCCGATACCTCCGTCACCTGGCTCCTCGTCCTCTTCGGTCTGGGCATGGTCGCCGGCAACCTCATCGGCGGCCGGTACGCCGACCGCGCGCTGATGCCGATGCTGTACGTGGCCCTGGGCGCCCTGGCCGTCACGCTCGCCGTCTTCACCCTCACCGCCCACACCAAGGCCGGCGCGGCGCTCACCCTCGTACTGATCGGCGCCCTCGGCTTCGCCACCGTCCCGCCGCTCCAAAAGCGCGTCCTGGACCAGGCCGCCGGGGCGCCCACCCTGGCCTCGGCCGTCAACATCGGCGCCTTCAACCTCGGCAACGCCCTCGCCGCCTGGCTCGGCGGGCTGGTGATCGCCGCCGGCCTCGGCTGGACCGCCCCCAACTGGGTCGGCGCGGCGCTGGCCGCCTCCGCGCTGGTGCTCGCCCTCGCCTCCGGCGCGCTGGAGCGCCGTACGGCACGGCGCGCGACCCACGGCGACCGGGGCACGGTCGTGGCGGCCGGCGCACCCGAGGCGACCACGGCCGTCCCCGCCCACCACTGATCCGCCCCCTGCCCCGTGCGCAGGCACCCGTCCGAGAGCGCCGGGTCCGGCCTTGGGCCGTCGGGTCGCGCGTCCGTGTCCTCCGTGCCACGTTGGTACGGGGGACACGGGCACATGATGAGCACACCGAGACGGCATGAGAGGTTCCGCACCATCGCGACGGCAACGGTCGCCGCGCTGGTCACCCTTGCCCTCCCGGGCTGTACGGCGGCCTCCGACGAGGCGCGCGCCCCCAGTGCCCCGGGTTCCTCCACCGGCCCCGCCACGACGGCGGCGGTCCCGGCCGAGGCCGCCCCCACCCCCGCTCCGACCCCGTCCCACCCCCTGTCCACGGCCCCGCGCACCATCCCGGCGGTACGGGAGCACGAGCCCGCCCGCGGGCCCGGCTGGAAGCCCACCCCCGATGCCCGCGTGGTCGTCGCCCCGGACGACACCGCAGCGCTCTCCGACGAGGCCGAGCTGCTCGCCGGTGAACTGCGCATCGGGTACGGGGCGTCGGCGGCGCCGCGCGCCGGTGACGTGGAACTGTCCCTGGACGCGGGGGCCCCGGGTGGACCCGAGTCGTACACCATGGTCGTCAAGGACGGCCGCGTCCGGATCAACGGCCCCGACCAGGCCGGGGTCTTCTACGGCACCCGCACCCTCAAGCAGGCGGTGAAGGGCGCCGGTTCGGCTCCCGAGGGCACCGTGCGCGACGCCCCCGCCAAACCGCAGCGCGGCCTCAACCTCGACATAGCCCGCAAGCACTTCAGCCCGGACTGGATCGAGGACCGACTGCGCGAAATGGCCGACCTCAAGCTCAACCAGCTCGGCCTGCACTTCTCCGACGACCAGGCCTTCCGCATCCAGTCCGACACGCACCCCGAGATCGTCTCCACCCCGCACCTGACCAAGGCCCAGGTCCGCGAGATCAACGCGCTCGCCGCCCGGCTGCACATCACGGTGGTTCCCGAGATCGATTCGCCCGGTCACCTCGGCGCGGTCCTGCGCGCCCACCCCGACCTGCAGCTGCGCGACACGCAGGGGCGGGCGGTCAAGGGCGCCGTGGACATATCCAACCCGGCCTCCGCCAAGCTGGTCGACGACCTGCTGCGCGAGTACCTTCCGCTCTTCCCCGGCGGGGCCTGGCACCTGGGCGCCGACGAGTACCAGGCGCTGGTCTACCGGGACCCGCAGGCCTCCTTCCCCCAGCTCGCCCGCGCCGCCCAGCAGCGGTACGGGCCCTCGGCGCGGGTCCAGGACCTGGCGACGGGCTGGCTGAACGACCGCGCCGCCGTGGTCCGGCCGTCGGGGAAGGCGCTCAAGGCCTGGAACGACGGGTTCTTCGCGGGCGGGGTGACGAGCGCCGCCAAGGACATCCAAGTCGAGTACTGGACCGGCAAGGAGAACGGCGCCCGGCCGCCGCTGGAGTACCTGCGCGAGGGCCGCAAGCTCGTCAACCTCAACGACGAGTACCTCTACTACGTGCTGGGGGAGCCCAACCAGTTCACGTACCCCACGGGGAAGCGGATCTACGAGCAGTGGACCCCGCTCGTACTGCGCGGCACGACTCCCGTCCCGGCCTCGTACGGGCCGCAGATCCTGGGCGGTCGCCTCGCCGTCTGGAGCGACCTGGCGGGCGCCCAGACCCAGGCCCAGGTGGCCGCGGGCATCCAGGCTCCGCTGGCCGCGCTCTCCCAGAAGGTGTGGGACGCGCGGACGCCCCAGCTGCCCTGGTCCGACTTCAAGGCCCTCGCCGACCGGCTCTGACCGGTCCTACGGCCGCCCCGTGCGGTCGACGCGCGCACGTCGGCGCCGGAGCCACTGACCGACCAGCGGCAGCGCCAGGATCACCGCAGACGTCCAGACGGCGGCGAAGACCCAGATCAAAAGCCGGGAGACGGTGACCGAGGCCGCCACGAACAGCACCGCCGCCGCCGCACCGAGCAGCCAGGCGGCCACGGTGCGGTGACGCCGGTGGGACGTGGCGGACCGCAGGATCCGGTCGAGGGAACGGTCACCCTTGAGTTCGGCCTCGATCGCGGAGAGGGCGCGCTGCTCGCGATCGGAGAGTCCGGCTCCGTCCATCACGGCGTACCTCCGCCGGCTGCTGCCGTCGGGCGCGGGTCGCAGCCTCTGGCCAGGGGAATACCCTGCCTGACGCGGCCCAACCCCGGAGGACGCCGTGACTGCGGGCCCCGGTCACCAGATGGAGTTGACCCACTCCGGGTGGTCGATGAACGGGTTGCGGTTGTGCTGGTACCGGTCGAATATGACCTGGTTGCGGCGCTGCTCGAAGGCGTCCGGCGGGTCCATCTGGTTCCACTGCTTCAGCAGGCTGATCCGGCCCATCGCGGGAGCGGAACCGTTGTTGACCTTGTCGTTCAGCTCCAGGTTCGCGAAGCCGTCACCACCGTCGTAGCGGACGGCCATGTACAGCAGCATCCGCGCCACGTCGCCCTTGACCGCGTCGCGCGGCTCGAAGGAGTTGGCGTCGGTCAGGCTGCCGGGCGCCTCGCCGACCGGGCTGCCGCCCTTGTCGAAGTCCTTGTTGCCCCGGGTGCTGTTGACGGTGACGTCCTCCGGGCGCAGGTGGTGCAGGTCGGTGCCCGGGCCGGTGGCGGTGCCGAAGTCGCCGTGGCTCTTGGCCCAGACGTGCTCGCGGTTCCAGTCGTTGACCCCGCCGCCGTTCGTCGCCTTGGACTGGGAGCGGCCGGAGTAGACCAGGATGACGTTGTTGGGGTTCGCCGGGTCCTCGTCGGTGACCTTCAGGGCGTTCCACACGCCCTCGTAGGTCACCTTGGACTGGGTCTTGATGATGTCGTGCAGGGCGGTCTTCAGCGCGGGCCCGGTCTTGCCCTGGGCGCCGGCGTAGTAGTCCGCGTACGGGTCCGCCGCGGCGACCGTCGGGTTCTGCGGGGTGGCCGGGCGCTGCTGGCCGGCGGACGCGGCCGCCGGTACGGCGACCAGGGCGACGGCGGCGAGGCCGGCAGCCCAGGGGGTCAGGCGCGAGATTCTCATCGGGTGGGGGGTACCTCTCCATACGCACCGTCCCCGCCCGGGGAATTGGCGGAGTGTCAGTGGCAGTGCGAGGGTCACATTGTCATGTGCCGAACAGATGAAGACCATGTGTCGGGACTGGGTGATCTTCGTGTGTGCCGGCCGCGCGCCGCGGGCAGGGTAGCGGTGGCCCCCGGCGGGGCCGCAGCGACCGTGACCAGCCCCATCTGGAGCAGCCCATGGCAGTGAAGATCCTCATCGTGACCGGCGACGCGGCCGAATCGCTGGAGGTCCTGTATCCGTACCAGCGCCTGCGCGAGGAGGGGTACGAGGTCCACATCGCGGCGCCGCAGGTGAAGAAGTTGCGGTTCGTGGTCCACGACTTCGAGGAGGGCTTCGACACCTACACCGAGAAGCCCGGCTACACCTGGCCCGCCGACCTGGCCTTCGCCGACGTCGTCACCGACGACTACGCGGCCCTGGTCGTCCCGGGCGGCCGGGCGCCGGAGTACCTGCGCAACGACCCCGAAGTGCGCCGGATCCTGGCCGCCTTCGCGGAGTCCGACAGGCCGATCGCCCAGATCTGCCACGGCCCGCTCATCACGGCCGCGGCCGGGGGCCTGGCCGGCCGCCGGGTGACCGCGTACCCGGCGCTGGAACTGGACATGAAGGCGGCCGGGGCCGAGTTCGAGGACTCCGAGACCGTTGTCGACGGCACCCTGGTCTCGGCCCGGGCCTGGCCCGACCACTCCCGTTGGATGCGGGAGTTCCTGACGGTGCTGCGCGGCAAGGCCCCGGTGGCCTGAGCCGGATCACGGATCACACGGGCGGCCGTGACCCCCTACGAGGGGTCACGGCCGTCGGGTCGTGTCGGCGGGCGTCAGCTCACGGGGATGATCGCCGGAGCCGGCTCGTACCGGTAGTTCTCGCCGAAGTTTTTCTTCACGGCCGCCTCCCAGGAGCCGTCGGCGACCATCTTCTTCAGCGCGTCGTTGATCTTGCCCTGGAGCTCCTTGTTGCCCTTCTTGACGCCGATGCCGTAGTTCTCGTTGCTCAGGCTCTGGCCGAGGAGCTTGAACTTGTTCTCGTTGCCCTTCCGGGCGGCGTACCCGGCCAGGATGGAGTTGTCGGTGGTCATGGCGTCCACGCGGCTCTCCTGGAGCGCGACGACGCAGTCCGAGTAGCCGCCCATTTCCAGCAGGCCCGCCTTGGGGGCGAGGTTCTTGCGGAGGTTCTCGGCCGAGGTGGAGCCGGAGACCGAGCACAGGCTCTTCGTATTGAGGTCCTCGGCCTTGGTGATCGAAGCGTCGCCGGCGCGCGTCATCAGGTCCTGGTGCGCGACGAAGTACGGGCCTGCGAAGTCGACCTTCTCCTTGCGCTTCTCGTTGATCGAATAGCTCGCGACGACGAACTTGACCTCGTTGTACTGGAGCAGCAGTTCGCGGTCGTTGCTGTAGACCTGCTTGAATTCGATCTTGTCCGACTTGTAGCCGAGCTCCTTGGCCACATAGGTGGCGACGTCGACGTCGAATCCGGAGTAGGTGCCGTCGGTCTCCCGCAGGCCTATGCCGGGCTGGTCGAACTTGATGCCGATGGCGAGGGTCCCGTCCCCCTGGTCCCCATCGTCGAAGACGCCGCACCCGGAGGCGGTCAGGGCGATCGCGATCACTGCGGCGACCGCACCGGCCTGGGGAACCTTCATGCTGCACTCTTTCCTGGGGAACGCGGGACGCGTCACGGGATTGCCGATGGCGCCTGGAACCGCGCGAACGTGGGGGACGTCTGGACGCGTGTACGAGGAAGCTAGGAAGCAGAACGGCTTATCGTCACTAGATTTGAGCAAAACTTGAGGATAACGATCCGGACAGTCGTCGATCGTGCGGTTGGTGCAGGTCGCAACGGGGGAAAGGGGCGGCGCGAAAACGGGTCCGGAGTGACGGGACGGCAATGCGTCGCTATGGGGCGAAAGGGTGCAAATCCCTTTTGTCCGTACCGTGTGGGCTGTCCGAATCCGGTATGCACGCGCTTCCGTCCGACCGGGGGAATCTCCCTTTCGGCGCGAGGGTGGGCGACGGCGGCCGGACCGGATCGCCGAACCGGCCGAAATGGCCGGAAGCGTGCGGTTGTTCGGGCCGGGCCGGAGGGGTCGTGGGATCATGGACGGGCAATGCCCGTGAACGAAGGGGGAGTTCGGTGACCGGTGTACGCAAGGGCCTGGCCAAGGTGGAGTTCGCCCTGCGGTGGGACCCGAGCCCGACGGGCACGCCCGCGAACGACCTCGACATAGTCGCCGCGGTCTACGGCGCCGGTGACCTCCACGGGACGCCCGTCCAGCTCGTGCACTTCGGCAGCCGGTCGCCGGACGGGACCATCACCTTGAACCGGGACAGCCACACCGGCCAGGGCTTCGGCTTCGACGAGGTGATGACCATCGAGCTGCACCGGATTGCGCCGGGGTCGAGCCGAGTGGTGGTCGGCGTGGTCATCCAGAACGCCGAAGCCGGCGGCGCGGGCCCCGTGAAGACCTTCGCCGACATCGGCGGCGCCGGGTTCCGGATCCGGGAGGGCCACACCGATCTCGCCCAGGGCGACTTCGCGGCCGTGACCGCCGCCACCGCGGCCACCGTCGCCGAATTCACCCGAGACGCCTCGGGGCCCTGGTCCTTCGACCTGCGACTGCACGGCTTCGAAGCCGACCCGGAGGCGTTCGCCCGGACCATGGGCGCGCCCCGCTGAAGTCGGCCGTCCGGGCCGGTGCGGAGCCGCACGGATCGGACGGCGGCCACTCCTGGGGTGAGTGGCCGCCGCCCGGTCCGGGTGGCGCGCTGCCGCCGTCCCCACGAGGCAGCGCGGGCAGGTCGCCGTCAGGTCATCAGGACGGCGGCCCGCCGGTTCAGGGGGTCCGCTCGGCCGGGGGGCCGGTGCGGCGGGACGGTGCGAGGCCCAGGGACGGGAGCATCACGGCGTCCACGAACCGGACCAGGTAGTCGGCGTCCGCGTACCGCCCTTCCAGTACCGGCCGGATCCGCAGGACGCCCATCAGCTGGGCGGGCAGGAACTCCACGGCCGGATGGTCCGCGGCGATCTCACCGCGCGCCACGGCCCGTCCGACCATCTCGGCGAACGCGGCCAGCTCCGGCTCGACCAGTGCCTCGCGCAGCGCGGCCTGGAGTTCCTCGTCGCTGAGCACGGCGTGCCCGAGGGCCTGTGTCAGTCGGGTGTCCCTGCCGGAGGTGCCGGCCGCGATCCGGGCCGCCTCGCGCAGGTCGCCGGCCAGTGACCCGGTGTCCACGGCGACGAGGGTGCCGCGGCGGCCCGCGCGCAGGGCGGCGGCGACGAGCTGGGGCTTGGTCTTCCACTGCCGGTAGAGCGTCGACTTGCCGCAGCTGGCCCGGGCGGCAACGCCCTCCATGGTCAGGGCCTCGTAGCCGTACTCGCGCAGCTGCTCCAGGACGGCGTCGTAGAACTCCTGCTCACGCTCCGGGGTGATCTTGGAGCGGCGGGCGGGGGGCGGCGTCGACGTCATGGATGCGGCTCTCCTCGGGGCGCCTCGGCTGCGGGTTCCACTACGGAAGTGTACGGGAACGCGACCGTATCGGTACACCAGCGTATCGATACGCCAATGTATCGATACACTGGCGTGTCGCTGTGCGCGTAAACAGGAAGAGAGACCGGGGGATGAGCTCCCACACCACACCTGCCGGGCCGGCAGCCGGACCGAGAGCCGCGCGCCGCCGCCTCATACGCGAGCTGCTGCTCGTCGTGGGCTTCTTCGCCGTCTACAAGGCGGGCCGGTTGCTCTCGACCGACCGCACGGACGAGGCCTTCCGCAACGCGGCGCGCACCTGGGACGCCGAGCGCTTCCTGCACCTGCCCGGCGAGGGCGCGGTACAGCGGTTGCTGCTGCACGGGGACGCCCTCGTCACCACCGCGAACACCTACTACGCGGTCGTCCACTTCCCCGCGACCGCGCTCTTCCTGATCTGGCTCTACGTCCGGCGCCCCGCCCACTACCTGTGGACGCGCCGCGTACTCGCCGGACTCACCGGTGCCGCCCTCGTCCTGCACCTGGCCTTCCCGCTCGCGCCCCCGCGACTCCTCGACGCCGCGGGGCTCATCGACACCGCCCAGGTCTACGGGCCCACCGTCTACAAGGCCGCACCGGCCGAGGACACCCTGGCGAACCAGTTCGCCGCCATGCCCTCACTGCACTTCGGCTGGGCGCTGATGCTGGCGCTCGGCGTGATCGCCGCCACCTCCTCGCGGTGGCGCTTCCTGTGGCTGCTGCACCCGCTGCTGACCCTGCTCGTGATAGTCGGCACCGCCAACCACTACTGGCTCGACGCCGTCGTGGCCGCCCTCCTGCTGTGGGCGGCCCTGCTGCTCGTCCCCAAGCCGCGCACGAGCGATCCCGATCCGGACCGGGGCCGGGGCCCGGACGCGCGAACGGGTCCGGAGCCCGACCAGGACGTCCCCGTACGAGGCCTGCCGCGCCCGCGGAGCGCGGACTCGGCCGTAGGAGCCCGACGATGAACGACACCACCCTCGCCGTCGGGCTCTGCCTGGCTTCGGCCGTGGCCTACGCAGCCGCCGCCGTCGCCCAGGAACGGCTCGCCCGGGCCGCCGTCGCGCGCACCGCCAAGGCCCTGCTGGGCTCCGGGGCTTGGTGGTGGTCGGCGGGGCTGAACGCCGCCGCCGCGCTGCTGCACGCGGCGGCCCTGCGCTACGGCCCCCTCACCCTCGTGCAGCCGCTCGGCGCGCTCACCCTGGTGGCCGCCGTCCCGCTGGGGGCGCGGCGGTCCGGCCGCCGGGTGGCGGCCACCGAATGGCGGGGCACCCTGGCCACCGTCGCCGGTCTCGGCCTGCTGCTGCTCCCGGCCTCCGGACCGGCCCCCGACGACACCCTCACGCTGATCGAGGCGCTGGCCGTCTCCGGCGCGACCCTCGCCGTGATCATGATGCTGACCGCGGACAAGGACCCGCGCTCGGGGCTGCGCCACGCGACCGCCTCCGGGCTGGCCTCCGCGGCGGCCTCCGCCCTGACCCAGACGGTGGCCGTGGCGGCCGGTCGCGGCGGAGCCCTGCTCAGCGTCCGGGTCGTCTCCGTGGCCCTGCTCGTCATGGTGTTCGCCGTCGGCGGGATGCTCCTGTCACAACGGGCCTACCGCGGCGGTCTCGGCGCCCCGCTGGCCGTGGTGAACCTCGCCAACCCGCTGGCCGCGGCCGCCATCGGCATGGTCCTGCTCGGCGAACGACTGCAGGGCGGAGTGCCGGGACTGCTGCTGGCCGGCGCCGGAGCCTTCCTGGCGGCGCGCGGGGTGGTCCTGCTCACCCGGACGCCCTCCGCCGGCGCGGGTCCGGGCACCGGCCCCGTCACGGGCGCCGAGCTCCCCGTAGCGGCTGGCCGCGTGGCGGTCTGAGCGGCGGTGAACCGATCCGCCGGCGGGCGCGTCCTCCCAGGAGAACACCCGAACGACCGAAGCGGAGTGACTGGACATGGGGATCGTCAGCTGGATCATCCTGGGACTGCTGGCCGGGGGCATCGCCAAGGTCCTGCTGCCCGGCCGTGACCCCGGTGGCCTGATCGGGACCACCCTCATCGGCGTCGCCGGCGCCTTCATCGGCGGCTGGCTGTCGGCGAAGGTCCTGGACAAGCCTATTCAGACCGAGTTCTTCGACCTCGCCACCTGGGGCTCCGCCATCGCGGGCTCACTGGTCCTGCTGATCGGCTACCGCATCCTCTTCGGCAACTCCCGGAACTGACCCGGCCGCACGCGGTCCGGTCCGGTCCCCACCACCGCCCGGAGCCGCCCGCCAGCCCGGCACGTTCCAGCCGATTCGGGCCGCCCGCACCGCAGGTGCGAGACGCCCCGCCGCGCCGGACCACCGGCGGATTACGCTGGCCGCACCACCGCGACGTACGCGCACGAGCAGCGAGGAAACCGGTAGCCAGATGAGCGTCACCCCCGTCCCCACAGCCGACTTGTACGACGAGTACGGCGAGTCCCTGGCCATCTGCGCCACCGGGTTCCGCCAGTTCGGCGGCCGCAGGCTGTTCGCCGGTCCCGTACGGACCGTGCGCTGCCACGAGGACAACGCGCTGCTGCGCACCCTCCTCCACACGCCGGGGGAGGGCGCTGTCCTCGTCGTGGACGGCGGCGGTTCGCCCCGCACCGCCCTCGTCGGCGACCTCATCGCGGGCGCGGCCGAGGCCAACGGCTGGGCCGGCCTGATCGTCAATGGCTCGGTCCGCGACAGCGTCGCCCTCGGCGGGCTCGACCTCGGCATCAAGGCGCTCGGCACGGTTCCCCGCAAGAGCGGCAAGACCGGTGACGGCGCGGTCGACGAGCCCGTGACCATCGGCGACGTCACTTTCCGCGCCGGGGACACCGTCCACGCGGACGACGACGGCGTGGTCGTCCTGCCCCGCTGACGTCCTGACCGGAGCCGGCGAATCCGGCGGGGCCCGGTGCGGTCCAGAACCGGCCAGGGGCGGAGCACCGGCCCTGGCCCGGCCCCGGCGGGCCGGGTTTCACTGCGGGCCCATGAGACGACACAGGATCACCGGCCTGCTCGGCGCGATCGCGCTGACCGCCGCCACCCTGGCCGCCGCGGGACCCGCGTACGCCGCCGGGACCCCGGCCGCGGACCCGCCGCCCGCCGAGTTCGGCACCGACTGGCACGACCCCCTCACGGCCGCCCCACCCGTCGCCCGGCCCGCGACCCGGTCCTGCCGGGTGACCCTCGCGGAGGCACAGTTCCGCGACTTCACGCCCTACCGGGGCAGTTACGCACCGCCCGCCGCCTGCGGCGCGACCGGCTGGGCCAAGGTGGTCCTGCGCCTCGACGGCAAGGTCAAGGGCCGCCAGTACGACCGGCTCGGTCACCTCTCCCTCGGCGGGGTCGAGATCCTGCGCACGTCCACCCCGCAGCCCTCGCCCGACGGCATCACCTGGTCCGTCGAGAAGGACGTCACCCGCTACCGCGATACCCTCGCCCGCCCGCAGCCCGTCGAGATGCTCATCGGCAACGTCGTGAACGACACGTACACCGGCGTCATCGACGTCAAGGTGACCCTGACCTTCTACGCCGCCGACGGCCGCAACCCGGCCCCGGACACCCCCGACCGCGTCCTGCCCCTCACCTCCCCGTCGGTCACCACGCCGCGCAACACGGAGCGCCTCCTCGCCGAGGTGTACGCCACCGGCTCGGGCGGCGGCTGCGAGGAGTACTGGTACATGACCACCCCCGACGCGGCCCCGTACTCCTGCAAGGCAGCCGACGGCCCGTACCGCGAGGTGCAGATCTCCGTCGACGGACGGCTCGCCGGCATCGCCGCGCCGTTCCCCACCGTCTGGACCGGCGGCTGGTCCAACCCCTTCCTCTGGTACGTCACCCCCGGCCCGCGCGCCTTCGACGTCCAGCCGATCCGCTACGACCTCACCCCCTACGCCGCCCTCCTCAACGACGGCCGGCCGCACCGCATCGAGGTCTCCGTAGTCGGGGTCCCCGCCGGACAGAGCGGTTGGAGCACCCCCACCAACCTCCTGCTCTGGCAGGACGAGGCCCGGGAGGTTGTCACCGGCGCCCTGACCCGGTACGAGCCGGGCGATCCGACCGGCCGCTCCCGCTGGACGCCCGCGGCCCCCGGCGCGCAGCACCGCCTGGACACCGAGGGCGGACACCGGCTCACGGTCGCCGGACACCTGAACACCTCCCACGGTCGCGTGGCCACCACCGTCACCCGCGTCGTCCGGGGCACTTCCGTGCACCGCTGGACCGACGGCGAGAACCAGGACGCGCTCACCGCCACCTGGACCGACGAGGAGAGCGTGACGCGGGGGCCGACCACCACGCGGACCGACCGCACCTACACGATGGACGGCGAGACCACCCTCGGCGCCGGCGACCGGCTGCGCACCGTCCTCTCGCTCGGCGACCGCGCCGACACCGTCACCCTGCGGGGCGGCAAGCCCGTCGACGGCTCCCGGCTCGACGACCGGTACACGGGCGACGCCACCTACACCGCTAACGTCCCGCGCGACCAGCGGCACGCCGTCGCCACCACGTCCGCCCGCTACCGGTTGTACGGTTCCGCAGCCCCGGGCGGGTGTTACGACCGGACGGTGGCCACCGCCCAGGGCGCGCTCACGGTGGACCGCCGACACTGCTGATCCGGCCGCCCCCTACGATGAGCGGCCATGGATACGAGTGAGGCCGGCAGACAGCTGATCGACGGCCGTTTCGAGCTGGTCGCCCCCCTGGGCAGCGGGGGCATGGGTACGGTGTGGCGCGCCCGCGACATCGCCCTCCATCGTGAGGTCGCGCTCAAGGAGGTGCGCCCGCCGGACCCGGCGACCGCCGCCGCACAGCCCGGCCTCGCGGACCAGATGCGCGAACGCGCCGTCCGCGAGGCCCGCGCCCTCGCCCGTCTCGCCCACCCCCACGTGGTGACGATCCACCACATCGTCGAGCCCGCGGAGGGCACGGACGGGCACCCGTGGATCGTCATGGAGATGGTCCGCGGCGGTTCCCTCTACGACCGCCTCGAGTCCGGCCCCATGCCGCCCGCCGAGGTGGTGCGGCTCGGTCTCGACGTGCTGTCCGCGCTGCGTGCCGCCCACGCCGAGGGGATCCTCCACCGCGACGTGAAGCCCGCCAACGTGTTGCTCCGCCCCGACGGGTCGGCCGTGCTGACCGACTTCGGCATCGCCGCGCTCCACGACTCCACCGGACTCACCGCGACCGGTGTGCTGATCGGCTCCCCGGAGTACATCGCACCCGAGCGGGTCCGCGGGGAGGAGGGGTTGGCCGCCTCCGACCTGTGGTCGCTCGGCATGCTCCTCTACGTGGCCGCCGAGGGGACCAACCCGCTGCGCCGGGCCACCAGCCTGGCCACGGTCGTCGCCGTGCTCGACGAGCCCATTCCGGCGCCCGTGCGCTCCGGCCCGCTGGGGCCCGTACTGGAACGGCTGCTCGTACGGGACCCGGCCGCCCGGCCCGACGGGGCTCAGCTGGAACAACTGCTCCGGGCCGCGAGCGCCGCTCTCGGATCCGGCTACGCGGCGCCGGTGGCCGCTGCGCCGGTCGCCGCCGCGCCGGTGGTCTCCGTGCCTCCCGTTTCCGCGCCGGCCGCGCCCGGTGTCCCGGGTCAGTACGGCCCGTACGGCGGCCCGTACGGATCGCCCACCCCGCCGCCGTACGGCCAGGGGGCCTCCCCCTACGCGGCCTCCACCACGCCCGTCGCGCTGACGCCCGCGGCGCGCAGGCGCCCGGCCCTGATCGGCGCCGCGCTGACCGTGGTGCTGGCGGCCGCGGTCGTCGGGATCGTGCAGTTGATGCCCGACGGGAACTCCGGGGACGACGACGCGGCCGACTCCCGCGCCACCCGGCCCGCCGTCGCCACTCCGGGCGGTACCGCGGCCGCCACCCCCGGTGCGAAGGCGAGCACCTCGAAGACCGACACGGCCCGCGGCAACATGCTCACCCCGCAGAACATCCGGATCGCCCTGGACGCGCTCAAGGAGAAGACCGGCACCACCACCTTCGTGGACCTCAAGGTCTACGAGGGCTACGTCCTCGCCTCGATCCCCACCGCCCCCGGCGCCGATACCGTCGACGCCTGGCAGTACCGCGACGGCGCCGCCAAGCGCACGGGCCCGGACGGCACCGTCGAGGAGGGCGAGCCGCTCATCGACATGGCCGCCGTCAACTGGGACGCGCTGCCCGGCCTGCTGGAGCAGTCCAAGAAGGACCTGGGTGTCGAGAAGCCGACCTCGATCTACGTGATCGTCGAACCCTGGATGATGGACCAGGTCCCCTGCATGCGGCCCTACATCAGTGACGAGTACGGTCGCGGCGGCTACGTGCTCGCCGGAATCGACGGCAAGGTCAAGAAGGTCACCAAGCTCTGACATCGTCTACCCGTACGCACGTACGGTCCGACGCGTTCAGGAGTACGACCATGCCCAGTTGGCGCACCACCCTCACGGGGGCCGGCATATCCGGCCCCCGGCTGCGCGACGACTACACCCGCGCCGCGCGCCGGGTGCTCCGCCGCGAGCCCGCCCCGTACCTGGCGCTGCGGCTGCTCGCCGCGCCGCAGCTGGTGCCCGCCCTCGCCGCGGGTCTCGCCTTCATGAACCTGGTCGACGACACCGCCGAGACCGGTACCCCGCAGCAGCGGGCCGCCGGACTCGCAGCGCTGTCCGGGCGGGTGGAGGCGGCCCTGGAGTCCGGGGACAGCCCCGATCCCCTCCTGCGGGCCTATGCGCACGCGGTGGACTCCCGCGGCTTGCCGCCGCACTGGGTCTCCCGCTTCCTCCGGGGCGCCGCCACGGCCGAGGCCGGCTTCGACGGCTTCGCCGCGGAGGAGGACTTCCAGGCCTACCTCGACGCCTACGCGTGGCCCGGGGTGCTGGTCTTCACCGGACTGCAGTACCAGGGCGGCCCCGACCCGGAACAGGCCGCGGGCTGGCGGCGGTTCGTCGACGCCGCCCAGCGCGTGGACTTCCTCGCCGACCTCTGCGGGGACCTCGCGGACGGCCGGCTCTGCATCCCGCGCAGCCGGCTCGACGAGCACTCCGTCACCCGCGCCGACCTGGAACGGGCCCGCGACACCCCGGCCGTGCGCGCCCTCCTGGCCGCCGAGTGCCGGCGGGCCCGCACGGCCCTGGACGCCGCCCACGGCATCGGCGACCTCGCCGAACCCGGGCTGCGTCCGGTCATCGCGACCATGACGGAGCTGATGGCGCACCAGCTGACCGCCGTGGAGCGGGCGGGGGTCGCCGCCCTGCGCCGGGACATCGGCTACGGCCTGGCGGCGCCCCTGCGGATCCTCGTCCGCGCCGCCCGGCGTCGCCCGGTGTGAACCGGCGCGGGGGTTTCCCGGCTTCTAGTAGGCCCCGTTGACGTTGTCGATCGAGCCGTAGCGCGCGGCCGCGTAGTTGCAGGCGGCGGTGATGTTCGCGACCGGGTCGTAGGAGTTCGTCGAGGTGCCGGGCACGTGGTAGGCGCGGAAGGTCGGATCGATGACCTGGAGCAGCCCCTTGGACGGGATGCCGTTGCGGGCATTGATGTCCCAGTTGTTGATCGCCAGCGGATTGCCCGAGGACTCCCGCATCACATTGCGGTGGATTCCGTTGTAGGAGCCGGGAATTCCGTGCTCGGCCATGACGGCGAGGGACTCGCGGATCCACCCGTCGAGATTGTTCGGGTAGGCGGTGGCGGGCTTGGCGGCGGCGGCCGCGGGCTTGGCAGCGGGCGTGAGGGTGGTCCGGGCAGCGGACCTGCTCGCGCGGTCGGTCCCCGCCTGGGTGCCGAGCTTCAACTTGATGCCGGGCCGGATGATCGACGGGTTGTCACCGACGACGCTCCGGTTCGCTGCGTAGAGCTGCTGCCAGCCGCCGCTCACGGAATGCGTCGCTGCGATCTCCGAAAGGGTGTCGCCCGCGACCACGGAATACGTCGTGGGAGCGGCGGCCGTCTCCGCGGCCCCGGCGGTGGTCGCACCGATCAGCGGGAGAGTGAGGGCCGCGCCACCCGTACCGGCGAGCGCCAGCTTGCGGGTGATCCGGTAGTGCTTCGGCCGACGGTGCTTACCCTTTGCAGGCATGGCGGAATTCCTCACGTGGGGGGACGGGAGATCCCGGGTGGCGGCCCTACTAGGCAGCTGACCACCAGGAACGAGGTGACCGTAGGCGAGCTCGCCGCGCGGGAACAAGACCCGAATTCCACCGATAGATCGACATCTCGCTATCGATCGGGTAAATGACCTTGAAGGGGTATCGGTGTAATAGCCGATTCCCTTTCCGGGAAAAGGGAATCGGCTGTCTGTCGGAAATGATGTTGACGTTTTCGGTGTGGCTCACATCACGGGTCGTCGACCGGACGGCCAATACGGGCAAGTCCGCTCTCTAAGTGCCTCATTCGGGCGACCCGCCCATAGGTGCTAAATCGCCCATTCAGGACTCTTTCGGGCAGGTTTTCGGCCGGTGTGAGCCCTGGGTCACGCCAGCCGCTCCAGGGCGGCCGTCACAGCCGTCACCGCCCCCCGCGAGGCCGGCAATAGGGGCAGCCGGACGTCGGGGGTCGGGATCCGCCCCTGGGCGTGCAGGACGCCCTTGAGGACCGCCGGATTGGGCTCGGCGAAGGCCGCCGCCGACATCCGGGCCAGCGCGTGCCCCAGCGGCCGCGCCCGGGCCACGTCACCCGCCCGCCAGGCCGCGTCGAGCTCCGCGAAGCGGTCCGTCGCCAGATGTGCCGAGGCCAGGATCCCGCCCACCGCTCCCAGCGCCAGCAGCGGGGACAGGTAGGCGTCGTCGCCGGCCAGCACCTCGAACCCGGCCGGCAGGTCCCCGAGCAGCGCCACCGCGTCCTCGCCGATGCCGCCGCCCGCGTACTTCACGCCGGCGACCCCCGGCAGCGCTCCGAGCGCCCGCAGTGCGGCCGCGTCCAGGGGCTGCCCGGTCCGGTACGGGATGTGATAGACGATCAGCGGTACGGGGCTCACCTCGGCCAGTCGCGCGAAGTGCGCCAGCACCCCGGCGGCCGAGGGGCGGACGAACGGCGGCACCGTCACCAGCGCCGCCCGCACCTCGGGCCACCGGGTCAGTCGGGCCAGCGAGGCCTCGGCGGCCCGGGTGCCGCCGGCCCCCGCACCGACGGCCAGTGGTGCGCCCCGCTCCCCGCAGACCCGGGCGCACACCGTGGTGACGAGGTCGCGCTCCGCCCCGTCGAGGCCGGCCGCCTCCGCGGTGGTGCCGAGCGCGACGATGCCGCGGGCGCCCGCGTCGAGCACCTCGTGGGCGAGCGCCTCCAGCGCCTCGGCCGCGACGTCCCCGGTGCGGGTGAAGGGGGTGATCAGCGGTACGTGGATCCCGTGCAACGGGAGGTTCCTTGCGATGTCCTGTGCCATGCCCCAGAGCCTTGCCCGTCCGAAGCATCAATTCCAGTTCGCTTTCCTTACTCAACCCGTAAGCTGAGCCGATGCTCGATGTACGACGCCTGCGCCTGCTGCGCGAACTCGCCCGCCGCGGCACCATCGCCGCCGTCGCCGAGGCCCTGAGCTTCAGCCCTTCGGCGGTCTCCCAACAGCTCGGCGTCCTCGAACGGGAGGCCGGACTGCCCCTGCTGGAGCGCACCGGCCGCGGGGTCCGCCTCACCCCGGCCGGCCAGAACCTGGTCGGACACGCCGAGGCGGTCCTGGAACGGCTGGAACGGGCCGACGCCGACCTCGCCGAAGCGCGCGGGGGCCTGGCCGGAGCCCTGCGGATCGGCGCCTTCCCCACCGCCACCCGGGCCATCGTCCCGGCCGCGCTGACCGCCCTCGCCCGGCGCCACCCGGCGCTGGAGCCGATGGTCTCGGAGACGGACCCGGCGGCGGTGGCACACGCCCTGCGGGCCGGGGACCTGGACGTGGCCCTGGTGCACGCGTACGACTTCGTACCCGCCGAGCCCGAACCGGGACTGGCCACCGAACCGCTCTACGTCGAGGCGATGTATCTGGCCGCTCCCGCCGCCGGCGTACCCGCTCCCGGGGCCCCCGCCCCGCCCCCGGGAGCCGCCGAGTCCGGCGGCCCCGACCAGGGCGCGGTCCTGCGCGCGCACGCCGGGGCGCCCTGGATCACCGCCACCCCCGGCACCCTGTGCCACGTCATGACCGTCCGGGCCTGCCAGGCCGCCGGTTTCACCCCGCGCGTCCGCCACCAGGTCGACGAGTTCGCCACCGTGCTCGCCCTCGTCGCGGCGGGCCAAGGCGTGGCCGTCGTACCGCAGCTCGGCGTCACCGGCCCGGCCGATCCGGCCGTACGCCTGACCCGCCTGCTCATGGAGCGCCGCACCAACCTCGCCTTCCGCAGCGGAGCCGGGGCGCACCCGGCCGTGGCGGCCTTCGGCACGGCACTTCGGGCCGCCGTACCGCCGGATCTGGCCGGGTAGCGCGCCGAAACGTGACACAACTCCCTTACCGCGTGCCGTCCGTGTACGTTCGTTGATCCAGACGGATTCGATCAGAGCGGGGTACGACGTGACACATCGCGTACGAGGAGTCATCGCCCGGAGCAAGGGCGCACCGGTGGAGACGACGACGATCCTCGTGCCCGACCCGGGACCCGGCGAGGCCCTCGTCCGGGTGCAGGCCTGCGGGGTCTGCCACACCGACCTGCACTACCGCGAGGGCGGCATCAACGACGAATTCCCCTTCCTGCTCGGCCACGAGGCCGCCGGAATCGTGGAGTCCGTCGGCCCCGACGTCACCTCCGTGGCCCCCGGCGACTTCGTGGTCCTCAACTGGCGTGCGGTGTGCGGAACCTGTCGGGCCTGCAAGCGCGGACGCCCCTGGTACTGCTTCGCCACGCACAACGCCACCCAGCCCATGACCCTGGAGGACGGCACCCCGCTCTCCCCGGCCCTCGGCATCGGCTCCTTCGCCGAGAAGACCCTGGTCGCGGCCGGCCAGTGCACCAAGGTGGACCCGGCCGCCGCGCCGGCCGCCGCCGGACTCCTCGGCTGCGGGGTGATGGCCGGCCTCGGCGCCGCCCTGAACACCGGCAACGTCGGGCGGGGCGACTCCGTCGCCGTCATCGGCTGCGGGGGAGTGGGCAACGCGGCCGTGGCCGGAGCCCGCCTCGCGGGCGCCTCCAAGATCATCGCGGTGGACCTGGACGACCGGAAACTGGAGTGGGCCCGGGGCCTGGGCGCCACCCACACCGTCAACGGGCGCACGGAGGACGTGGTCAAGGCCGTCCAGGCCCTGACCGGCGGAAACGGCGCGGACGTGGTCATCGACGCCGTGGGCCGCCCCGAGACCTACCAGCAGGCCTTCTACGCGCGGGACCTGGCCGGGACGGTGGTCCTGGTAGGCGTACCGACCCCGGAGATGAAGCTCGAACTCCCGCTCCTCGACGTCTTCGGCCGCGGCGGGGCCCTGAAGTCCTCCTGGTACGGGGACTGCCTGCCCGAGCGCGACTTCCCGCTGCTCATCGACCTCTACCTGCAGGGCCGGCTCGACCTGGACGCCTTCGTCTCCGAGACTATCCCGCTCGACGGCGTCGAGGACGCCTTCGCCCGGATGGAACGCGGCGAAGTCCTCCGCTCGGTCGTCGAGTTCTGACACCACGGCCCGGCCCTGCCCGTCACGCCGGGCCGGGCCGGGCCGTCCGGTCGGGTCCGGCCCTGCCTAGACTCGGACCGCCACACCCCCGCGCCCCGCCGCCACCCGGTCGGGGCGCGGTCCTTCATCTCCTCGTACCCCTGGGGGCCGTACGTGACCACCGCACACAGCTACCGCCAGCCCGGCACGGTCCTCACCGACCACCGGTTCTCCGTCCCCCTGGACCACGCGCGCCCGGACGGGGAGCGGATCGAGCTGTACGCCCGGGAGGTCGTGGCCGCCGGCAGGGACCCCGAGGCGCTGCCCTGGCTGCTCTACCTGGAGGGCGGTCCGGGCTTCGGCGCCCGCCGTTTCATCGGCCGCCAGGCCTGGCTGGAGCGCGCGCTGACCGAATACCAGGTGCTGCTCCTCGACCAGCGCGGGACCGGCCGCTCCACCCCGGTGAACCGGCAGACCCTGCCCCTGCGCGGCATCCCCGCCCGGCAGGCGGAGTACCTCGCCCACTTCCGCGCCGACTCCATCGTGCGCGATGCCGAGGCCATCCGCCCGGGCCTGACCGGCGGCGCGCCCTGGACCGTGCTCGGCCAGAGCTTCGGCGGCTTCTGCACGACCCACTACCTCTCCACCGCGCCCGAAGGCCTCACCGCCGCCCTGATCACGGGTGGCCTCCCCTCCCTGACCGCCACCGCCGACGAGGTGTACGAGGCCGCGTACGCCCGCATCGAGCGCAAGAACCTGGCCCACTACGCCCGGTACCCGATGGACGTCGAGCGCGCCCGCCGGATCGCCGCCCACCTCGCGGAGCACCCGGCCGAACTCCCCGGCGGCCACCGCCTCACCGTCGAGGGCTTCCAGTCGCTCGGCATCCTCCTCGGCCGGGGCGACGGCAGCCACCAGCTCCACTACCTGCTGGAGGACGCCTTCGTACCGACCCCTGCGGGACCCGCCCTCTCCGACGCCTTCCTGGAGCACGTCCGCGCCCAGCTCTCCTTCGCCGGGCACCCGCTCTACGCGCTGGTCCACGAGGCGATCTACGCCCAGGACCCCGCCGCGCCCACCGCCTGGGCCGCCGAACGGGTGCGTGCCGGCCACCCCCGCTTCGACGCCGACAAGACGCTCGCGGGCGACGAGTGGCTGCTCTTCACCGGCGAGACCATCCACCCCTGGCACTTCACCACCGACCCGTCCCTCGCCCCGCTGCGCGAGACCGCGGACCTGCTGGCCGCCCGCACCGGCTGGCAGCCGCTCTACGACCCGTCCCGCCTGGCCGCCAACGAGGTGCCCGTGGCGGCCGCCGTCTACCACGACGACATGTACGTGGACACCGCGCACTCGCTGGAGACGGCCCGGTCCATCCGCGGCCTGCGGACCTGGGTGACGGACGAGTTCGAGCACGACGGCCTCGGCGCCGGTGGTACCCGTGTCCTGGACCGCCTGCTGTCCCTGGTCCGCGACGAGGCCTGAGCCGGCCGGGGCCCGAGTCAGCCGGGTTCCACGAAGGCGCGGGTCAGGTGCGCCGTGGCCAGCAGGGCGCCGCGCCGTCGGGCCCGCGCCAGCAGGTCCTCGCGCGAGGCCCGAGCGGCCTCCCGGTCGCGCTCGTGGGAGTAGGGGACCGTCGGGTCGGCCAGCTGCACCGCGTGCACCAGTACGTCCCCGGTGACCACCACGTCCCGGGCCCCGGCGCCCTGGTCCACCAGGACCGACTGGTGCCCCGGGGTGTGCCCGGGCGTCGGCAGCAAGGTGATGCCGGGGGCCAGCCGGTGGGCCCCGTCGACCTCGTGCAGCTGCCCGCTCGCCCGCAACGGCGCCACCGTCCAGCCCCACACCGGGTCCGCCCGGTCCAGCGAGGCCACCTCCGCGCGCTGCACCACGTACCGGGCCGCCGGGAACAACGGCTTCCCGTCGGCCCCCGACGACCAGCCCGAGTGGTCCTCATGAAGGTGGGTCAGGACCACCGCCTCCACGTCGGCCGGAGCGATGCCGGCCGCCGCGAGCGCGTCCGGCAGCCGCCCCGGTACCGGCGCCCAGGCGGCGGCGGGCGACTGCGCCGGCCCGACGCCGGCGTCCACCAGCACCCAGCGGCCGCCGGGCCGGGCGATCGCGAAGCACCGGAAATCGAGCGCCCAGCTCCCGTCCGGCCCGATCGCGCCCGGATCCAGCTGCCCGGCCCGCTCCCACGCGGCCCCGCTCGCCCCCGGGAAGGCGGTACGGGCCGGCTCGAAGAAGATGCCCGTGGCGTCGAGCAGCGCCACCACCCGCCCCTGTCGATCCATTCGCCTATGGTGCGATACATGACCGAACAACTTGACCAGCAGCCCGCCTTGCAGCCCATGCCCACCGACTGGACGCGCGCCCTCGCGGTGGTCGCCCACCCCGACGACCTGGAATACGGGTGCGCCGCGGCCATCGCGCACTGGACGGACGGGGGCCGGGAGTTCGTCTACCTCCTCGCCACGCGCGGCGAGGCGGGCATCGACAGCCTCGCCCCCGCCGACTGCGGCCCCCTGCGCGAGGCGGAGCAGCGGGCGAGCGCCGCGGTCGTCGGCGTGTCCGAGGTGGAGTTCCTGGACTACCGCGACGGCGTCGTCGAGTACGGCCTCGACCTGCGCCGCGACATCGCCGCCGCCATCCGGCGGCACCGCCCCGAGCTGATCGTCACCCTCAACCACCGCGACACGTGGGGCGGCGCACAGGGCGGCGGCTACTGGAACACCCCCGACCACAAGGCCGTCGGGCGGGCCGTGCTCGACGCGGCCGGTGACGCCGGGAACCGCTGGATCTTCCCCGAGCTGATCGAACAGGGCCTGGAGCCGTGGAACGGCGTGCGCTGGGTCGCGGTGGCCGGATCCGCCACCCCGACGCACGCGGTCGACGCCGGCCCCGGGTTGGAGCGTTCGATCAAGTCCCTCCTGGAGCACAAGGCGTACATCGAGGTGCTCACGGACCAGGACCCCGAGGAGTACGTCCGCACCTTCCTCACCGGGAACGCCCAGCAGGCGGCGGCCCGGTTCGACGGGCGTCCGGCCGTGGCGTTCGAGGTCTTCCCCCGCTGACCGGCTACCCCTAGTCTGACGATCCGTCAAATTAGCGGGTCGTCAGCCATCGGGCCGGGGGTGCGGGACACGATGATCGACACCATCTCCACGGAGATCGCGGAGGGTGAGGAGCGCATCAGGCTGGAGGTCGCGGACGGCCTCGCGGTCCTCACCCTGTGCCGGCCGGACCGGCTCAACGGCTGGAGCTGGGAGTCCACCCGCCAGCTCGGCCTGCTCGCGGACCGGATCCGCTTCGACGCGTCCGTACGGGCGGTGCTGCTGCGGGCCGAGGGCCGGGCCTTCTGCGCGGGCATCGACGTGACCGCCCCGGGCGGTGCCGTCACCGGCGACTCCCCAGCCGAGCGCACCCGCAACTACTACGAGGGCATCCGTTGGGTGCACGAGCGGTTCGCGGTCCTCGCCCGCCTTCCCCAGCCGGTGGTGGCCGCCGTCCAGGGCTACTGCCTCGGCTTCGGTTTCGAACTGGCGCTGATGGCCGATGTCCGGGTGGCGGCCGAGGACGCCGTCTTCGCGCTCCCGGAAGCCGGGCTGGGCGTGGCGGTGGACGCGGGCGGCGACCTGCGCATCGCCCGCGAGGCGGGTGCGGGCTGGGCGAAGTACCTGGCCCTGACGGGCCGGCGGGTCGACGCCGCGACGGCGCAGCGGCTCCATCTCGTCCAGCTGGTCGTCCCCGGCGAGGAGCTGGAGGACGCCGCCCGAGCCGTGGCGCGGGAGATCGCCGACAACGCGCCGCTCGCGGTCCAGGGCATCAAGCGCGCGATCGACGGCTACGCCGACGCCGCCCTTCCCGCGGCCCTCGACCGGGTGGCGATGACCGCGGCCCTCACCCTCACCTCGGAGGACTGTCGTGAGGGCTACACCGCCAAGGCGGCCCGCAGGCCCCCGCGCTTCAGCGGAGGCTGAGCACCGGTCGGGTCGAGAACTCCTCGTACATGCCCTCGCCGTCCGGGCCGTACGTGAACTCGGCCGCGTACGGGTTGCGGTTGGCCGTGGCCAGCGGCAGCCAGCCGAGCAGATCGCCGTACCCGCCGCAGACGGCCTCCCCGCCGTCGCCGCCGTGCACCCGGGTCGGGTCCGTGCTCAGCTCCGTGCCGTAGCTGTCGTAGGCGATGTGCAGGCCGAAGGCGTTCGGCTCGTGGCGCACGCGGCCGTTCCCGTACGACGGCTCGTCCAGGGGGCACTCGTTCCCCCACCGGAACAGGGTGCCGGCCCCGGCTCCGCAGGCGTGCTCCCACTCGTCGGCGCCGGGCATCCGCAGCCCGTGCGCCGCGAGCGCGCCCGGCATGTCGGCGGCCGACCCGGTCAGGGCCTCGTCCTCGACGGCCATGAGCACGGTGGCCAGCGTGGCGGTGCGCGGCGGGCTGAGCACGTCGGCGAGATAGGCCTTGAGGTCCTCGTGCCCGTACCCGTACCCCTCCTCCACGCTCGCGGCGTAGTCGGCGCTCTGCGCGGGCGTCGGCTCCCAGGCGTCCAGGTCGAACCCCAGCCGCACCGTCCCGCCGGGTACGAGGGCGAACTCCCGCCCCTCGCGCTCGATGCGTACGCGGTGCAGCGGCCCGCCCAGGTGTCCGACCGCGTCGAGCAGCACCACCCGGCCGCCCACCTGCACGGCGGCCTCGTGCGCCAGGCGTGCGGCGGCGGCCGGGTCGAGCGAGCGCCAGCGGTCAAGGGTCAGATCGGCGAGAGACATGGTCCGATCCTCGCACCGCCCACTGACAACCGGAGCTCAGGGGGAGGCGGTGAAGGGGCCGCGGCCCAGTTGGGTGCGGACCGGGACCACCTCGGGGTTGACCACCGACCGGCGCTGCCAGTTCGCGCCGTCCACCACGAGCGTGTGCCCGGTGATGAACCGCGCGTACGGCGAGGCCAGGAAGGTGGCGGCCCAGCCCAGTTCGCGCGGCGCGCCGACCCGCAGGGCGGGTTGCCGGGCGTCCTTCGCGCCGGGCGCGGCGCGCTCCAGGCCGCCCCGAATGTCCTCGGCCATGTCGGCGTGCGGGAACAGCCCGGGGACGAGCCCGTTGATCTGGATGCCGTACGGACCCCACTCGACGGCGAGCGTCTCCACCAGGCTCTTCACCCCGGCCTTGGCCGCGGCGCTGTGGGCGAAGCCCGGCCCGCCCGTCCAGGCGTACGAGGCGCCGATGTTCACGATCGAGCCACCCGTGCCCGCGCCGAGGTGGCGGCGGCCGAACTCACGGGTCATCAGCCAGGTGCCCGTCAGCGTGATGTCGACGACCGCCCGCCAGGCGTTCGGCGAGAGGTCCTCCGCAGGAGAGGGGAAGTTCGCGGCCGCGTTGTTGACCAACACGTCCGGCAGGCCGAAGGCCGCCTGCGCGGCGTCGAAGACCTCGGCGACCCGCTCGGGGTCCCTGATGTCGCAGACGGCGGCCGTCACCCGGCCCGCGCCGGGAACGGCCGCCAACTCCTCGCGCGCCGCCTTGAGCTGCTCGGCGCGCCGGCTCGCGATCACCAGATCGGCGCCGAGCCGGGCGAACTCGGCGGCGATGGCCTTGCCCAGCCCGGTGCCGCCGCCGGTCACGAGGACCACCTGGCCCTCGAAGGTCCCGGAGGGCAGGGCGGCGGCGCCGAGCGCCGGTGGCGCGGGCAGCCCGCGCCGGATCTCGTCCGTCATGGGGCATCGATAGCGCGCGGGCGTCGAGATGACCATCCCCCGGACAGGACCGGCTCGGGAACAGGGGCTCGGGACCAGGGGACCGCGGCCCCCGACGGTCAGCCCTTCTGGGCGTACGCCTGCTTGCTCGCGCAGCTCCAGACCACGGCCTTGCTCTCCCGCGTCTCCCGGTCGATGATCATGCCGGCGACGCGGTCGTCGTCGGTGGCCGCGAAGGCCCGGCTCAGCGGCACGCCCGGGGTCCCGGCGGGGAAGGGCAGCACCAGCGGCTCCCCCGTGCCGGGCCAGTAGACGGCCTGGAAGAAGCTGGGCCAGCTCTCCTCGAAGTTGGTGGCCGTGCCGACGGCCACGTTCGTGGTCGGGCTGCTGCCGGAGAGCTCCAGGTCGTGGTAGCCCTTGGCCAGGCCCGGGTCGGTGGGCAGGGCGTCGTACGGCTTCTTCCAGACGGCCGGGGTCTTCCTCGGGTCGTTGCGGTAGTAGTAGTCCTCCAGGCCCACCACCCGGCCGCGGTCGTCGATGTCCCGGCCGACCGTCGTGAACGAGGAGTGGTAGCCGTTCCACACCTGGAGGCTGTAGGGCGGGTAACCGCCGGCCGGCCAGACCACCGGGAAGTTCTTGGTGACCATGATGTCGTTCTCGGCGTCGAAGTAGGAGCCGGAGACCATGCCGACGATGTCACCGCGCTTGTTGATGCCGTTCAGCGAGACGACCTCGCTGCCGGCGATCGCGTCGGCCGGGACCGGGAGTTCGCGCACGACCTTCCCGTTCACCCACTCCTTGGCTACGCCCTTCTCGGCGTAGACGACCTGCCCCGACTCGTTGACGTCGACGTCGAAGACGCGTCCCTCCCTGCCCGGAGAGCCGAGCGGCTCGGAGGTCGTGGAGCCCCGCTGGTGGGTGAAGGCGACCATGGACTGGTCGGAGGCGCGGGTGGCCGTGCCCACCATCAGGCCCTTGGCGCTGACCGCCTTGACGCTGCCCCGGTCGAAGCCGGCGGGCAGCGGGACGGCGTGGACCGTGTGCTCCGCGCCGGTCCAGTAGACGGGCAGGCCCGCACTGTCGCCGACCACGATCCCGCCGGTGCCGAAGCCCACCGCCGTGGAACCGGTCGACCCCGCCAGCGCCGGGAGGACCTCGATCCCCGGGGCGCAGGAGGCCGTCGTGCCCGCCGCCGAGGCCGGGCCGGCCGCGGTGATCAGGCCCGCCAGAACGATGGCGGCTCCGGCCGCGGACATGCTTCTTCTCATGTGGTGGTCCCCCCTGGACAGGTGCTGTTCCCCGTTGAGTCATGACACGTGCACGCCACATGTTGCCTGATCTTGAGACGGATGTGGCCGGAATGACGCGTGTTGATTCGGTCCGGAGGGTCCTCCACCCCGACCGATGGTTCCCAGAGAGGCAAGCGACTGCTTAGTATGCCCGCGGAGCGTGTGGTTCATCGACGGCGGCTGGAGGCCCCGGATGCAGGCATGGCGAGTACATACCCCCGGCGAACCCCGAGAGGCACTCCGCCTCGAAGAGATTCCCGAACCGGTACCCGGCGAGGGCGAGGTGCGGCTCCAGGTCCTCGCGGCGAACCTCAACTTCCCCGACGCGCTGCTCGTCCGCGGCCAGTACCAGATCCGCCCGCCGCTGCCCTTCACCCCCGGCGTCGAGATCTGCGGCCTCACCGACGACGGCCGCCGCGTCATCGCCACCCCGAGCCTGCCCCACGGCGGCTTCGCCGAGTACGTCATCGCGTCCGAGCGGGCCCTGCTCCCGGCCCCCGAGGCCCTGAGCGACGCCGAGGCCGCGGCCCTGCACATCGGCTACCAGACGGGCTGGTTCGGCCTGCACCGCCGGGCGCGCCTCCAGCCGGGCGAGACCCTGCTCGTGCACGCCGCCGCCGGCGGGGTCGGCAGCGCCGCCGTCCAACTCGGCAAGGCCGCAGGCGCCAGCGTCATCGGGGTCGTCGGAGGCAAGGCGAAGGCGCGCACCGCCGAGGAACTCGGCTGCGACCTGGTGATCGACCGTACGGCCGAGGACGTCGTCTCCCGCGTGAAGGAGTTCACCGGCGGGCGCGGCGCCGACGTGGTCTACGACCCCGTCGGCGGCGCCTCGTACACCGCCTCCACCAAGTGCGTGGCCTTCGAGGGTCGCATCGTCGTCGTCGGCTTCGCGAGCGGAGACATCCCCGCCCCCGCCCTCAACCACGCCCTCGTCAAGAACTACTCGATCCTCGGCCTCCACTGGGGCCTGTACGCCGCCAAGGACCCGGCCGCGATCCTCTCCTGCCACACCGAACTCACCCGCCTCGCCGCCGACGGCACCATCAAACCCCTGATCAGCGAACTCGTCGCACTCCCCGGCGTCGCCGACGCCGTACAGCGCCTCGCCGACGGGACCACCACCGGCCGGATCGTCCTGGCCATGCCCCGGCAGCCGGGTGTGTCCCGATGACCACGACCACCGCCGACCACCTGCTCGCACGCGTCCGTGACCTGCTCGCCGCGCACCCGCCCGCCGGCACCGACCGCACCGCGTTCCTGCGCGCCCGCTTCGACGCCGGACTCGCCTGGGTCCACTACCCCGAGGGCCTCGGCGGACTCGGCGCGCCCCGCTCCCTCCAGGCCGTCGTCGACGCCGAACTGGAGGCCGCCGGCGCACCCGACAACGACCCGCGCCGGATCGGCATCGGCCTCGGCATGGCCGCGCCCACGATCCTCGCGTACGGCACCGACGAGCAGAAGCGGCGCTTCCTGAGGCCCCTGTGGGTCGGCGAGGAGGTCTGGTGCCAGCTCTTCAGCGAGCCCGGCGCCGGCTCCGACCTCGCCGCGCTCGGCACCCGCGCGGTCCGCGAGAGCGGCTCCGGCGACTGGATCGTGGACGGCCAGAAGGTGTGGACCTCCAGCGCCCACACCGCCCGCTGGGCCATCCTGATCGCCCGCACCGACCCCGGGCTCCCCAAGCACCGGGGCATCACCTACTTCCTGTGCGACATGCACGCCCCGGGCGTCGAGGTCCGCCCGCTGCGCCAGATCACCGGCGAGGCCGAGTTCAACGAGGTCTTCCTCACCGGCGTCCGCATCCCCGACTCCCATCGCCTCGGCGCCGTCGGCGAGGGCTGGGCGGTCGCCCGCACCACCCTGATGAACGAGCGGGTCTCCATCGGCGGCATGCGCATCCCGCGCGAAGGCGGCATGATCGCCCCCGTCGCCGCCGCCTGGCGCGACCGCCCCGAGCTGCGCACCCACGCCCTCCACCAGCGACTGCTGGAACTGTGGGTCGAGGCCGAGGTCGCCCGCCTCACCGGGGAACGGCTGCGCCAGCAGCTCGTCGCCGGACAGCCCGGCCCCGAGGGATCGGGAATGAAGCTCACCTTCGCCCGGCTCAACCAGGAGATCAGCGGACTGGAGGTCGAACTCCTCGCGGAGGAGGGCCTCCTGTACGACGACTGGACCATGCGCCGGCCCGACGGCGTCGACTTCACCGGCCGCGAGGCCGGCTACCGCTACCTGCGCGCCAAGGGCAACAGCATCGAGGGCGGCACCAGCGAAATCCTCCTCAACATCGTCGCCGAACGCGTCCTCGGCCTGCCCCCCGAGCCGCGCGACGACAAGGACCTCGCCTGGAAGGACCTGAGCCGATGACCACTGCGGCGGCACCGACCGACCTGCTCTACTCCCAGGCCGAGGAGGAGCTCCGCTCCGCCGTACGCGCACTCCTCGCCGACCGCTGCGACGCGAAGGGCGTCCTCGACCGGGCCGAGACGGGCCGGCCGCACGACCCGGCGCTCTGGCACACCCTCGCCGCCCGGATCGGTGCGGCCGGTCTCCTCGTCCCCGAGAAGCTCGGCGGGCAGGGCGCGAGCCACCGGGAGGCGGCCGTGGTCCTGGAGGAGCTGGGCCGGGCCGTGGCGCCCGTCCCGTACCTGACGAGCTCCGTGCTTGCCACGGAGATCCTGCTCGGCTGCGACACCGCGGAAGCCGCCCCGCTGCTGCGGGAACTGGCCTCCGGCAGCACGGTGTGCGTCCCGGCCGTGCCGCTGACGCTCGCCCCGGGCGCGCCCCTCCCGGCCCCCGTCCAGGACTTCGGGGGCGGGGTCCTGACCGGCACGGTCACCTCCGTGGCGGACGCGGTGGCCGCCGACGTCCTGCTGGTCCTGGCCGACACCGGGCTGTACGCCGTCCCGGCCACCGCGGTCCGGCTGACCCCGCGGATTCCGCTGGACCTGACCCGCCCGCTCGCCACCATCACCCTCGAGGCCGCGGCCGGCACCCGTCTCGCCGACGCCGGAACGGCCCGGGCCGCCATTGCCGGAGCCCTGCTCTCCGGGGCCGGACTGCTCGCCTCCGAGCAGCTCGGGCTGGCCGAGTGGTGCCTGACGGAGACGGTCGGCCACGTCCGGGGCCGCCACCAGTTCAACCGCCCCGTCGGTTCCTTCCAGGCCCTCAAGCACCGCCTCGCCCGGCTCTGGCTCGACGTGGCCTCCGCGCGCGCGGCGGCGAGGGCCGCGGCCGATGCCCTGGCCGCTGAGGCCCCCGACGCCCCGTTGACGGTCGCCGTGGCCCAGGCCTACTGCTCGGGCGTGGCCGTCCGCGCCGCCGAGGAGTGCGTACAACTGCACGGCGGCATCGGCATGACCTGGGAACACCCGGCCCACCTGTACCTCAAGCGGGCCAAGGCCGATTCCCTGGCGCTCGGCACGGCGGGCCACCACCGCGGCCTGGTCGCGGACTTCGCGGAACTCCCGGCCCCGTAGGACGCGTCGTCCCGGCCGGCCCGCCGCCGGGCCGGCCGGGCAGTGCGGCCGAACGGCCGCGGGCACGCCGCGCGGCGCGGGCTGCGGCCTGCCCGACGGGTGCCGGCACGACCCGTCCGCCCCGGGGGCGCGTCATCCGTCCGTCACCCGTCGGCGAGGTCCTCGGACTCCCAGCGCAGCAGGTCGCCCGGCTGGCATTCGAGCACCTCGCAGAGTGCGGCGAGCGTCGCGAAGCGCACTGCCTTGGCGCGGCCGTTCTTCAGTACCGCAAGGTTGGCGGGGGTGATCCCCACCCGATCCGCGAGCTCGCCCACGGACATCTTCCGCCTGGCCAGCATCACGTCGATGTCGACGGCGATCGGCATCAGATCACCTCGTCCAGCTCGGCCTGCAGCTGCGCCGCTTCGACGTCGCGCGCGACGGCCTGGGCGAGCAGTATGCGCAGTACGAGCACGATGAGGGCGACCCCGAGGATCGCCAGGCCGACACCGCCCATGATGACGGTGACGCCCGGGTCCTCCCGCTGGCCCGGGGCATTGACGGCCGTGACCGCGAACCACAACAGGGCAGCCGCCACGATCGCGCCGATCACGCCGTCCACGTACCGGAAGGCGGCGTGGGAGAACACGGTTCCCCGCCGCACCATCGTGACCAGCCGCCATACGCAGACCAGGGCGACCTGGGCCGACACCATGCCCAGGATCGTGATCACGCGCATCGGGGTCAGGGGGAGCGTGCCGTCCTCCGGGTCGGTGGCCAACGCCCACACCATCAACACCTGTACCAACGTGGTGCCGACGAGCACCACCGCGAGCACGGCGCGCAACGCACCCACCGTCAGTTTCCCCATGACCCATCCCTCCATCGACTTACGATGGGAATCTATCGATTTTCGATAGGTGAGGCAGGGGGTGAGGAGCTGTCCGGGAAGGTCGGCCCGACCGACGCGCCCGATCGCTTGATCCGTATGCTCGCCCCATGACGGCCACCATCACCGCCCTCTCCGCCGCGGACCTGCGCGCCCACCGCGACGAACTCGCAACGCTGCTGCTCGCCGTGGTTGACGGCGGATCGTCCCTCGGCTTCCTCGCCGGGCTGGACCGACGGGGCGCCGCAGCCTGGTGGGACTCCCTGCTGCCCGCCGTCGAGGACGGCTCGCTCGCGCTGTGGGTCTCCCGCACCGGCGGCGACGGCCGGATCGACGGCACCGTCAGCTGGTACCGGGAGACCAAGGCGAACGGCCGCCACCGCGCCGAGCTGCGCAAGCTCATGGTCCACCCGGCCGCCCGCGGCCGGGGCACCGCCCGCGCCCTGCTCGCCGAGGCCGAGTCGGCCGCCGCCCGGGCCGGGGTCGTGCTGCTCTTCCTGGACACCGAGACCGGCAGCGGAGCCGAGGGGGTCTACCGCCGCGCCGGCTGGACGGAGGCCGGCACCATCCCCGACTACGCCACCGACCCGGCGGGCCGGCTCCGCCCCACGACCCTCTACTACAAGCAGCTCCGCGGCGCCCACGGGTGACCTCGCCCGCCGCGCGGCGTTAGACCCGTAGCCGCCGGCCACCGAGCGAGGGAGACCGTATGTCCGCAGCATCGCCCGCCGCACCACTGACCCGCCGCGCGGTTCTCCGTACGGCCTTCACCGCGGCCGTGCTCGCCGGTACGGCCGCGGCCCTGGCCCCCGTACTGCGCGCCCGGCGTCCCCGGCAGACCCTCACCCCGGCGCCGCTCGCCGAGGAGGAGACCTACCGCGGCCGGCACATCGCCGTCGACATCGCCGGGGTCCGGATCGACGGCCGCCCGCTGCACGTCATGCGCCGGGCCGACGGCAGCTACCTCAGCGGGATCAACCACTTCCAGTCCTATGCCACGCCGCTGGAACTGGCCCGGGCCGCCGTCGACGAGCTGGGCACCGCCCAGCTCGCCTTCGTGGCCCCGCACCACCGCTGACCGACCCACGGGAACGGGAGGAACCCCGCATTGCACACCCGGCAGAACCAGAAGAACCTCACCCGCGCCCAGAAGAAGCGCTTCACGGCGGCGGTCCTGGAACTCAAGCGCAGCGGCGCCTACGACGCCCTCGTGCGCACCCACGACAAGTACTTCGTGCCCGACCGCGACCGCAAGCTGCGCGTCGGGCACATGTCCCCGTCCTTCTTCCCCTGGCACCGGCGCTATCTGCTGGAGTTCGAAAGGAAGTTGCAGGAGATCGACCCCGGCGTGAGCGTCCCGTACTGGGACTGGACCGCCGACTCCAGCCCGGTCTCCTCCCTCTGGGCCGACGACTTCCTCGGCGGCACCGGCCGGGCGAGCGACCGCAAGGTGATGACCGGTCCGTTCGCCTACGACACGGGCAACTGGACGGTTACCGTGGGCATCACCGAGTCCGCGTTCCTCACCCGCAACCTCGGCCGGCCGCAGAACCCGATCGCCTTGCCCACCGCGACCGAACTCCAGTGGGCGATCGACGACCCGACCTACGACGTACCGCCCTGGGACTCCACGGCCACCGCGGGCGGATTCCGCAACAAGCTGGAGGGCTGGTCGGCGCCCAGGAGCGAGCGTTGGCGCAACCACAACAAGGTCCACCAGTGGATCGGCGGCCACATGACCGGCGGTACGGCGCCCAACGACCCGGCGTTCTGGCTGCACCACGCCTTCGTCGACCTGATCTGGGACCGCTGGCAGCAGAGGCACCCCGGCTCCGGCTACCTGCCCGCCGCCCCGCTCGCCATCGGTGACCTCCAGCGCGGCCGGGTGATCGCCCTCGACGAGCCGATGCCGCCGTGGAACATCACCCCGCGCGAGATGTCCGGTCACCAGGGCTTGTACCGCTACGAATGACGCGCGCGGCCCCGTGCGTACCCGCGGATGTGGGGACGTGTGGACGTGGGGGCGCGGGACACAGGGGGAAGGGCCCCCGCCGGGTGGCGGGGGCCCTTCCGCTCGTCAGCCGATCAGCCGATCAGTGACCGTAGTCGCCGCCCTGGGTGTGGTGGTCGGCGCCACCGCCGGAGGCGTTGACGCAGGTGTTGCCGAACGCCGGGTTCAGCAGGGCGATCACGTTCACGGTGTTGCCGCAGACGTTGACCGGGACGTGCACCGGGACCTGGAGCAGGTTGCCCGACAGGACACCGGGGGAGCCGACCGCCGCACCGTGCGCTCCGGCATCGGCGGCAGCCAGACCCGCACCGGCGACCACGGCGCTGCCGGTGACAGCGGTGATGGCCAATGCCTTCGCGATACGCGACATCAAGATCTCCTCATGAGATGTGTGGGGCGCCACAGGACCTGTGGCATTTGACATGGCATACAACGCGGGAGAGGCCAAGGGGTCACGGCCCGTGCGCCTACCCGGTGACGGAAAACCGGACGGAGGCGAAGTACGGCCGCACCTGGCCGACCTCCCCGGGCCGCAGGATCCGCAGGGCCCGGCCCGAACACCGGGGGCCCTCGAAGAGGGTCGCCGAGCTCCCGGTTCCGTTGGTCACCGCCCGGGCGCCGCCGCCCTCCGCTTCCACGCACCCCCTCGGCGCGGTGAGGCCGTGGACCCGATCGTCCTGGCCGACGTACTGGAAGTCCGGACCGGTGGCCGCGTGCGCCGCACCGGGCAGGAGCGTGGCGCCCGTCAGGAGCAGGACGGGCACGGCATGGTGGATACGCAGGAATCGCATGCCCGTCCAACCGGGCCGGGCGTGGGCCCGGTCACGCCTTGTCACCCGTTGGACGGCTGTGCGACGGTGCGACGGTGTGACCGGCACCGTCATCGCAGGAGGACGAGATGAGCGCAGAGGGTGCCGCCGACGACCGCCGACGGCCGCGGGTCAGGACGGCGGCCGGAGTCGTCGAGGGTCGGTGCGGGCCCGGGGGGACCGCCGTCTTCAAGGGCGTCCCGTACGCGGCCCCGCCCGTCGGAGCCCTGCGCTTCGCGGCGCCCGCGCCCCCAACCGCCTGGGACGGCGTACGAGATGCCGCCGCCTACGGGCCGACCGCGCCCAAGGTGCCCTACCCGGACACCTTCGCCGCCCTGCTCCCCGACCCGGTGATCCTCGGGGACGACTGCCTGAACGTGAACGTGTGGACCCCCGACCCGGCCCCCGGAGCCCGGCTGCCCGTCATGGTCTGGATCCACGGCGGGGCCCACACCCGCGGCTCCGCGGCCGTTCCCGTGTACGACGGCTCCGCCTTCGCCCGCGACGGGGTCGTGCTCGTCTCCTTCAACTTCCGCCTCGGCGTCCTCGGTTACGGACTCTTCCCCGATGCCCCCGCCAACCGCGGCCTGCTGGACCAGATCGCTGCCCTCAGCTGGGTCCGCGACAACATCGGGGCCTTCGGCGGGGACCCCGACCGGGTCACCGTCTTCGGCGAATCCGCCGGGGCCATCAGCGTCGGCGCCCTCCTGGCCGCCCCGCGCGCGGTCGGCCTCTTCCACCGGGCGGTCCTGCAGAGCGGGGCTCCCGAGGCCCTACCGCGCCCCCGGGTGCGCGCCATGGTCCGGCGGATGGCGTCGCTGCTGAAGGTGGAGGCCACCGCCGCGGCTTTCACCGCGGTCTCCCTGTCCGACCTGATGGCCGCCCAGGCGGCCGTCCTGCGCAGATCGGGTCCCCTCCTCGGTGGACCCGCCTTCGGCCTGGTCACCGACCCGGACACGGTCCCGGCCGACCCCCTCGACACCCTGTGCGCCACGACCGCCTCCGGCGAGGTGCCGCTGCTCCTCGGCTGGACCCGGGACGAGTACCGGCTGTGGCTCGCCCCCACCGGAGGAATGCGGCTGTTGGACCGGCTCGGCCCGCTCGCCGTGGCGCTGGCCCGCGCCCGCTCCGGCAAGGACCGGGCGGCCGTACGGGCGCTGCGCGCCGCGCTGCCCGCGGCGAGCCCCGCCGAGGTGGCCGGACAGCTGCTCACCGACGGGCTGCTGCGCGACCCGCTGCGCCGGCTCGCCGGGGCGCGGCGGGTGGCGCCGAGCTTCCTGTACGAGTTCGGCTGGCCCTCCGGCGTTCCGGGCCTGGGGTCCTGCCACGCCCTGGAGTTGGGCTTCGTGTTCGACACGCTCGCCGTGCCGGAGGCCGCCTGGTTGGCCGGGCCGGACACCCCGCAGGAACTGGCGGACGAGATGCACGCGGCCTGGGTGCGGTTCGCGGTGACGGGCCGTCCGGGATGGGCGGCCTGGAACGGCGACGGCCCGCCGAAGGTGTTCGGCGGGCCGGAGCTCGATGGTGCGGGGGAGCCGGTGGTTACTCGACGGGCCCTTCCATGACCTTGCTGATGTACTGGACCGGTCCTTCGCCCATGTTCGGCACATAGGTCTTGGCGTTGTGCTGGCCGCCCTTGATGACCTTCAACTCGGCGTGGATGGGGCCCTTGTTGCCGTAGGTGGCGACGAACTTCTGCACGTCGGGCAGGGTCTTCTTGTTGTTCTCGCTGTCGCCGACCTGGAAGGCGAGGTAGACCTCGGGACCCTTGGTGTCGATGAGCTGCTTCGCCAGCAGCTCCGGGTTGTTCTCGGCCTTCTCCTTGTCGTGGCCCTTCCACAGGGAGGAGTCCGGGACGACGTCCGGGCCGGAGGCGATCACGGCCTTGAACTTGTCCGGGTGCTTCAGCACGGCCTTCAGACCCGCGAAACCACCGGTCGAGGAGCCCATGAAGGCCCAGCCGTCACGGGACTTGACGGTGCGGAAGTTCGCCTTCATCAGGTCCGGGACGTCCTCGGTCAGCCAGGTGCCCATCTTGGGCTGGCCGGGGATGTCGGAGCCGTCCCAGTAGATGCCCTTGTCGTCCGGCGCGGGGTTGAGGACCGGCATCGCCAGGATGAAGGGCTTGCTCTTGCCCTCCGCGTACCACTTGCTGATGCTGGTCTGGAGGCCGAGGTCGGTGCCCATCCAGTAGTTGCTGGGGTAACCGGCGCCGCCCGGCAGCGCGATCATGACCGGGAAGCCGCTCTTGGCGAACTTCGGGTCGTTGTACTCCTTGGGGGCCCAGACCCAGACCTTGCCCTTGAAGCCGGACTTCTTGCCGTCCAGGGTGGTGACGGCCACGTGCGTGCCGTCGGGGAGGGTCATCGTGTTCTTGAACTCGGCCGCCGGCCCGGTCGGCATGAGCATCTTGGAATTCGGCGGCGGAGCGTCGTTCTTCTTGCCGCCCCCCGCGGGCGCCTGCCCGAAGGAGACCGAGGAACCCTTGTCGGTGAACGGGGGTATCTCGTAGTGGTTCAGCACGAGCGCGGCTATGCCGGCGAGGGCGAGCACGGAGGCCCCCGCTATCAGCCAGCGGCGCCCCCGCGACCTGCGGCGCGGCGGCTCGGGCTCCTCGTAGTGGCCCTGCTGCCCGTACTGCGGCTGTTGGCCGTACTGCTCCTGAGGTGCGTACTGCGCCTGCTGTCCGTACGGCTGCTGGGGACGGCCGGGCTGCGGCTGCTGTCCGTACGGCTGGCCGTACTGGTCGCCGTGGGGCGGCTGCGGGATCTGTCCTTCCGGCCGGTACGGCTGGTACTGCTGCCCGTCGGGTGCGTACGACATGTGCGGTGGCTCTCCGGCTGGTGCTGCCCCAGGGGGGCGGGGTGGTCTGACTGCTGGGTCCTTCCGTTCGAAGGATGAACGAAAGCATGTCAGGGTTCCGCACTTTCCCTACTTTTGGGGTCCCCGGGGGGAGGCCATTGCCCGGGGCCCGTGCGCCCGGTGGAGTGCACCGAGTCGCCCCCGTCCGTACCCGGCTCGTGTGCAGGTCGCTGCCCCGCACACGGACCCGGCCCCCGCCCCGGCCCTCCTCGGCTGAGGAGGCCGCGGCGAGGGCCGGGGCTGGAGCGCGTGCCGTCCTTCCGTCCGGCCGGGCGCGGTTACGCGGGGATCAGGGTCTTGCGGCGCCGCTTGCGCTGCGCACCCGCCGACAGCCTCAGTTCGATGATCGACCGCACGGCCGGCCACTCCTCGTCGAGGATCGAGTAGAAGGCCGTACTGCGGACGGCGCCGTCGAGCCCCCGCGAATGGGCCCGGCGGACCCCCTCGCAGGTGAAGCCCAGACGTTCCATGGCGGCCCGCGACCGACCGTTGCGCGCATCAGCGCGCAACGAGATGCGCCGTACCCCCCAGGTCTCGAAGGCATGGCGGAGCATGAGCAGCTTCGCCTCGGTGTTGATGCCGGTTCCCTGGGCGCCCGGGGACAGCCAGGTATTGCCGATCTCGGCGGCATCGGGGATCGCCGTCGCCGGATCGCCGAACGGGACTCCGGGCACGGCGGGCCAGACCAGAGGCCCCTGCCAGTAGTCGAGTTCCAGGAACCGGGTCGAACCGACGACCCGCCCGTCGGTGGCTCTGACCACCGCGAACGGGAGCGATCGACCCGCTGCCTGATCGGCGAGGGCACGTTCGATGTACTCGTGTGACGCCTGCACCCCGTGGGGCACGGGAGTGAAGGCGTAAGTCGTACGATCCTCGGCCCCGGCCACGGCCAGAGCCTCGGTGTGGTGGGGGGCGAGGGGCTCGAGCCGCACGGTGCGGCCCGCGAGGTGTACGGGTACGGGCACGGAGCCTTCGGTCCTTCTGGGCGGTGGGGTGGTTGCACAGTCTGCGTCCATGACGTCGCCCCCCGTGCAAAACACGAGTGAAAGGCAACCGGCTGTCAGGTGAACGCGAGTGGCTCAATGTAGCTCCTTAAAGTCCTCTCTTGAACCCCCAATTTGGCAATGGCGTGACACTGATTTCCGGGGACTTGGGTCTGTGCCCCGGAGGGCCCGTAATCATGATCGACGGACATCCCTCCCACCGCACGGCGTGGGCCCCCCAGACGGCCGTCCCGGCGGCCGCCGATTGCCGTTCAATCATGTCTGACCTGCGGTGATGCAGAGAGAGTCGACCGGCCCCGGGCAGGGCTCCGCTCGGGGCTCCCGCGGACCGGGTCGTCGTTCCGCCGACCCGCCCGGCCATCGAACGCATGGTCGTCGGTGGTGTGTCCATGAGCGGTCGGATCACGGGGGAGGCACCACTGCGCCACCCGGGTCCGGTACGGCCCCCGCGGAGCCGCCGTAGAGTCGGATCGGGGTGCTTCATCCGTCGAGGAGGGCGTTCATGCTGCGAGGGTTTGCGACGATCAACTTCTGGGCCGACGACCTGGAGGCCGCGAAGGCCTGGTACACCGAGATCCTCGGGACCGCCCCGTACTTCGAGCGGCCCGGATACGCCGAGTTCCGCATCGGCGACTACCAGCACGAGCTGGGCATCGTCGACCGCCGCTACGCCCCGCCGGGCGCGGCGAAGGACCCGGGCGGCGCGGTGGCGTACTGGGTCGTCGACGATCTTCCCGCGGTCCGCGGGCGGCTCATGGACCTGGGAGCGACGGAGTACCAGCCGGTAACCGCGCACGGCGACGCCGGCTTCGTCACGGCGGCCGTCACCGACCCCTTCGGCAACGTGCTCGGCATCATGCGCAACCCGCACTACCTGGAGGTCCTCGAAGGAGCGACCCCGGACCCGGCCTGACCCCGGTCCCGCCCCGCTGAGATCATTTCGGGTATGGACGACGTACTGCGGCGACTGGCCGCCGTAGGACCCTTCTTCACGATCCCCTCCGGGAAGGAACCGCCCGGCCCCGGCTTCCGGCCGCTCACGGCGCTGTACGGGGAGCAGCTCGGGCCGTACGTGGCCGAGGTCGGCCGGCGGATCGGCACCGGACCGGGCCGGGTGGCCGCCTCGACCGCACAGTTCGGGATCGTCTCCCGGCTCTGGTCACTGGGGCTCGGCTGCGCGGCACTGGCGGGCCGGGTGCCGGACCTGGCAGCCGACCGGGTGTGGTGGCGGCTGCCGGACGCGGGATCGCTCCAGCTGTGGCTGCCCGAGCCCGGCCCCGGCCTGCCGGCCGAGGCGCTCGGGGAGAACGTCCTGGGGAACCTGGCCGTGCTCGACGAGGGACTGCGCGAGTGCTTCGGGGTCTCGCCGAAGGTCCTGCGGGGGAACGCGGCGTCCGGGCTCGTCGGGGCGCTGCGCGTGCTGATCGACCGGGTGCCGGGCGGTGCGGCCGTGGAGCTGGCGGGCGCCCTGCTGGCCGATGGCGGAGCACTGGCGGGCACCGGCACCTTCATCCACGAGGAGGGGCTCGGGGTGGCGTTCGTACGGCGCAGCTGCTGCCTCTACTACCAGGTCCCCGGAGGCGGGCTCTGCGGCGACTGCGTGCTGCGGGCCGGGCGGCGCACGGCCTGACGGCCCCGGTCGACGCGCGCGGCCGTTCGGAGCAAGGGAGGGCGCGCCGCGCCCGGGCCCGCCACGGGCCCGGCGTACGGTCCGCTGCATGACCGCTCGTACGCCGTACCAGCCCTCCGCACTCACCCGCCGCGCGGCTCTGACCGGGCTCGCCGCGGGCGCCGGGGCGCTCGCCGTCGGGGGCGGGGCCCGCACCGCGGCCGCCGCGCCCGAGCCGACCGCCCGGGCCGTGGATCCCACACCCGGAGCGATGAAGCTCTTCGACGATCCCGGCTTCAACTTCGCGGGCCTGCTGGCACTCGGCGCCGCCGGCATGCGCGCCTCCGAGGTGGGCGAAGTGCTGACCGCGGTCAATGCCATCAACGCGGCGGGCCTGTCCGAGCAGACGTTCAGCGACACCTTCCGCGCCTGGGGGGACCGGCTCGCCGCGCCCCCGGCCGCCGGCCGGCACGGCCACGGCGCCCCCTCGCAGACCCGCCGCTTCCGGTCCCTGCGCGCCGCCCAGTACTACGCCCAGGCACTGTTCTACGTGCTCGGCACCGATCACCCCGGTGACGAGGAGGCGGTCTACCTGGCCGGGCGGGGAGCCTGGGACACCTTCGCGGGGCTCTGCTCACCGGCCGCCGTCCGCGCGAAGGTCCCGTACGGCAAGACCCACCTGCCGGTCTGGTTCTTCCGTCCGGACGGTCCCGCCGAGCCGCGCCCCACCGTGATCCTCACCAACGGCAGCGACGGCCAGAACCTGGACATGTGGACCTACGGCGTGGCCGCCGCCCTCGGCCGGGGCTGGAACGCCCTCGTCTACGACGGACCGGGCCAGGGGCAGCTGCTGTTCGTGGAGGAGATCCCCTTCACCACCCGCTGGGAGAAGGTGGTCGGCCCGCTCATCGACTGGTTGGAGCGCCGCAAGGACGTGGACAGCGGCCGGATCGCGCTCACCGGCCTCAGCATGGGCGGCAACCTGGTCGCCCGCGCCGCCGCCTTCGAGCGCCGGCTCGCCGCCGTCGCCTGTCAGCCCGGCTGCGTCAGCCCCTGGCTGGGATTCGACGCGGAGCTGCGCGCCATCGTCACCCCCGACAAGGAGGAGACCAACCGGGTCTGGAACGAGGAGGTCGTTCCGCAGCTGACGCCGGAGCTCGCCTTCACCGTCAAGAAGCGCTTCGAGATCTTCGACCGGCAGGCCCTGCGCCAGGCCCGCGAGGGCATCGTGCTCACGGACGTCTGGACCCCGGCGCAGGTGGCCATGGGCCTCGACGTCACCAAGGTGGTCGGGAGGATCAAGGCCCCGACGCTCGTCCTGGACTACGACTTCGAGCTGTTCTACCCCGGCCAGCCGCAGCAGATGTACGACCTGCTCCGCACGCGCCGCGAGTACGTGAAACTGACGGAGGCCACCGGGGCGCAGTTGCACTGCTCCCCGATGGCCCCGCAGCAACACTGCGACGTCGTCTTCGACTGGCTCGCCGACGTGCTCCAGCGCTAGCAGAACGTCCGGAGGACCTCCTAGAAGGTCAGGTTCCAGGAGTCGACCTTGCCGGTGTCGCCGCCGGCGTTGTCGTTGACCCGCAGCTTCCAGGTGCCGTTCGCGACCTCGGAGGAGGCGTTCACGGTGAAGACCTGGTTGATGTTGTCGGTGCTGCCGCCCGCGCGGTTGTGCACGGTGTAGACGGTGCCGTCCGGCGCGACCAGGTCGACCTTGAGGTCACCGATGTAGGTGTGCACGATGTTCACGCCCACCTTGAGGGTGGCCGGGGCGTTGCCGGTGACACCGCTGACGGTGATCGGGCTCTCCACCGTGGTGTTGTCGCCGATGGCGACGTCACCGGTGTTCTCGAAGTACTTGCCGGGCGGCGGGGTGCTGCCGACGGCCTTCAGCGCGTCGACCTGGCCCTCGCCGAAGAAGCCGTTCTTCGCCGTGGTGCCCTTGCAGCGGCTGTCCGACGGGCAGGCGACATCGCCCGCCTGGGTGGCCAGCTTGTCGCGCAGCTGCGCCGGGGTGATGCCCGGGTTGGTGCTGGCCAGCAGGGCCGCCACACCGGCGACGTGCGGGGACGCCATCGACGTACCGCTCATGGTGCCGTACTTGCCGCCCGGCTGGGTGCTGTAGATGCCGACGGTGTCGCCGCCGGGGGCCGTCACGTCGACGACGTTCAGGCCGTAGTTGGAGTACGAGGCCTTCGCGGTGGTGCCCATCGCCGAGACCGTGACCACGCCCGGGAGCTCGGTCGGGATGTCCAGGCAGGCGTTGGTGATGGTGCGGGTGACCGGCGTCGAGTCGTTCGGGCTCTCGGTGTCGGTCGTCTTGTTGGCCAGGTCGATGTTGGAGTTGCCGGCCGCGGCGACCTGGAGCGAGCCCTTGCCCTCGGCGTACTCCTGGGCGCGCTTGACGCCCTCGATGATCGCGGCCTGGTCGGCGTTGTCCGGGCAGTTGAACTGCCACGGGTCCGTGTAGTAGCTGTTGTTGGTGACCTTGAAGCCGTGGTCACCGGCCCACATGAAGCCGCAGACGGTGTTCTCGGCGAAGAAGAGCGAGGAGCCCGGCTCGGCGATGCGCACCGAGGAGATCTTCACGCCCGGAGCCACGCCGATGACGCCCTTGCCGTTCTTGGCGGCCGCGACCGTACCGGCCACGTGCGTGCCGTGGGTGCCGACGTCCCGCCAGGCGCCCGTACGGGTGTCCGGCTTGCCGTAGGCGCAGGACGCGGAGTCCGCCGCGTTGAAGTTCGGGGCCAGGTCCTGGTGCTGGTCGTCCACACCGGTGTCCAGGATGCCGACCTTGACGGAGGCGGAACCGGTGGTCACGGCCCAGGCCTGGTCGGCCTTGATCTGGGTCATGTCCGCGCGGACCGGCTCGCCCGAAGGCGTCGTGGCCTGCGTCGGGTTGGCGGGCAGCGCCGGGTTGTAGGCGTCCGCCGGTACGTCCGAGGTGCGGGTGGCGCCGACCTGCTGGACGCCGCTCACACCGCGCATGGCGGTGGCGAAGGAGCCGGACGCGGAGTGGGCGACGATCACGCCGATCGCGTCGTAGTACTGGAACACCGTGCCGCTGTTCGCGGTGACGGCGCTCCGCACCGCCGTGGTGTCACCGGGGGCGGTGATCACGAGGTAGGCGCGGGTACCGGCAACCCAGGTCGCACTCTGGGAAGTCGGGGCCGCAGCCTTGGGGGCCGCCGCGGGGGCGGGGGCCGAGGAGCCGCCGGGCGAGACCGGGGCGGTGCCGGCGAGCGCGGCGGGAGCCCCGAAAGCCAGTGCCGCGCCGAGCGTGGCGGCCAGCACGAGGGTACGTCGAGGTCGGCTGGATATGTGGGGTATCAATGCGTCCTCCGAAGACCCGGTGGTCAGGCCGGGTCGAACGAAACGAGTGGTGGACGCAAGATGTCATGCACACAGCCTGTTACGGAAGTACCTTTTACAGCCTGGGGGTTCGGTTATCGGTGGCCGAATGCCGACTATGGGTGCACGTGCGGAGAATGCGGCGGGCCGACCGGGCTGGGCACCGTGGGGGCGAGCCCTGCCCGGTCGGCCCGTGGGGGCGCGCCGGCTAGACCGGCACCCCGTCCTTGGGAGTGGCCGAGGGCTGCGGTACGGAATTCGGGGTTCCGTCGGAGCCGTCGGAGCCGTCGGCCGCGGCGGACGGTGCAGGCGCGTCCTGCTGCGGTGCCCCGTGCCCGTCGTCCACCAGCGTGCTCTCGTCGAACGGCAGCCTTCCTGCGAGGACTTCGCGAGCGCGCGCGTGGTCGAGCTCCTTCGTCCACGTTCCGATGAGCACCGTTGCGACGGCGTTGCCCGCGAAGTTCGTCAGGGCCCGGGCCTCGCTCATGAACCGGTCGATGCCCACGATCAGGCCGACGCCGTCCACCAGTTCCGGCCGGTGCGACTGCAGTCCGCCGGCGAGGGTGGCCAGGCCCGCGCCGGTGACCCCGGCCGCGCCCTTCGAGGCGATGATCATGAACAGCAGGAGCGAGATCTGCTCGCCCAGCGCCAACGGCTTGCCCATCGCCTCGGCGACGAACAGCGAGGACATCGTCAGATAGATGGCCGTGCCGTCCAGGTTGAAGGAGTATCCGGTCGGCACGGTGATCCCGGTGACCGGCCGGGAGACCCCCAGGTGCTCCATCTTCGCGATCAGCCTGGGCAGCGCCGACTCCGAGGAGGAGGTCGAGAGGATCAGCAGGAACTCCCGGCCCAGGTAGCGCAGCAGGGCGAAGACGCTGACCCCGGTGCACACCCGGAGCAGCGTGCCGAGGACCACGAACACGAAGAGCAGGCAGGTCGTGTAGAAGCCGATCATGATGACGGCGAGGGACTTCAGCGCGTCGATGCCGGTGGCCCCGACCACCGCCGCGATCGCCCCGAAGGCGCCCACCGGCGCTGCCCACATGATCATCGCGAGTACCCGGAAGACCATCTTCTGGACGTGCCCGATGCCCCGCAACACCGGCTCGCCCGCCGCGCCCATGGCCTGCAGCGCGAATCCGCAGAGCAGCGCCACCAGCAGCGTCTGCAGCACCTCGCCCCCGGTGAAGGCGGACACCAGCGTGGTCGGAATGATCCCGAGCAGGAACTCCGGTGTGCTCTCGGCGCCGCCCGCCTTGGCCTGCGCCGCGCCCGCACTGCGCGCCGCGTCGGTCAGGTGCAGCCCGCTGCCGGGGTCTAGGAGGTTGCCGACCAGCAGGCCGATGGCCAGCGCCACCGTGGACATGACCATGAAGTAGCCGAGGGCGAGCCCGCCCACGGCACCCACCTTGGCGGCCTTGCGCACGGATCCGATGCCCAGCACGATCGTGCAGAAGATCACGGGCGAGATCATCATCTTGATGAGGTTGACGAAGCCTGTGCCCAGCGGTTTGAGCTCCACGGCCACGCCGGGGGCGGCGAAGCCGACGGCGATGCCGAGCAGCACCGCGCCGATCACCGCGATGTAGAGATAGTGCGTTCTGTCGCGCCTGGCGGCCACGATGCCTCCTGGTGGTGAAGTCGTCCGGGGAGACCATCGCCCAGGGCTGTGACCCCGGTCACCCTTGCGTTCATTGAGTTCACGACCCGGTGCACACTGAGCGCCATGTTCCGCTTCCCCCGCCCCCCGCGCAGCCTCGCCGGCCAGCTCTTCGCCATGCAGGTGCTGCTGGTCGCCGTGGTCGTCGCGGGCTGCGCCGTCTTTGCGTACGCCACGGCCCGCGGTCAGGCCGAGGAGGCCGCCCGGCGCCAGGCCGGGGCCGTGGCCCGCGCGGTGGCCGACTCCCCGTCCGTACGCGAGGCCGTACGGGGGGCGGTGCACGGAAGCGACCCGTCCACCCTGCTCCAGCCCTACGCGGAGCAGGTCCGCGCGGACTCCGGGGTGGCCTTCGTGACGATCATGGCCCCCGACGGGCGGCGCTGGACCCACCCGGATCCGCGCCGGATCGGCGAGCCCTTCATGGGCAACACCGCCCCCGCGCTGCGCGGCGAGACCTTCAGCGAGACGTACACCGGCACCCTGGGCCCCTCCATCCGCGTGGTCACCCCGCTCCAAGACGGGGACCGGATCATCGGCTTGGTCAGCGCGGGGATCACCGTCCGCGCCATCAGCGACCGGCTCGCCGCGCAGCTCTCCGCCCTCGTCTGGGTCGCGGGCGGCGCGCTCGCCCTCGGCGGCGTGGGCACGTACGTCGTCAATGCGAGGCTGCGCTGTCACACTCATGGCATGAACGCGGCAGAGCTCAGCCGGATGTACGACTACCACCAGGCGGCCCTGCACGGGGTCCGCGAGGGGCTGCTGATGCTCGACGGGCAGCGCCGGATCACCTTGATCAACGACGCCGGACGTGAACTGCTGGGTCTGCCGGGAGAGGTCACCGGCACCGGGGTCGCCGACCTCGGTCTGCCGGCCCCGCTCACCGGGGCCCTGCTCGCGGACCGGCCCCGGGTGGACGAGGTGCACCTGACCGCGGAGCGGGTGCTGGTGGTCAACAGCTCGCCGGTCGCGGGCGGCGGCCGCCGGGGCACCGTGGTCACCTTGCGCGACCACACGGAACTGCAGGCGCTGACCGGCGAACTCGACCACGAGCGGGGCTTCACCCAGGCGTTGCGCTCCCAGGCCCACGAGGCGGCCAACCGGCTGCACACCGTGGTCTCGCTCATCGAACTCGGCCGTGCGGACGAGGCGGTCGACTTCGCCACCGCCGAGCTGGAACTCGCCCAGGCCCTCACCGACGAGGTGGTCACCGCGGTGGGGGAGCCGGTGCTGGTGGCGCTGCTGCTGGGCAAGGCCGCCCAGGCGCACGAGCGGGGCGTCGAACTCGTCGTCACCGCCGACAGCCGCAGTCTCGCCGAAGGGGGCGGGCTGCCGCCGGCCCGGGACCTGGTCACCGTGCTCGGCAACCTCATCGACAACGCGGTCGACGCACTCACCGCCGTACCGGGGGCCCGGATCGCGGTGACGCTGCGGCCCGAGCCGGACGAGCTGCTGCTGCGGGTCGCGGACAACGGACCCGGACTGCCCCAGGGGGTGGACGTGTTCCGCCGGGGCTGGTCCGGCAAGGGCGAGGGCCGCGGCCTCGGCCTCGCGCTGGTCCGGCAGGTGGCGGAGCGCTACGGCGGCGCGGTGGTCGCCGCGCAGGGCCCGGGCGGTGGCGCGGAGTTCACGGTCCGCCTGCCGATCGCGCCCGCACCCGTTGCGGACCCGGGAGGCCCGCGATGAGCGGGGGCGGGGTGCGCGTACTGATCGTCGAGGACGACCCGGTGGCCGCCGACGCGCACGCGCTCTACATCGGCCGGGTGCCCGGCTTCACCGCCGTCGGCGCCGTCCACTCGCTCGCCGAGGCCACCCGGTTCCTGGAGCGGACCCGCGTCGACCTGCTGCTCCTGGACCTCGGCCTGCCCGACGGACACGGCCTGCGCTTCGCGCGCGGGCTGCGCGCCGCCGGACATCCCGTCGACGTGATCGTGGTGACCTCCGCGCGGGACCTGGCAGTGGTCCGCGAGAGCGTGTCCCTCGGCGTCGTCCAGTACGTCCTGAAGCCGTTCGCGTTCCCCACCCTGCGCGAACGGCTCCTGCGGTACGCCGAGTTCCGCCAGACGGCGGGCGAGGCGGCCGGCCAGGACGACGTCGACCGGGCGATGGCCGCGCTGCGCGCACCCCGCCCGGCCGAGCTCCCCAAGGGGCTGAGCGCGCCGACCCTGGACCGGGTCGCCGCACTGTTGCGGTCAGCGCCCGAGGGGCTGACCGCGGCGGGGGCGGCCGAGGCGGCCGGGATCTCCCGGATCACCGCCCGCCGCTACCTGGAGCACCTGGTGGACACCGGCCGCGCGGACCGCACTCCCCGGTACGGTCAGGTCGGCCGCCCCGAACTGCACTACCGCTGGCTGGCGGCGGGTGCGGCCGCCGGTTCGGTGTCGAAGGTGTAGAACTTCCGGTGGTCCAGCATGTCCGCCGGGGTCACGTTGTTCCAGGGCCGCATGGTGTCGTTCAGGTCGACGACGTTCTGCGTGCCCGCACCCGGCAGGTACGTGGACTGGGGGTGCTTGGCCTGCCAGTCGGCCCACAGCTTGTCGATGAAGGCGTGGTGCATCCAGAACACCGGGTCGTTGGGGGAGACCCCGGTGGACATCTGCCCGCCGACCCACACGTGCACCCGGTTGTGCAGGTTGGCTCCGCGCCAGCCCTCCAGGTTGTTGCGGAAGCCGTTGGAAGAGCTGTTCCAGGGCGCCATGTCGTAGACCGGCATGGCGAGTACGGCGTCCACCTCGGCCTTCGTCGGCAGCTGGGCGACGGCCGCGCCGAGGTCGCGGCGCAGGTAGGCGCGCCCGTCCACCCGCACGTTTATGTTCCACCTGCCCGTCGCGTACGCGAACGGTCCGTCCATGACCTGCCCGTCGCGGGCCCGCCCGGTGCCGCCGAGGAAGTCGGCGGCGAACAGGGAGGCGCGAGAGGTCCGGTCCACGGTCCAGTCCCAGTACGGGAGCGCCACGCTGGCGTCCACTTTCTGGAGCGCCTCCTCGAACTCCAGGAGGAAGCGCCGGTGCCACGGCAGGAAGGAGGGGGAGCGGTGGCCGACGCGGTTGCCCGAGTCGGTGTCGCTCATGATGAAGCCGTTGTGGGTGGTGACGAAGCGGTCGTAGCTGCCGTTGCGCTTGAGCTCCAGCAGTGCCGAGGTGAAGGCGCGCTTCTCCTCGGGGGTCAGCGCGGCCTGGTTCTTGCGGACGGTCATGCCGCACCTCCGAACGGAACGAGGGCGGCGCCCTGGAGATCGCGGACGGCCGCGCGCGCGAGCAGCTTCGGGTCGGCGAAGGTCTCGTAGTGGTTGATGACGCTGATCCAGGTGCCATCGGCGTTGCGCATGACGTGCAGTTCCTTACCGTCTATTCGGACGGTGGGCTGGCCGGGAGAGTGGTGGCCGCCGTGGTGGCCGCCACCGCCGGCGGTGATCTGGATGCGACGGCCCTGGTAGACCTCGTCGACCGTGCCCGGGGTGGTGGGCTCGGAGGGGGTCGCGGCGGCGTTCGTGGCGCCCGCGGCAGCGGCGGTCAGGCCGAGGACGGTGAGGGCACCGGCAGTCGTCCCCAAGGCCTGACGGCGAGTGATCTTCTTCATGGTCCGAAGAGGTATCAGGGCCCGGGAAGGGGTTGGCCTGTATCCGGACATGCAGCGATAAGTTGCCGATAGAACAAGTTGGATGATCTTCCGGTTCGGAGCGACTTTAGGGGTCTGTACGGGAAGATCTACGGGGCGAAGCCTACTGGACGGTAATTTCTCCTGAGCAAGGGGGGCGCTATGTGCGGGGTCACACTGCAGAGTCGGCTGGAAGCAGAGCGTCAGGCCCGACCCGGGCGCGTGCCGGGTGACTTCGGGGTGAATGCGGTCGGGACCTCCGGTGGACCCTCGATGTCGGGACCCCTGTCGAACTCCTCGCCGACCGGCGGACCCTCCGCACGGGACGCGCGCCTCCAGGCCCGCGACTGACCGCCATGACCGGGTGGAGAACGGCCGGGCTGCGCCGGCGACTGCGGCGCGGGCCCCGTTCCGGCCCGCGCCCCGTCCGTCCTGCCCGATAAAGATCTCTTCTGCGCCTATAGTCCCGATATGGCTCTTCACGAGACGAAGGACGCACGCGCCCAGGACGCCGACACGGACGTGTTCGCGTCCACGCTGAGCGGCCAGATCCTCCCCAAGTACAAGATTCCCGAGGGCCACTCACCCACCGAGGTCGTCTACGAACTGCTCCGAAACGAGCTGCTCCTGGACGGCAACGCGGCCCAGAACCTGGCCACCTTCTGCACCACCTGGTCGGACGAGGGCGTGCACCGCCTGATGAACGTCTGCCTCGACAAGAACATGATCGACAAGGACGAGTACCCGCAGACCGCCGAGATCGAGTCCCGCTGCGTCAACATCCTGGCCGACCTGTGGAACGCCCCCGCCGGCACCACCGCGGCCGGCTGTTCCACCACCGGTTCCAGCGAGGCCGCCATGCTCGGCGGCCTCGCCCTCAAATGGCGGTGGCGCGAGCGCCGCCGCGCCGCGGGCCTGCCCACCGACCGCCCCAACCTGGTGTGCGGCCCGGTCCAGATCTGCTGGGAGAAGTTCGCCCGCTACTTCGACGTCGAACTGCGACAGGTCCCGATCGAGGCCGGCGCCACCGGCCTGCAGGCCCATCAGCTTGCCGAGTACGTCGACGAGAACACCATCGGCGTCGTCGCCATCCTCGGCGTCACCTACACCTGCGACTACGAGCCGGTCGCCGAGATCGCCGCCGAACTCGACCGGATCCAAGCCGAGCACGGCTGGGACGTTCCCGTCCACGTGGACGGTGCGAGCGGCGGGTTCGTGGCGCCCTTCCTCCACCCCGACGTGGTGTGGGACTTCCGGCTGGAGCGCGTCGCCTCCGTCAACACTTCCGGTCACAAGTACGGTCTCGCGCCGCTGGGGGTCGGCTGGATCGTCTGGCGCACCGCGGACCTGCTCCCCGCCGACCTCGTCTTCAACGTCGACTACCTCGGCGGCGACATGCCGACCTTCGCCCTCAACTTCTCCCGCCCGGGCGGCGAGATCATCGCGCAGTACTACCTGTTCCTGCGCCTGGGCCGGGCCGGCTACCGGCGGGTCCAGGAGGCCTGCGCCGACACCGCCCAGTACCTCGCCCGGCAGATCGCCGACATGGGCCCCTTCACCCTCCTCTACGACGGCCAGGGCGCCCTGCCCGCCGTCTCCTACAAACTCGCCGACCCGGACACCACCCCCTTCAACCTCTACGACCTCTCCGACCGCCTGCGCATGCGCGGCTGGCAGGTGCCCTCGTACCCGCTGCCCGCCGACCGCGACGACACGGTCATCCAACGCGTCCTCGTCCGGCACGGCGTGACCCGCGATCAGATGGCCCTGCTCGTCACCGACCTGCGCGCGGCCGTGGAACACCTGACGGCCTCGCCCCCGCCCGAACCGGCGGCCGCCCCGCGGTCCGGCTTCCACCACTGACCCGCGCCGGGGTGTGACGCGGGTCGCACCCCGGAGGCGTCACGTTCGCCGGGGGCATCCGGTCCTCCGGGTATGAACGAGACCAAGAACGTACTGCTGGCCGGGGCGAGCGGAGTCCTGGGACGCCACATCACCGGAGCGCTCACCCGCGCCGGCCACACCGTGATCGGCCTCGGCCGCGGAGCCGGGGCCGGGGTACGGGCCGACCTGATGGACCGCGACGGTCTGCTGCGGGCGGTCAAGGGCATCGAGGTCGACACGGTCGTGCACGCGGCCACCGCCCTGCGCACCGCACCGATGCGGCACAAGGACATGTTCGCCACCGACGACCTGCGGGTGACCGGCACCAGGAACCTCATGGAGGCCGCCCGTGCGCTCGGCGCCCGCCGCGTCATCGCCGAGTCGATGGTCTTCGGCTACGGCTACGGCTACCGCGACTTCGGCGACCACGTGATCACCGAGGACACCGACCCGTTCGCCCCGACCGGCGACCGCGCGGTGGAACGCCACCTCGAAGGCATGCGGGTCAAGGAGGAGCTGATGCTGGGCTCCGACGGGATCGAGGGCATCGCCCTGCGCTTCGGCCTCTTCTACGGCGCCGGAGCCACCGAGTCGCTCGCGCGGATGCTGCGCCGGCGCAAGGTACCGGCGGTCACCGACCACGGACGCGTACTGCCCTGGGTCGACCTGGCGGACGCCGGCCGTGCCGTGGCCCTCGCCGTCGAGGGCGGTCGCCCCGGGCGGGCGTACAACATCGTCGACGACACCCCGACGGGATTCGGCGCGCACGTCCGCGAGGTCGCCGAGGCGTTCGGCACCCCGAAGCCGATGAGCGCGCCCACCTGGCTGATGCGCCCCTTCCCCTACGCCCACCGGATGGTCACGACCAGCATGCGCGTGTCCAACGCCCGGGCCCGGGCCGAGCTGGGCTGGGCGCCGGACCACGCGGACTGCGCCGAAGGGCTGCGCGCCCTCGCCGGAAGCTGACCGGGCCGACCTCCCTCGATCAGCCGGTCCCGGAGAAGCTGCGGGGCCCGCGGCCCTGAAGGGCGGGCCCGGCCCCACCGGGCCGGGCGACCGCTCCGTACCGCTTCCTACCGCGCGCCGAAGTTCTGGGTCCACCAGGGGCCGCCCGAGCCCTGGTGGATGCCCACGCCGATGTCCTTGAAGGAGCAGTTCAGGATGTTCGCCTTGTGGCCCGGGCTCTTCATCCAGGAGTCCATGACCGACTGGGCCGTCTGCTGGCCCCGCGCGATGTTCTCCCCGTACGTCGACCAGCGGTAGCCGGCCGCGGTCGTCCGGTCGCCCGGGTCCTTGCCGTCGGGGCTGGTGTGGTCGAAGAAGTCCCGGGCCGCCATGTCGTCGGAGTGCCCCTGAGCCGCCGCCCGCAGCTGCGGGTCCTCCTTGAGGGGGCCGCAGCCGGCCGCCGCCCGCTCGCTGTTGACCAGGGCCACGACCTGGCCGGCCACGCCCGACGGCGGGGCGGGCGCCGGCTTGGCCGCCGAAGCCTTCGGGCTGGGGGACTTGCTCTTGGACTGCGTCGGGCTCGGGCTCGCGGACGGGCTCGGCGAGGCGGAGGCCGACGCGGACGGCGACGGGGACGCGGAGGGGGAGGCCGACTCCGAGGGCGGAGCGGTGGATTCGGTCGCAGCGAGCGCCGCCAGCGGGGTCGCGGGCGCGGCCGCGCCCTCCTTCGTGTCACCGGAACCCGGCAGCCCCCCGAGGTACACGAGCCCGCCGCCCGCGACGCAGGCGGCGAGCACCGCGCCGCCGACCACCCGGCGGCGGCTCTGCCGGCGCTTGCGCAGCGCGCCGCGGCCGGCGCCGCCCACGTCGGCTATCGGGGTGAGCTGGGTCGCCGCGTCGTCGAAGCCGCTGCTGACGCCCCCGTCGTAACCCTCGGCGAAAGCCACGCTCACGGGGGCGAAGCCGGTCGCCCCCGCCGCCTTCACCCCGGCGAGCAGGGCCGCCGAGACCGGTACCAGGGCCAGACCGGCCAGCAGGCCCTCCGCCGGGACCAGTCCGCTCCACAGTCCGGAACAACGTACGCATTCACGGGCGTGCCGGGCTATTCGCTTGCGCCACAGCGCCGAGGGCTGCCCGTCCCAGCCCGCCATGACGGTCCGCAGTTCCTCGCACGCCGGATGGGTGTCCAGCGCGCGCTCCACCACGCGGGCCGACTCCAGCTGCGCCTTCATCCGCTGCACCCGGACCGCCGTGTGCTGCGGGGTCAGCTCCAGCGCGCCCGCCACCTCCGCCCGGGTCAGTTCCCCTGCGCACTCCAGCCACCACAGCGACAGCAGCGCCCGGTCCTCCGGCTCCAGCCAGCGGGTGGCGCGGGCCGTCTCGCGCCGCTGTCCGGCGAGCTGGAGGCGGGTGACGGTCAGGTCGACGAAGTCGGCACCCGGGTCGGCGACGTCGCTCGCGGCCTCCAGGGTGCTCTCGCCGAAACCACTCTGCCGGGCCTGCCAGTGCGCCCGCACGCGGTTCATCGCGATCGCCACCAGCCAGGACCGGAAGCTCTCGTCCACGCGCAGGCCGGCCAGCCCGTCGAGCGCCCGCAGCATCGTGTCCTGCACCACATCGTCCACGTCGCAGGACCCGTTGAGGGCCCGCCCGACGATGTTGTAGACGAGCGGGAGATGGGTGCTGACGAGCTCGTCCTGCGCGCGGGGGTCGCCCGCGCGAGCCGCTGCCACGAGCGCTGCGGTGTGCTGAGTAGTCATGTGATGTTCCCTGTCCGTACCGGCGGTCGATGATGCCCGACACATGGGAGACCGTCGACGGGGGCGTCGATAACAGTTATCCGAAAGAATTTTCCCGAAGGGTTTCCACGGCCTTCCACCGGGGCCCTCCCTCGGGGTTCACAGCAGTGGAGCCAGGGCCTCCGCGGCCGCGCGCAGAGCCGGTGCGTACGCCTCGAGCTCCTCGCGGGAGACCAGGAACGTGACGGTGGTGACGCTGACCCCGCCGACCGGCCGGCCCGCCGGACCGGGGATCGCCGCGCCGATGCAGCGGATGGTGGGCTCGTTCTCCTCGTCGTCGACGGCGAAGCCCCGGGCGCGGACCGTCGCCAGTTGGGCGTGCAGGGCTCGTGCGGTCGTGAGCGTGTGCGGCGTCCGGCGCGGCAATCCGGTCGTGCCGATCAGTTCCCGTACCTCCTCGGCGGGCAGCAGGGCCAGGATGCTCTTGCCGATCGCGGTCGTGTGCAGCGGCATGCGCATGCCGACGCGGGAGGCCGTCCGGAAGGGCTGGTCCTCGCTCTCCAGCTTGCGGACGTAGGTGACGGTCCGCCCGCTGTGCAGGGCCAGATGGACCGTTTGGCCGGTGGCCCGCCGGAGTTCGCCGAGGACGCGGCCGATGCTGGCCGGTTCCCCGGCGTCGACCAGGGCGGACAATCCGCGCAGCCGCGGCCCCACCCCGTACCTGCTGTCGGCCTCCTGGCGTACGAAGCCCTGGTCGATCAGCGACGCCAGGATGCGGAAGGTGCTCGACTTGGGCACCGCGGCCGCCGCCGTCACATCGACGAGTCGGTGCGGGCCGCCCGGCGCGGCCACCGCTTCCAGGACGCGCAGGGACTTCTCCAGGGCGGAACCGGCCGCGGAGGTCCGCCCCGCGCGACCGCCCGCTGCTGCTTCATCCATTGACACGAGCGCTCCCCGCATGGGTAGGGTCTAGACCACATGGTTCCGCGATACAGTACGCCGTTCCACTACGTGGAACAAGCGGGGGAGTGAAGGGGAGGGTCCGTTGCCCGACAACCCGTCAGGCCACCCGTCAGGCCGCATGCCTGGCCATCCGTCAGACCACCTGTCCGGCCGACCGTCGGACGATCCGTCCGGCGACCCGTCGGGGCACCTCTACGCGGTGCTGGCGGCCCAGCGCGTGCTGCCCGTGCTGCGCAATGCCGATGCCGACGAGGCCGTCCGCCACACCACCGACCTGCTCGCCACCGGCTGCCGCGCGGTCGAGCTCACCACCTCCACCCCCGGCTGGGCGGCCGCCGTGACCCGCACCGCCGCGCTGAACGACGTCCACGGCCGTCCGGCGCTGATCGGCGTAGGCACGGTCACCACCACCGCACAGGCGGAGGCGGCCCTTGACGCGGGCGCCGCCTTCCTGATCTCCCCCTACCCCGCCCCCGCGGTCCGCGCGGTGGCCGTGCGCCGCGAAGCCGTCTTCATCGAGGGCGGGTTCACCCCCGGCGAGATCGCCGCCGCCGTCCGGGCCGCCGGAGCCGCCAAGGTGTTCCCGGCGCACGTCGGCGGCCCCGGGTTCGTGCGCTCCCTCCGGGCCGTCCTGCCCGGGGCGGTGATCGTTGCGACCGGCGGCATCCGGCCCGCAGAGGTACCGGACTGGCTCGCCGCCGGCGCGACGGCCGTCGGGATCGGCGACGGCCTGCCGTCCGACCCGGACGAACTCGCCGCCGTGTTCGCCGGCGCGGCCACGCCGTGCTGCGGATCCTGCGACACCGCTGCGGGGCACTGACCGTGGCCGCAGGAGCCGACCTGCACTACGACGTCCTCGTACTCGGCGAGGTCCTGGTCGAGATCCATGCGGGCACCGCCCTGCGCGGGGCCACCGACGGCACCCCGGCCCGCATCTCCTACTCCGGGGACGCCCTCAACGCGGCGGCCGCCGCGGCCGCGGCCGGCGCCCGTACCGCCCTGCTCGCCGTGGTCGGCGACGACGAGCTCAGCGTCCCGCTGCTGGACCGGGCCGCCGCACTCGGCGTGGACGTCTCCCACGTCCGCCGCGCCCCGCACCCCAACGGCGCCTACCTGCTCTCCGCCGACCCCGACGGCGACCGCGAGTTCGTCTACTGGCGCACCCACAGCGCCGGATCCACCCTGGGACCCGGGCACGTCGCATCCTGGCGGGACCTGCTGACCGGCTGCGGAGCGCTCGTCACCAGCGGCATCACCGGCGCCCTGTCGCCGAGCAGCCGCGCCGCCGTCCTGGCCGCGGCACGGTGGGTGCACGGGGCGGGCGGGCACGTGACGTACGACCCCAACTTCCGGTCCCGGCTGACCGGACCGGCCGAGGCCCGGCAGCTGCTGGCCGAGATCGCACCGCTGACCGGGCTGCTCAAGCTCTCGTGCCCCGCCGATGCGCGGGCCCTGGTGGGTACCGCCGACCCGTGCGCCGCCGCCGTCCGCTGCCGCGCGCTGGGTGCCCGCACGGTCGCGGTGACCGCGGGCGCCGACCGGCTGTTGCTGGACGACGGCACCCGGGCGGCGTACCTCCCCGTGCCGGTCGATCCCGAGCCGGTGGACGCGACCGGTGCGGGGGACTGCTTCACCGGCACCACCACCGCCCGGCTCGTCCTCGGGGACGCCCTCGCGGACGCCGTGGCGCACGGCGCGGCCGCCGCCTCCCTCTCGGTGTCGGGCCGCGGCGGCACCGGGCGCGTCCCCGCCTTCGGCGAGACGGCGGCGCTGGCCGTCGCCCACCGCCGGTCCGGCCGGGCGGCGGCGGGCTAGAAGTCGTCGGCGTCGGGCTCGGGCACATAGGCGTCGGGTTCGGCGACCCAGCCGGCCGCCAGCACCAGCCGCGAGGTCCGGTGGACTGCCAGGAACCCGAACGGCCTGTCGAAGTGCACCTCGGCCCGGCGGGCCCGGTACCTGGGTCGCGCCGGCGCCGCGCAGCCCACCAGGCCGAAGGCGGTGACGGCGGCGGCCTCGAAGCCTTCGGCATCGAACCGGGCCAGCGCGGTCTGCCGGGCCGAATCGACGGCCAGCGGCCGGGAGCTGACGCCGGGGAAGTGGCCGCGGTCCGTGTCGGTGGCGGTCTCCAGCCCGAACAGTCGGGCGTGGTCGAGGAGGTCGTGCTCCGACCGCACTTCGAAGGCCACCGTCTGGATGTCCAGCCGGGGTTCGGGGGAGTCGGCGGCCACCGTGCCGACCGCCAGTCCCGGACCGGGGCGCCCGTCGGGGAGCAGGCTCACCGCCGTGGCGGGGAGGGCCCTGGTGATGGCGGCGATCCCGGTGGTGAGCGTGCCGCCGGCCGGCTCCCCGGGCTCGCCCAGCACGAGGTGGACGTCCACGCCCGCCGCCCCGACGACCTCCAGCAGGGTGACCGCACCGGTGGGGCCGTGCGCCACCCGGACCCGGTCGAGCAGCGAGGTGCTGCGGTACAGCATGCGCACGCGGCGCCCGGCCCACGGGCCGGTGTGCGGCTCCCCGCCCCACTCGTCGAACGGCTGGATCCACCGCAGCCGCAGCGCGAGCGCGGAGGCCAGGACCATCAGGGTGTCCTCGTCCAAGGCCACCGGCATGCGCTCGATCAGCCCGTCCGTCCGGTCCGACGCCCATGCGTCGAGCGCCTCGGCGTCGGCGTCCGGGTCCCCGGTCAGCGTCCCCCGGGCGTCGGCCGGGAGCTTCGCCGACCAGTCCCCCTCCAGTGGGAGCCCGGCATCGGTCCACAGGCCGGTCGCCGTCCGAAGGCCCCGTACGCCGGCCAGGGCGGCCAGCAGCTCGCGGGCGGCCCGGCCCGCGGCATCGGCGGGTATGCCCAGGGCCTGCTCCAGTTCGGCGCGGGCCGGGCCGCCCGAGCCGTCCGCGAGCAGGGCGAGCAGCGGCCATAGCCCGGCCGCGGTGAACACGGTGCCCGTGTTCCCGTCCGGGACCTGCGCGGCCGCGGCCCAGCGCGTCGTGAGCCGATTGACCGCCCGTACCGTCGAGTTCCTCATGCGGGGGAGCGTACGTGGAGGGGCGCCGCCGGGCCGGATGGTTTTCCGCGGCCCGGCGGCGCCGGTCAGGGGCGGCCCGGATCAGCGGCCGCGCAGGCCCCGGTCGACGGCCGTCATCAGCTCGCCGTCCGCGGTGTCGGCGTCGAGGGACCAGAACATGGCACCGCCGAGGCCGTGTTCGCGGATGTAGCCGGTCTTGGCGCGCAGCACCTGGGGGTCGTCGTACGTCCACAGGGTGGTGCCGTCGAAGAGCCAGGCGTGGCCGTCGCGCCGGTCCCGGTGGATCGTGTAGGTGCCGGAGTCGGCCAGCTTCTTCAGCGCCTTGTAGTCCTCGTACCCGGCCGACCAGGTGGCCGGTGCCGGGCCCGTGGCGGGCTGCCCCATGCCGTCCCCGCCACCGCTGACGCCGGTCCAGCCCTGGCCGTAGAACGGCATGCCCATCACCAGCTTGTCCGCGGGCGCGCCGCGCCGGAGCCAGGCGTTCACGGTCCCGTCGACGCTGAAGTCGCCCCGGGCGCGCAGCGCGGACTGCTGGGCGGTCCTCGGCTCGCCGGAGACGTGGAAGTCGTAGCCCTGCAGGGTCACGAAGTCGAGGTCGCGCATGATCAGGCGGACGTCGAAGCCCGCGTCGATCTTGGCGGGGGCGGTCGGGACGAAAGCGGTCAGCTCGTACCCGGTCTTCCTCTTCTGGCTCCGCGCGTACGCGTCGAGCTGTGTCCGGAACTCCCTGACGAGCGCGGTGAAGTTCTGCTTGTCCTCGGGCCGGTACTTCGTGTCGGTGTCACCCGCGGAACCGGGCCACTCCCAGTCGAGGTCGATCCCGTCGAACACGCCGGCGGCCGCTCCGGCTCCGCCGCGGGCGCCGTCCTGGGGCAGGTTTCCCTTGATGTAGAGGTCGATGCAGGACTCGACGAAGGCCTTGCGGGAAGCCGGGGTGAGCGCGGCGTCCGAGAAGTGCGTGGACCAGCTCCAGCCGCCCAGCGAGATCAGCACCTTGAGGCCGGGGTGCCTGGCCTTGAGCTCGCGCAGCTGGTTGAAGTTGCCGGCCAGCGGCTGTTCCGCGGTGTCGGCCACCCCGTCGACGGAGTTCGCCGCGTCGAGCGGGCGCACGTAGTCGGCCCAGGCGTCGGCCTCGCCGGGCACGTTCCCGGTGAAGCACCTGCCCTGCGCACTGACGTTGCCGAACGCGTAGTTGATGTGGGTGAGCTTGCCGGCGGAGCCGTTCGCCTCCAGGTCCTGGACCTGGAAGTCCCGTCCGTAGACACCCCATTGGGTGAAGTAGCCGACCTTCTTGTACGGACGGTCGTGGCCGCCGTCGGCCTGCGCGGCGGCAGCGGGCGCGAAGGCGGTCAGCAGGGAGAGGGAGCAGGCGGCGACGGCGAGCCTGCCGAGCATGCTGCGGCGCATGGGCTTCCTTTGCGGATGCGGGGAGCGGGGTGTGTGCGCGTGCGCTGTGCATGCCGGAAACTATTGGTCTGGACCAGAGTGGTCAAGAGGGCGGCCGAAACCAGCCCGCTACGGGAGCGGCAGGCTCCACTGGCCGACGTCGTCGGCGAGGCCGGTGTTCAGGGCGAACTGAACCGCGGCCGGGTCGGCGTCCGCCGGGATCCGGAAGGTGATGAAGCCCTCCGCCGTGCCGCCCGGATCGAGGTCGACGGTCTCGGGGAAGGCCGGCCCGGCGGTGGTGGGGACGTCGTCGCCGGTGTATCGCCGCCCGGCGGAGTCCAGCAGGTGCGCGGCCGGCGCGGGGGAGTCCTGGTAGCCGGCGGTCCCGGTGTTCTCCAGGCGGAAGCGGGTCGCGACGAGCCGGTCGCTCCCGGCGGGCTCCGGCCCGGCGGGGGGCGCCGGGTCCACCACCTGCGTCAAGGTGACGTCGAGCCGCTGGCCGGGCCCTTTCCCGGAGAGGGAGATCGTTTCGCCCGAGCCGCCCGGGGCCGTGCCCAGCAGGACGGGTGCGAGGAGCGCGAGCGCGAGGAGCGAGCCCCGCACCCGCCCCGGGCGACGACTTCGGGGCATGACGGAACCTCCCGCTCCACGGGTCCCCTCACCACGATCCTCCCGACCCCGCGGTCCCGCCACCCACGCCGTCGGTGTCGTCGGTGTCGTCGGAAGGGAGGAGACGAAGGCGCGCCGCCGCCAGGCGCTCCGCGTAGTCCGCCGCGAAGATTTCGGGGAGGGCCGTATCCAGCGTTCCGGCGGTCCGGTGGATGGGACCCACACCGCCTCGTCCGCCACGGGGCGGCTGAGGTGCGTCATCTGCACCGTGCGTCATCTGCACCCCTCCAGCCGGTCCGACAGGACCAGGGCCTCGTCCCGGGTGAGTTCGATGGTGATCGGCGCGTGGTCCACCGTCAGAAAACACTCCGGGGAAGGACTCGCACCCGGTCGAGCGGGGAATTGATTGGATCTCCGGGCTCGTTCGTGTCATGGTTGGTCCCATCGAAGGGGTGTAGCTCAGCTGGTCAGAGCGCCGGTCTCCAAAACCGAAGGCCGCAGGTTCGAATCCTGCCGCCCCTGCAACACCGACGGCACGCCCGTCGAGAACGCCCGGCCGGGAGCACCGCTCCCGGCCGGGCGTCGCCGTTTCCCCGAACCGGCCGAGGGTTACTCGGCGTCCGGCTCCTGGTAGCCGTACGGACGCGTGATGATCTCCATCCCGTGGCCGCTCGGATCCGTGAAGTAGACCCCGCGGCCGCCGTCGTTGTGGTTGATCTCGCCGGGGTGCCGGCCGTGCGGGTCGGCGAAGTACGGGACCCCCGCCGACTTGATCTTCTCGAAGGCCGCGTCGAACTCCACCTCCGAGAGGAGGAAGGCGTAGTGCTGCACGGTGATCGACTCGGCCGGGATGGTCGCGAAGTCCAGGGTGACGCCGTTCGCGGTGTCCACGGGGATGAAGGGTCCCCACTCGGTCCCGACCTCCAGGCCGAGAACGTGGCCCAGGAAGGTGGCGGACTCCCGATTGTCACGGGAATGGATGATCGTGTGGTTCAGATGGACGGACATGAGTGAATGCCTCCGACGGGCACGTCACGGCGCCTCCATGCCTCACCCAGTCGGTGACCGACACGCGATGCCGTGATCACGATCCTAAACACCCCGCTCGGGCGAAGTCCACCCTCGTCGACCCGGCCCCCACCCGCTGCCCGGCCGCGCCCCTCGGATCGCTAACTCCCGTACACCGCCTTGACGTTGTCCTGTGCCGGGTGGGCCCGGCCGGCCGGGCCCACCGCGAACACCCGCAGGAGGTTCTCCGTCACCCGGGTGGTCAGCGCTCCCGAGCGCGCGTCCAGGCCGTGGTTGCGTCCGCTGCGGCCGTCGCCGGTCGCGTCCAGGGCCTCCACCCACCGCATCGTGCCGGTCGCGAACACCCCCGCCCCGCTCGCCACCGTGTAGTAGGCCGTGTCCTGGTGGCTGGGCCGCCCCTCGCACACCACGGGGGAGTGGGCCAGGATCTCGATCGGCCGGGGCGTCGGGAACCCGGTGTCGACCTTGTCGTACTCGACCCCCACCAGGTGCTCGAAGCGGTCGCCCGCCCGCGCCCCGGTGCCCTCGAAGAGCCAGTGTCCGGGATTGGTCACCACGTACGGGGCGTCCACCGGATAGCCGTCGTAGATCACGCCGAGCAGCGAGCTCTCCGGGTCCGCGCCGGGCGCGGAGCGGAAGTCCACCGTTGCGGGCTGGCCGCGCTTGAACCCCGGGTCCTGCTCGTAGGACGACTTGTAACAGACCAGCGTGCGGTCCGGCCCCAGGTCGGAGGGCTCCAGCCGGATCCGGCGGTAGCAGCAGTTCGCACCCAGGACCGCGATGTTGGTACCGGCGTCGCGGGCGGCCGTGACGTGGGCCCGCTGCTCCGGCGACCAGTACTCGTCGTGCCCGAGCGAGAGCACCGCCGCCGCCCCCTCCAGGAGCCGCTTCTCCCGGGCCACGTCGGTGGTGGTCGTGTAGGCGAGGGGTATGCCGAGCCGCTCGGCCAGCGCGATCAGCGGGGCCTCGTAGACCAGGAACAGGCCCGCGCCGTCGTCGTACTCGTACGGCCGGTCGAAGCTCACGGCGAGCGAGCGGGAGGCGAAGCCACCGCTGGGGCCGTCGTAGCTGCCGTAGCCGCCCCACCGGTTGTACGCCTGCCAGGTGGCCACCGCGTTGACCACGACCGTGCGGCCCGCGGTCACCGCGGACCGCACGGTGAGGGGCACGAACCGCCGGCCCTCGCCGCCCTGCGCGTCCAGCCGCAGCAGATAGCTGCCCTCCGGCCAGTCCTTCGTCTCGACCGTGGCGGTACGGGTCCACCGGGTGCGGACCATCCTGGTCCCGGCGTCCACCGTGTGCTCCGGCTGCCGGACCCCGGGCAGGGCCTCGGAGCGCCACACCAGCCGCGCCCGGGCCCCGCCGTACCAGCCCATCCGGTAGGCGGAGACGGTGAACCGGGGTGCGGTCGTCGACACGTGCAGCCCGAAGGACTCGCCGGGCAGGACGCTGACCTTGTCCGTGAACCCCTCGATGGCCCGCGCCGGGCCGGCCTTCTCCACCGGCCAGTCGGCATGGCCCGGGCGGGCGTTCTCGGCCTTGACGTCGAGACCCCGCGCCGCGGCGACCGACGGCCTCTTGCCCGGTTCGGCGGACTCCGACGCCGCCCCGGACTTCGGCCCCGACCCGGATCCGCCGGCACTGTCTCCGCTGTCGTTCGCGCAACCGGCCAGGGCGCCGAACCCCGCAGCCGTGGCCGCCCCCGTCGCGATCGCGAGGAACCGCCGCCTGCCTGCGTCTTCGCCGTCCGAGCCGGGCCCGGCCGAGTACATCTGGTGCATGGAGGGCACGTTATGTGATGCTCTGGCCTCCGCTTCCATCGGCCTGCTCGAGGGGCACCCCGGGGCTGACCTGCCCCCCCCGAGACGTACGCCACCGGGCACGGTCGGATGGCTGTGCCAGCTGCTCGAACCGGTCCACGCCGATCGCCGTGCACGGGCGCCCGATCCGTTCTGCGCTCCGCCCCCGGACAGTCCGGGCCCCCATGGCCGAATCGGCGTTCTGACAGAGAGGGGCCGGACTGTGTTCAGCTGCTTGCCGGCACCTGGCGGGCGTCGCCGGCCTGGTGCCGCATCGCCGGTATGCCCCCGAGTACTTGGGAGAGAACATGCCTCGTACCACCCGATCGGCGGCGGTCGTCGCAGCCACCACCGTCGCTCTCGCCGCCGCTCTGACCGGGCTCCGTGAGCAGGGGTGGCGCCACCCGTCAGGGTCCGGAGGTTGACGGAGCAGGAGGGGCGGGAGTTCACGGCCACCACCCGACCCACCGCGCCGGTACGGCCGGTGGCTACGGCTACGGCTACGGCGACGGCTGGGCGTCTTCGGCGGACGGCGCGACGGCGGCGAGCCAGAGCTGGATCTCCATGTCCCCGTCGCCGACCAGGCAGTACGACTGCAGGACCAGTTGCTGCGTGCCGACCCGCCACACCGTGGACGACTCGCCGTCGCCGGAGCGCAGGCACAGCTCGACTCCCGGGAGCGGGTCGCCGAAGCGGGCGGTGAGCCGGCCGATGACGTCGTGCTCGATCTCACCGAAGCGTTCGGACGTCCAGTCCTGGAGGAAGGAGAAGTCGTGTTGGTGCTCGGCGTAGAGGAAGGTCCGGGCGACCACGCTCATCGCGCCGAACGAGGTGCCGTCGGCGTCCGGGTCGTCCTCGGGCTCGGCGGGCTCGTACGGGTCCTCCCTGTCGTCGAAGATCAGCGAGCAGGGTTCGAAGGGGCGGGGCTCGGCAGCGAGCAGCTCGCCCGCGAGGTCGGCGACGTCCCGTTCCGGGGCACCGGGGTACACCAGGTACGAGTGCGCCTCTTGGCAGTGGGCGGGCTCCACGGACGCGAACGTGCCCTCGGCCGCGGTGGATTCCCAGAGGATCGTCCCGGCCCGGTTCACCAGGCGTAGGGCGCCGCCGTCAGCGGTGGCCTCGACCCGGCAGACGTCCGTGCCGTCGCGGTCCACGTGGGCGACCCCGCCGCCGCGGGTGACGAACGCGGCGAGTCCGGTCCCGAAGCCGAATCCGAGGACCCAGCCCTCTTCGTCGGTGAGGGGCTCTAGATGGTGGACCGGGACGAACCGTCCGTCTGAGCGAAGGACCCCCCACGCCCGCCCGCAGGGGCGGTCGGCGGCACGATCTTCGTCGGGGGCGCCCTCGGGGGCGTCCTCGGGGGCGTCATCGTCCATGGGTTCGAGGTAATGGGCCACTGCGGCTCCGGCGGCGTCGAAGTCCTCGGCCCACTCGTACTCCCGCTCGATGACCTCCTCACCGGCGGCGTCGAGGTAGCCGTGCGCGTAGCCGTTGTCGATTCGCACCAGTCCGCACCGGAAGTCCTCGGACATCCGGTCGTTCGCCTTGATCACCACCTCGCCGCGGCCGTTCAGGAAGCCGCGGAAGTGGTTGCCGACGGTACCGCCCAGGACGTGGGCGAGGCCGTTTGCGTGGAAGGCGTTGAGCATCCGGAAGGACGGTTCGACGATCCACTCCCCCTTCTCGTCGATCAGGCCCCACAGGCCGCCCACCCGCACGGGCGCCGCGCCGTCGGGGCCGAAGGGCCTCGCCCCGTCGAACCGCGGCTCGACGACCGTACGGCCCGCGCGGTCGATGTAGCCGCAGCGCCCGCTGTCGGCCATCCGCACGCCGGCGAGCCCGTTCGGCGCGAACCACCCCGCCGCGGCGTACTGCGGGCGGATCACGAAGCGGCCCGTGGTGTCGATGTAGCCCGTCCCGTCCTCGGTGCGGGCGGCGGCCAGGCCGTGGCGGAACACGTGGGCCTCCGTCAGCGTCGCCGGTATGACCGGCGTTCCGTCCGTCCCGGCGTAGCCCCAGCGGCCGTCCTCCGCCCGGAACCGGGAGAGCCCGTCGGCCTCGAACGTTTCGGTGTAGGGAAGCGCCGGTTCGGCCAGCCACGCACCGTCGTGGTCGAGGTAGCCGCACCGGCCCTCCAGGTCGGCGGCGGGGGCGACGAACCCGCCCCGGCCGTCCGGGTGGAACGCCCCGACCGCGCTCAACTCCGGCGCCCGAACCAGCCGCCCGTCGGCGCCGACGAGGGCGTACCGCGCCCCTGAACCTGCCGATTCCGCGCAGGGGACGACGTACGGCGGCCGGGGGGCGGTGCTGGACGGCATGGTGCGGCTCCTCGCGCGGGGCCGAGGCAGCGTCACCGACTGCGCGGCCCGGGGATGATCAGGAGCGGCCCATGCTAGAGCGCCCCTCCGACAACGCGTCCCGCGCCGAGTAGGGCCGCGTACCACCCGACAGCAGGGCCGGGAGCGTCGGCGGGGATGACGGGCGCCGAGGCTGGCGCCGCGGCTCAGCCCACCGCGTCCCAGGCCCTCATGGGACCGTCCAGCCAGGCGGGTGGCAGCTCGGCGGCCTCCCACTCCTCCCGCAGGGCGGCCGCGGGCGTGGCGAGCCGCTCCAGCACGGCGATGCTGGTGGCGGAGTGCAGGAGGGAGTAGCGGCCGTGGATGGCGGTGGCACTGCCGGGCCCGTACTCCACGTACAACCGCTCCAGACGGGCCCGGTGCGCTGCGGCGAATTCCGCAAGCCGGCCCGCGTACCGGGCCCTCTGTCGGGGGGTCATCGTGGCGAGGACGGCACGGAGCACCTCCTCGGTGACCTCGGGGTCGAGGTCGGAGACGGCGGTGAAGGTGAGGTAGAGGGGGGTGACGGCCGCCTTCGCCTGTTCCACCTCCATGCGCCCGACCGGTGGCCGGGCGGCCGCGGCGGTGCTCGGTCCGTCGCGGTCGACGGTTCGCCGCAGTGCCCGTTCGGCGATCCCCCCGAGCTCCTCGGCGACGGCACGGGCACCGTCCAGCCAGCCCGACTCGTACGGCTCGCCCTTGTCCCCGGGGACGGACCCCCCGAGTGCGCCGACCTCCTCGCACGCGCCGGCCAGGGCGCCCGCCTCGACCAGGGCGATCAGGCCCTGCGCATCGTCGGCGGAGACCCCCGCCCGACCGAGCAGCTGGAGCAGCGTCCTCTTCGCGTTCAGAACGCTGACCGAGTCCAGCACCTGCCGGTTCTCCTCGGCGGCATGCATCGGATCCTCCTCGTACCAGGGGCCAGCGGTGCGGAGCGCACCTCTTGACGGTTCAACGTGAAATGGGGCCACTGTGATCCCTGAGGATGCCCGGCTGCTCCACGACTGCATCCGTTCAGCGGAACGAGCACCTCGACCGCCTTGAGCGCCCTCAGCACCCCGTGACCAGGGCCGGCCCGGTCCCCTTTGCTGCGGGGGCGGGTCAGCTCAGGACGAGCGGGGACCTCACCGCCACCTCGCGCAGTTCGGTCCGCCGTGCGTCGGTGGGCGCGCTGCGACCGGTGCCGACCAGGAGCGCGTTCCGGTCGGTGAACGACGGGGGGAACGCCGCCCCGGCGATCCGCTCCAGCAGGGCGTCGGAGCGGGCCGGGCTCTCGTTCGGCGGCCGGGTCCGCGCGTCCGGGAGGTGGGCGATCAGGTCGAGGTGGTGCAGCGTCCGCTCCAGGACGTACGCGCCGAGGCAGTCGCCCACGGCGATCTCGGCGACCGTCGTGCGCAACGCCGTCCAGGAACGGGTGAAGAGGTCCACACCGGCACCGTAGTGCGGGTCCGCCGCGGCGGACAAGCGCGGTCTCCCGGTCCTGCCGGCCGTGTCCCCGTCACCCGGTGCCACCAGCGCCGAGCCCTTCGGGGACCGGTGCCGAATCCAGGCCGTTCCGGCCCGCACCGCTTGATGCGGATCCAGGCCGTTCCGGCCCGCACCGCTTGATGCGGATCCGGGCCGCCGCGGCCCCGAACGGCGTGCACGCATTGACGTTCCCGCCGGTGACCGCGGACGCGAGGGGCCGGCCGCGGGCGTCGCGACCGTCGCGGACGGGGCGACCACCGACCTGCGGTGCGGACGCGCCCTCGAGCGGACCGTCAGGTGCGGGAGCAACCCCGCCGGGTGCCGGGGGCCGGTCTCCGGGCCCGGGCCCGCAGCACGCGCCCCACGGCCCCACGCCCCCAGACCCCCGTGGCACGACCCGGCGGACGGGAACGAGATCATCGTTCTCGAACTGGAGCGCCCCGGCACCGTCCTGCCGTTGCGCGACCAGCCCGACCCCGGCCGCACCACGGTCGTCACCCCGTAGTGAGAGAGTTCCTTCCGTGAAGCGCACGAGCACCCGCCTCGCCGACGGCCGCGAGATCCTCTATTACGACACCGGCGACGGCGCCGCACGCGCCGTCCCCGACACGCGTCCGCTCGACGCGTCCGCCACCGCGAGCAGCTCCGAGGTACGGCGCGATCCGCTGCTCGGCGACCGGGTCGTCATCGCCTCCCACCGGCAGGGCCGCACCTACCACCCGCCCGCCGACGCCTGCCCGCTGTGCCCCTCCACCGAGGGCCGCGCGAGCGAGATCCCGGCGCCCGACTACGAGGTGGCCGTGTTCGAGAACCGCTTCCCCTCCCTCGCCGGCGACACCGGTCGCTGCGAGGTCATCTGCTTCACCCCCGACCACCTGACCTCCTTCGCCGACCTCGACGAGGAACGCGCCGCGCTCGTCCTCGCCGCCTGGAGCGACCGCACCGCCGAACTCTCCGTCCGCGAGGGCGTCCGGCAGGTCTACTGCTTCGAGAACCGCGGCACCGAGATCGGCGTCACCCTCGGGCATCCGCACGGCCAGATCTACGCCTTCCCCTTCGTCACCCCGCGCACCACCCGGATGCTCGCCACCGTCGCCGCCCACCGCGAACGCACCGGCGGCAACCTCTTCGAGGAGGTCCTGGCCGCCGAGCGCGCCGAAGGCACCCGCGTCGTCCTCGAAACGGAGCACTGGACCGCCTTCGTGCCCTACGCGGCGCGCTGGCCGTACGAGGTCCACCTCTACCCGCGCCACCGCGTCCCCGACCTGCCCGCCCTCGGCGACGGGGCCCGCGCCGAGTTCCCCGGGGTCTACCTGGAGCTCCTGCGCCGCTTCGACCGGCTCTTCGACCGGCCCGAGCCGACCCCGTACATCTCCGCCTGGCACCAGGCGCCGGCCGGCGAGGGCCGGGCCGACTTCGCGCTCCACCTGGAGCTCTTCACGATCCGTCGGACGGCGGACAAACTGAAGTACCTGGCCGGGACCGAATCCGGCATGGAGGCCTACATGAACGACGTCCGGCCCGAGGACGCGGCCGCGCGGCTGCGGGAGGTGGCGAGCGCGTGACCCGGTCGACACAGGACGGTTTCCAACAGCTGTACGGGTACCCGCCCGAGGGGGTCTGGGCGGCCCCGGGCCGGGTCAACCTGATCGGCGAACACACCGACTACAACGACGGCTTCGTCCTGCCCTTCGCCCTCCCGCAGCGCACCGAGGTGGCCGCGGCCCGGCGCACCGACCGGATCCTGCGGGTCCATTCCACCGAGGTCCCCTCCGGCACGGTTAGCCTCGATCTCGCAGATCTCGACCCGGCGCGCCCGCCGCAGGGCGCCGCGAGCTGGGCCGCCTACCCCGCCGGGGTCGCCTGGGCCCTGTGGGACGCCGGACTTCCGGTCGGCGGCGCCGATCTGCACGTACGGTCCGACGTACCGACCGGCGCCGGCCTGTCCTCCTCCGCCGCCCTGGAAGTGGCCACCGCGCTGGCCCTCACCGACCTGTACGGGATCCCGCTCACCCGCCCCGAACTGGCCGCACTCGCCCGGCGCGCCGAGAACGCGTACGTCGGTGTCCCCTGCGGGATCATGGACCAGACGGCCTCGGCCTGCGCCACCGGGGGGCACGCCCTCCACCTGGACACCCGCAGCCTCGACCAGCGCCACATCCCCTTCGATTGCGCGGCGGCCGGCCTGCGCCTCCTCGTCATCGACACCCGGGTCAAGCACGCACTCTCCGACGGGGCCTACACCGAGCGCCGGGCCTCCTGCCACCGCGCGGCCGCGGCCCTGGGCCTGCCCGCCCTGCGCGACCTCCCGCACGAGGAGCTGGAGCAGGCCCTGGCCCGCCTGGAGGACCCGGTCGGGCGCAGGCGCGTCCGGCACGTCGTGACCGAGAACCAGCGGGTCCTGCGCGTCGAGGAACTGCTGCGCGCGGGCCGACTGCGCGAGACGGGACCCCTACTGACGGAAGGCCATCGCTCGCTGCGCGACGACTACGAGGTGTCCTGCCCGGAGCTGGACCTGGCGGTTTCCACGGCGGACGCGGCGGGTGCCTACGGCTCCCGGATGACGGGCGGCGGCTTCGGTGGCTCGGCACTGTCCCTGATCGACGCGGACGCCGAGCGGTCGGTGACCCGGGCCGTGACGGACGCCTTCCGCCGCGCGGGCTTCACCCCGCCCCGCATCACGACGGCAGCACCGTCCCCGGGCGCCACCCGCCTCGTCTAGAGCCCGTTGTGAAAGGTGGCTGGAGATGCGGTCGTCGCGGGGTGTCGTTCAGAGGCTGCGGATGGCCCCGGCCAGGTCGGATCCGTAGGAGGCCCAGCAGATCACTGAGCCGTCAGCGTCGAGCTGACCCATGAACCACTCACCGCCGTCCCGCACGAGGCACAGTTCGTGGAACGCAAGAATCACATCGGGTTGGAGCAGCTCGTGGTCGTCCCGACCGGCGACCTCGACGGCAACGAGCCGATCCGAGGAGAGCGGGGCAGCGCTCGGGTCTCCGGAAAGAGCGCGTACGTGTTCGATCGTCCATCCGGCGGGGAGTCCTGAGTTCACCGGCGCATGGTCTCAACAGGGTGCCCGTCACGGCCACTCGTTGAGGATGGCGACCGGCCCGGTTGATCCCCCCGTGGCAGCAGCGGCCCCAACCGGGCCCACTGGCCGTTCGCCAGGTCTCCGCCCCCCCCGCAACCGCGCCGGGCCGGATCCCACTTCGCTGCGGCGTCGGCGTCAGACGTTGCCGAACGGCTCCGGGTAGACGAATTCACCTTGTACGGACGGATCGTAGGCGGACAGGGTGCGGATCTGGAACAGGTGCTCCCAGGCCAGTTCCTCGCCGACGATTCCGAAGTCAGTGCTCGGTCGGAAGCCGAACCGCCCAAAGAAGTCGGGGTCACCGAGGACAACGACCATCGGGGCGTCGAGGGCGTCCGCCGCAGCGAGAGCGGCGTGGACCAGGGCCGTTCCGCAACCGCGCCGGCGATGCTCGCCGTGAACACCGAGCAGGCTGAGATTGGGTACTCGGACGGTACCGATTCGGCCCCGGGTGCACAGAGCATGGCCGATGATCGCGCCGTCCACGTCCTCGGCCACCAGGGAGAGCGCCGGGATCCAGTCCTCACCCTGCTGCAATGCGTCCCGCAGCATCACCTCCACCGGCTCCTCCTCGTACGGCTCGTAGGAGGAAGCGATCGTCACCGCACGGACAGCGGCCAGGTCGGCGGGGGATTCTCGTCTGATCAACATCTGGGCAGTGTGCCCGCCTGCCGGCCCGGCGTGCTTCGGGTCGGGCTGACTCCCGCCCCGGTCGGGACGGGGAACTCCGGTCGGAACGCGGCCGCGACCGGTGCGGCGACGCCGTGATCCGTGCGGCCGAATGACCGGGGGCGGGCCGGACGGCCGGCGGGGGACGGGGCCCGCACGTGTCACACGGCGTTCACGGCCCGCTGCCGGGATTCCGGTCCGGCGCGCCGGCCGGACGCCTAGACTGGACGCCCAGTTGATCATGTACTCGTCGAGTCGGAGGAACGAAACGCATGCGCTATCTCCCCCTGGGCAGTTCCGGACTCCAGGTCTCCGCCGTCGGTCTCGGCTGCAACAACTTCGGTGGCCGACTGGACGCCCAGGCCACCCGCGCCGTCGTCGACGCCGCCCTGGACGCGGGCATCACCCTGCTGGACACCGCCGACATCTACGGCGGTGCCGGCGGCTCCGAGGTCCACCTCGGGCAGGCCCTCAAGGGCCGTCGCGACCAGGTCGTCCTCGCCACCAAGTTCGGCTACGACGGCGTGGACATGAAGTACGGACCCGCCGCCGGCTCCCGAGGCGGCCGCGCCTACATCCGGCGTGCCGTCGAGGAGTCCCTGCGCCGCCTCGACACCGACCACATCGACCTCTTCCAGCTGCACAGCCCCGACCCGGCCACCCCGATCGCCGAGACCCTGGCCGCGCTCACCGAGCTCGTCGCCGAAGGCAAGGTCCGGTACATCGGCCACTCCAACCTCACCGGCTGGCAGCTCGCCGAAGCCGCCCACGTCGCCCGCGAGACCGGCGCGGTCCCCTTCGTATCGGCGCAGAACGAGTGGTCGCTGCTGGAGCGGTCGGTCGAGCGGGAGCTGGTCCCGGCCGCCCTCCACTACGGCGTCGGAGTGCTCCCGTACTTCCCGCTCGCCAACGGCCTGCTGACCGGCAAGATCCGCAGGGGTGCGCCCGTACCAGCCGGCTCCCGGCTCGAAGGCCGCGACTCGTACCTCACCGAGGAGCGCCTCGACGTCGTCGAAGCGCTGGCCGCGCTCGCCGAGAAGCACGACCGGACCGTCCTCGAACTCGCCATCGGCTGGCTCTCCGCCCGGCCCGGCTGTGCCTCCGTCATCGCGGGAGCCACCTCCGCCGAGCAGGTACGCGCCAATGCGGCCGTCGCCGACCGCCCGCTGGACGCCGAACTGCTGGCCGCGATCGCTGCGATCCCGGGGGCGCGGGGGCCCGAGTGACCGCCCGGACGGGTGCCCCCGTCAGGACGTCCACCTCGCCGGTGTCCGGCGAGTAGGAGGCGCCGACGACGGCCAAGGCGCCCTTCTCCACGGAGGGCGCCCGCTCACCCGGCGCGCGTTGCCCCCCATCGGGCGGGCGAACGCGGCCGCATCGCCACGGACGGCCCACGGCCCACGGCCCGGAAGTCCCCGGGCTGCGGGCCGTGGGCCGTGGGCCGTCCGTGGCGCATCAGGACACGATGTCCTTGCGGGAGAACCCGCGGAAGGCGAGTGCGAACAGCACCAGCGCGTACGACGCCGACACCACCGCTCCCTTGACCATCCCGCCCCACTCGAGCTGGGGCTGCAGCGCGTCCGCCCACGCGAACTGCCAGTGCGCCGGCAGGAACTCCCGCCACGACCCGAGGGCCGTCACGGCGTCCAGCACATTGCCGACGATCGTCAGCCCGACCGCCCCGCCCACCGCGCCCAGCGGGGCGTCCGTCCGCGTCGACAGCCAGAACGCCAGCCCCGCCGTCACCAGCTGCGAGACGAAGACGAAGGCCACGGCCAGCGCGAGCCGCGGCACGGTGTCCCCGGCCGCCAGCGCCCCGCCCGCCGGGAGCTTCAGCGGCCCCCACCCGTACGCGGCCGTGCCCGCCGCCAGCGCCACCACCGGCAGCAGCACCATCGCCGCCAGGCTGAAGCCCAGCGCCACCACCAACTTGCTCCACAGCAGCCGGGCCCGGGGTACCGGCGAGGCCAGCAGGTAGCGGAGCGAGGACCAGCTCGCCTCCGAGGCCACGGTGTCCCCGCAGAACAGCGCCACCGGCACCACCAGCAGGAAGCCGGCCGAGACGAACAGGCAGGTCGCGGCGAAGTTCGCGCCCGAGGCCGTGGCCGTGTCGATCAGGGTGATGCGGCCGTTCCCGCCGCCCCGGCTGCCCGGCCCGCCGCCCACCGCGAACGCGATCATCAAGATGACGGGCAGCGCGGCCAGCACCCCGCCCATCACCAGCGTCCGCCGCCGGCGCCACTGCCGCAGCGCCTCCACGCGCAGCGGCAGCGTACGGCTCGCCCGGTAGCCGGGAGCCACCTCCCGCGCCGTCGTCGCCGTACTCACGCCGCACCTCCGATCAGGGTGAGGAACGCGTCCTCCAGTCGCCGGTGCGGTCCCACTCCGCTCACCGGTACCTCCAGCCGTACGAGTTCGGCGATCAGCCCCGCGGCCGTCGCGCCTTCGAGCCGTACGAGCAGCCCGTCATCGGCGGCCACCACGGAACCCACTCCCTCCAGCGCCGCCACCTTCTCGACGCTCACCTCGTCCACCGGCTCCGCCAGCGTCACCAGGAGCGTGTCCCCGCCGCCGGTGATCTCGGAGACCTCGCCCGCCGCGACCCGCTGCCCGCGGTCCATGACCACCAGGTGGGTACAGGACTGTTCCACCTCCGACAGGAGGTGGCTGGAGACGATGACCGTCCGCCCGCCCGCGGCGTAGCGGATCATCACGTCGCGCATCTCCCGGATCTGCGGCGGGTCCAAACCGTTCGTCGGCTCGTCGAGGATCAGCAGGTCCGGCATGCCGAGCATGGCCTGCGCGATCGCCAGGCGCTGGCGCATGCCCTGCGAGTACGTGCGCACCGCGCGCTCCAGCGCGTCGCCGAGCCCGGCGATCTCCAGGGCCTCCGCCATGTGCGAGTCCTCGGCCGGGCGGCCGGTGGCCCGCCAGTACAGCTCCAGATTGGCGCGGCCCGTCAGGTGCGGGAGGAATCCGGCGCCCTCCACGAAGGCCCCGACCCGGGACAGCACGGGCGCCCCGGCCCGTACCGCGTGCCCGAACACCCGGATCTCCCCGGCGTCCGGCGAGATCAGCCCCATCAGCATCCGCAGGGTGGTGGTCTTCCCGGCGCCGTTGGGCCCGAGCAGTCCCAGCACCTGCCCCTTCTCGACGCGGAAGGACAGGTCCCGCACCGCGTACCGGTCCTGCGCCTTCGCGTAGCGCTTCGTCAGCCCGGTGATCTCCAGGGGTACGTCGGCCAGTGCAGGGTCCGGCTGCGAGGCGCCCGGCCCCGACCCGCCGGCGCCCCGGCCGGTCCGTCGGATCCCGAGCAGCGCCGCGGCCAGGGCCACCGCGCCCAGTGGCAGCCACCAGATCCAGGCGGGCAGCCCGGCCGCGGCCGTCCGCACATCCGCGGCGACGGGCACGGTAAGCGGGCCCTGCACGGCGACGGTGTAGGTGGCCGGGGCAGCCGGGGTCGCGTAGCCGAGGTCGGTCGCGGCGATCACCAGCCGCAGCCGGTGTCCGGCCTCGACGGAGTGGTCGATCGCGGGCAGCCGCAGCCGCACGGTGGCGCCCTCCTGCGCGTTCTCCACCCGCACGGGGGCGACCAGCTGGCTCGGCAGCACCTGCTGACGGCCGTCGGGCCCCACGTCGTACACCTTGCCGAACAGCACGGCCGAGCCGTCCGCGGCACTCGACCTCACCTTGAGGGTGAGGGTCGGTGCACCAGTGATCGTCACGTCCTCGGCCAGCGGCGCCGACTCGAACCGGGCGTTCTGCCCGGGGAAGTCCAGCGAGAGCCCGGCCCCGAAGGCGGCGAGCTGCCCGCCGATGCCCGGGAGCGAGGACAGGGCGGGGGGCGCGCCGCCCGCCGGATTGGCGAAGGTCTGCTCCGGGCCCGTCAGGACGAACTCCCGAGGGCCGGATTCCAGCCCGGGATACCGGTCGCCGGTCGCGCCGCGCAGGGTGACCGTGCCGTCGGTGGAGTCGATGCCCCCGGAGCGCGTGACCCGGAACGCCGGGCCGGTGTCGGCGGCCCCGTCCCCCTTGAGGTGGCGGTCGAACCAGGCCGCCACCCGGGCCTCGACCCGGTCGGCCTCGCGCATCCCGGCGTCGTGCCCGCCCGCGGCCCAGTCCACGGAGACGGGCGCGCCGTTCGCCGCGATGGCCTCGGCCATGGCATCGGCCTGGTCCAGCGGGAAGAGGGAGTCGTCCTGGCCCTGCACGATCAGGGTCGGCACCTTGATCCGGTCGCCGACGGCCGACGGACTGCGTTGCTCCAGCAGGGTGCGGGCCTCGGCATCGGGCTTGCCCGCCACCGCGACGCGTTCGTACATCGCGCAGACCTCGGGCTGGAACCGTCCGCAGCCGGGCGCCGCCGAGGGGTCCGGCCGCGGACCGGGCACGGCGCGCTGCAGCCCGTCGGTCGACCCGCTGGTGAAGAAGATGCCGGACCAGAGCTTCTTGAACACGCCGTTCGGGAAGAGGGCGTCGGCGAGGTTCCAGTAGGTGATCTGCGGGGCGATCGCGTCGACCCGCGGGTCGTGACCGGCCGCCAGCAGCGAGACCGCGCCGCCGTAGGAGGCCCCGGAGACGCCGACGCGCGGATCGCCGGCCGCGTCGAGCTTCACCTCGGGCCGGGCCGCGAGCCAGTCGATGAGCCGGGAGACGTCCTTGACCTCGTACGCGGGGTCGTTCAAGCCGATCCGGCCCTCGGAGCGGCCGAAGCCGCGCGCCGACCAGGTCAGGACGGCGTACCCGTCCCGGGCGAGGCGCTCGGCCTGCTCGCGGACATCGTCCTTGCTGCCGCCGAAACCGTGCCCGAGCAGGACGGCGGGACGTCTTTCCGCACCGCCGCCCGCCGTGAAGTAGGAGGTGTCGATCCCGGCGCCGGGCATGTTCACGACCTGGTCCTGGCGGTGCACGGCGGGTTCGTCACCGGTCGCGGACGCGGCCGTCCACGTACCGGCCCCCGCCACGACCGCGAGCGCGGCGGCGCCCGCGAGCAGACGGTCTCGGCGGCGCCGGGGCATTCGGAGCTTCATATGGGCACCCTAAGGGCCCTTTCCCCGGGCTCCGAGCACCCACAGGCGGAACCGTCCACCTTCTCGAGGAGTAGGTCGGGCCCCGCGCGTACCGCAATTGCGGTACGCGCCCCCGGCCTGCTGCCGACTGGGTACCGACCTGCGCGGTGCGTCCGCGGGCGGGAGGATGGCCGCATGCTGCTGGCCGACGTCGCGCGCGTGTCCCGGGAGGTCGCCGACGCCTCCGCCCGGTCCCGCAAGAGCGCACTGCTCGCCGAACTCTTCGCCGCCGCGCCCCCCGAGGAGGCCGGCCTGGTCATCTCCTACCTCTCCGGGCGCCTCCCGCAGGGCCGCCCCGGCATCGGCTGGCGGACGCTCGGCCAGGACGTCGCACCGGCGGCGGAACCCGTCCTGACCGTCCGTGACGTCGACACCGCGGTCGGCGAACTGGCCGCGGTGTCGGGCACCGGGTCCGTGCAGCGGCGCGGCCGGATTTTTGGCGACCTGCTGGGCCGGGCCACCGGGGCCGAGCAGGCGTTCCTGCGCGCCCTGCTGTCCGGCGAGGTGCGCCAGGGCGCGCTCGACGCGGTGGCCCTGGAAGGGGTGGCCGCGGCCTCCGGCGTACCGGCCGCCGCGCTACGCCGGGCGGTGATGCTGGACGGCTCGCTGCCCCGGGTGGCGGCAGCCGTACTGGCCGAAGGCGCGCAGGCACTGCGCACGGTCACGCTGCGCGTGGGACAGCCCGTCCAGCCGATGCTGGCCGGCACGGCGAAGTCGGTCGCCGAGGCACTGGAGGTGCTCGGGCCGTGCGCGGTGGAGGAGAAGCTGGACGGGATCCGGGTCCAGGTCCACCGCGACGGCGACGACGTACGGATCTACACGCGCTCCCTGGACGAGATCACGGGACGGCTGCCCGAGGTGGCGGAACTGGCCCGGTCGCTGCCGGGGGAGCGGTTCATCCTCGACGGGGAGGTCATCGGACGGGCGGCGGACGGCCGCCCCGTCCCCTTCCAGGAGATCGCGAGCCGGGTCGGCTCCCGGGTCGACGTGGACGCCGCCCGGCGCACGCTCCCGGTCGCCCCCTACTTCTTCGACGTCCTGGCCGTGGGCGAGGACGTCCTGCTCGACCTGCCGGTGCGCGAGCGGTACGCGGCCCTGACCGCGCTCGTTCCCGAGGGCGCCAGGGTCCGCCGCCTCGCCGTCGAGGACCCGGGGGAGCAGGGCGCCCGGGCCGAGGAGTTCTGGGCCGAGACCTTGCGCCGGGGCCACGAGGGGGTCGTCGTCAAGTCACTGGACTCGTCCTACGCCGCCGGCCGGCGCGGCAAACACTGGCTCAAGGTGAAACCGGTGCACACCCTCGACCTGGTGGTCCTCGCCGCGGAATGGGGCCACGGGCGGCGCACCGGCCTGCTCTCCAACCTGCACCTGGGGGCGCCCACCGGCGACGGGTCGTACGCCATGCTCGGCAAGACCTTCAAGGGGCTCACCGACGAGATGCTGCGCTGGCAGACGCAGCGGCTGCGCGAGTTGGCGGTCGAGGACGACGGCTTCACCGTCCGGGTCCGCCCGGAACTGGTCGTGGAGATCGCCTACGACGGCCTCCAGCGCTCCTCCCGCTACCCGGCCGGAGTGACCCTCCGCTTCGCCCGCGTCCTGCGCCACCGCCCGGACAAGCCGGCGGCCGAGGCGGACACGGTGGCTACGGTCCTGGCGGCGCACTCCCGCTAGTGCTGTGGCCGGAAAGGTTCACCGGCTCACGACGCCCGGTACGGCACCTCGCCGCGTTGTCGGACCGCGCAAGTACGTCCAGTACGAGCCGCGGCCTTCCGCCTTGCGATGCACCGCACCGAACGCCGCGAACCGGCAAACCTTTCCGGCCACAGCACTAGTACAGGTGGATCGGTAGCGACCCGTGGGGACGCGAGGTCATCGGGCCCGGGCAGCGGTGCTGAAGTCGGCCCGGCCGCCCCGCGGACGGGTGGGACCCCGGCCCGCCCGTCCGGCACTCGCCACCGAATGAGCACCACGGTCGTGCACCGGCGCCGGAAACGGCGCCCCGGTACGGCTACTCGTCGTCGGGATCGCTGTCGTCCTCGCGCAGCATCCGCCACAGGCGGGTGCGGTGGAGGACGTAGAGGGCCACGAGCAGGAAGACCACCTGGAGGCCCACGGCGAGCAGCCAGAAGACGGCTCCGCTCTCCAGCTCGTCGGTCAGGTAGGCGAAGTTCATGCCGAAGAACCCTGTCAGGAAGGTCAGCGGCAGGAAGATCGTCGACACCACCGCCAGGCGGTTGATCACGCCGTTCTGGTCGCCGGACACCAGGGAGGAGTAGCTGCCGAAGGCCCGGCGGGCGGTCTCCTGGAGGGACTCGATGTCCGCGAGCACCAGGTTCGCGGTGCGCCGGTACTCGCGGACGAGCTGCTGGCGTTCCTGGTGGAAGCCGCGGTTCATCACCCGGCGCGTGACGCTCTCCTCCGCCACCCGGTGGTAGGGGAGGAGGGTGTGGTGCAGCAGGGCCGCGGTGCGCCGCAGTCGGGACAGGCGGTAGAGCTGTTCGGGCCCGCGCCGCCGGAACATGGCGTCCTCCAGGTCCTCCACCTCCAGCAGGGCCTGGACGGCGGCCCGGCGGTAGGTCTCCATGGCCTCGTCCAGCAGCAGGAACAGCATGGCCACGGAGTCCGGCGGGCTCTCGAGCGGGAATCGGGCGGTGACGTTCCCGATCAGGGGAGCCGACCCCCGGTGCACGGTGACGAGGTACCGCTCGGTCACCAGGGCGTGGACATGGATGACCCGGTCCACGTCGACCGCGGGCACGACGAACGCGCCGCTCTCCCCGAAGATCTCCGCCCGGGCGGATTCCCCCTTCCGCCCGAGCCACGCCAGGTCCTCGGCCTCCAGACCGAGCAGGCGGGCGAGCGGGGGTTCGTCGGGTGCGCCGTCCTCGGGCAGTTCCACGTCCACGAACAGGAAGCGGGACGTGGCGAGACGCGCGCGGGCCTCCGACACGTGCCCGCAGGTCAGGGTGCCCTCCGGCATGGACAGCATCGATACGATCATCGTCCCTCGCCGTAGGTCATCCGGTGCCGTGGCTCCCAGCCTGTACGGCGCGGGACCCCGCGCAACCGTGGTGACGCATTCGCCCGGCAGCGGGCCCTCGAACAGGTGAGGTCGGGCCGCGCGACAGCAGCGCCTTGCCTCAGAGGCAAGATGGTTTGCCAGACAGGCAAGACTCTGGCTCAATCGGTGTATGACACCCGGATCCGACACCGGCCCCGAAGGCGCGGCCGGTCCCGACGAACCGGCGGACGAGCTGCCCGCCGTCGCCCCGCAGCTACGGGACCTGCGCCGTCGTGCCGGGCTCACCCTGGAGGCCGCCGCCGCACGGGCCCGACTCTCGCCCGCCCACCTGTCCCGCCTGGAGACCGGCCGGCGCCAGCCCTCGTTGCCGCTCCTGCTCGGACTTGCCCGCACCTACGGTACGACCGTCTCCGAGTTGCTCGGCGAGACCCCTGCGGTAGCCGATCCCATCGTACGGGCCGGCGGTCCGGGCGCCCGCGAGGCCGACGGCTGGACGTACTGGCAGGCTGGCGGCTCCGGTCGGGGGATGCAGGCCCTGCGCGTGCACGTGCCCCACGGTCGCAGCCAGGGCGAGCTGGTCCGCGTACATCCCGGCGAGGAGTGGCTGTACGTCCTGGAAGGGCGGCTGCGGCTGCACCTGGGCGAGGCCGAGCACCTGCTGGAGCCCGGGGACAGCGCGCACTTCGACTCGCTCACTCCGCACCGGATCGGCGCGGCCTCCGCGGGTGGGGCCGACCTGCTCTTCGTCCACACGCTGCTGCAGAGCAGCCTGGCCGGACTCTGCCTCGGCGGCGCCACCAAGACCGCGCCCACGAACCCGATCGCGAACCCGCCCGCGACCCCGCCCACGCGCGCCACGCCCCCGACCACGCACCACCGATAGCCGAGGAGCCGTACCCATGTCCCAAGCCGAGAAGCCCGCGCCCGCGACCCTACGGGCCCGCTTCGAGTCCAAGTTCCCGCGCGGCCTGATCATCCGGCTGATCGCCTACTTGTTCGTCGGTCACCTCTTCGCCTTCTTCGTCTACCTCCTCTTCGTCCTGGGAGGCCAGAACCAGTAGCCGCAGAAGGCGGACGAGTTCGGGCCGCGCGACTCTGGCAACGTACGGGACCTGTGGCTACCCTCCGCGCATGATTTCCACGGTTGTCTGGGGTACCGGCAACGTGGGCCGTCTGGCGATCCGTGCCGTCGAGGCCCATCCCGCGCTCCAACTCTGCGCAGTCATCGTCCACGATCCGGCCAAGGTCGGCCGCGACGCGGGAGAACTCGGCGGGCTCGACCACCCGTTGGGGGTCGAGGCCACCGACGACGTCGAGGCCGTACTCGCCGCCCGCCCCCGGGCCGTGGTGTACGCCGCGTCCGGAGACGTCCGGCCCGACGGGGCGCTCGCCGACATCACCCGCGCCGTCCGCTCCGGCGCGGTCGTCGTCAGCCCGGCCCTCTACCCGCTCTACGACCACCGGAACGCCCCGCCCGAGTTCCGCGACCCGGTGCTCGCCGCCGTCGCGGAGGGCGGCGGCTCGCTCTTCGCCTCCGGCGTCGACCCCGGATGGGGCAACGACGTGCTCCCGCTCCTGCTCAGCGGGCTCGGCACCACCATCGACGTCATCCGGTGCCAGGAGATATTCGACTACTCCACCTACGACCAGCCGGACTCCGTCCGTCACCTCGTGGGCATGGGGCAGCCCATGGACCACGAGCCGATGATGCTCATGCCCTCGATCCCCACCATGGTGTGGGGCGGGCAGATACGGATGATGGCCCGGGCGCTCGGGGTCGAACTCGACGAGATCCGCGAGACGTCGGACCGCCGTGCGCTCGAGGCCACGGTGACCACCCGGACCATGGGCGAGTTCGAGGCCGGCACCCAGGGCGCGATCCGCTTCGAGGTGCAGGGCATCGTCGAGGGCGAGCCCCGCATCGTCATCGAGCACGTCACCCGCATCCACCCCTCGTGCGCACCTGACTGGCCCGTGCCGCCCGCCGGCGGCGACGGCGCCCACCGGGTCGTCATCGAGGGCCGCCCGCGCATCGAGGTCACCGTCGAGGCCACGGACGAGGGCGAGAACCGCTCGGCGGGCGGCAACGCCACCGCCGTCGGCCGCCTCGTCGGTGCCATCGACTGGCTCGTAGGGGCCGAACCCGGCCTTTACGACGCCCTCGACGTCCCGCTGCGCCCCGCCATCGGCAGACTCGGAAGGAAACAGTCATGAGGATCGACGTCCCTGAAGGCCAGCACCCGATCGAGTACGTGTGGGGCGACCTGGTGCCCGGCATCGGCATGGCCGCCGCGAACTTCTCCCTGTCGGTGTACGCCCACACCACCCTGGGCCTGCGCGAGTTCGAGGCGGCCCGGCTGCGCGTCGCGCAGATCAACGGGTGCGTCTTCTGTCTGGACTGGCGCACCGAGCGGGACGGGGAGAAGGTCGAGGAGGAGTTCTCCGAGGCGGTCACCGCGTGGCGCACGACCGACGCGTTCGACGAGCGCACCCGGCTGGCGGCGGAGTACGCCGAGCGGTACACCCTCGACCACCACGGGCTCGACGAGGAGTTCTGGGAGCGGATGACCGCGCACTACAGCCAGCTGGAGATCGTGGAGCTGACGATGAGCATCGGGTCATGGCTGGCCTTCGGCCGGCTCAACCACGTGCTGGGCCTGGACAGCGTGTGCATGTTGCCGGGTCAGCCGACTCCCCGGCCCTGAGAGGGCGTCCGCCCCGCCGTCCACCCCGCCGTCCGGGTCACCTTGCGCGATGAAGGCAGTGCCCGGACGGCCTGCTGCCCGGCCGGATGCCGCGGCCCGCTCAATCTGCCGCTCCGCGGCCCGCCGTTGCCTCCGCCCGGGGCGGGGTCCCGAGCATGGCGATCAGGTGGTCGATCGCCGCCTCCGCGGCAGGTGTGCCGGGCAGCGTTTCGGGGGCTATGGCCGGTGCGGTGCGGCGCAGGTCGAGCCAGCCCAAGTAGGCGGCGTACGCGGCCAGCGCGCGGTGCCGGGCGTCCACCGGAGCGAAGCCGAGGTCGGCGAAGACCCTGCCGAGGTACGCGATCCGGGTGCGGGTCACCCGGTCGACGACGTCGGCCACGGCCGGGTGGGTGTCGCGGGCGGAGCCCAGCGCGGGCTCCAGACCCGCGATCTCCTCGTCGCCGAGCGCGGCGAGCAGCAGGGAGCGGGCGCGCGTCCAGGGGTCCTCGTGGGCATCCGTGGCGGTGATGACCTCGGTGGTGGCGTGCAGCTCCCAGGTCTCCAGCGCCGCGACGAGCAGCGCGTCCCGGTTCTCGAAGTGCCAGTAGAAGCTGCCGCGGGAGACCCCTAGCTCACGGGCGAGGACGTCCACGGCGACGGCCGAGACGCCGCCCCGGGAGAACGCCCGCAGCGCCGCCATCGTCCAGTCCTCTTTGCTCACTCGTCCCTTCGCCATGATCCGTACAGTAGTGTACGGATCATCCATACAGCACTGTATGGAAACCGGCGGGATCGTGGGGAAGGGGTGCCGATGGACGCGGAAACCGGAACGGCCCGGGGGGCGGGTACGGATGCGGGTACGGAGAACCGGAACGGGGGCGGTGCGGGTGCGACGGCCCCGGTCCGGGCGGCGGCGGTCGTGGCGGCGGGCGGTCTGGCCGCGGCCGCGGCCCTGCACGCGGTCTGGATCCGCTCGCCCTGGCCGCTGAGCTCCCCGGCGGAACTGGCCGAGGTCGTGGTGGGGACGGGAGACGACGCCCTGCCTTCCGCGGCTGCGACGGCCGCGGTCGCCGGCCTGCTGACGGCGGCCGCCGGTCTGGTGCTGGTCGGCGCCCGGCCGGACTCCGCGCTGGGGCGCGCCCGGCTCGTCCGGGCCGGGCTGTGGACGGTCTCCGCCGTGCTCGCGGCGCGCGGGCTGGGCGGGCTGGTCGTGTCGGGCCTGGACCTCCAGCAGGCTCCCGCCCGGTACACGGCGATGGACCTCCGGTTGTACTCGCCGCTGTGCCTCGGCCTGTCCGGCCTGACCGGCTACGTCGCGGCACGCACCCGTGGGAGCCGGCGGTCGCCGAAGGTCCTTCGCCGGGTGGCGACCGGGCAGGGGATCGAAGGACGCCGGAACGAAGGGAAGTAGGCCTTTGCTTCCGGGCCGGGCCGGGCCATGCCGGGCCGGGCCATGCCGGGCCGGGCCATGCCGGGCCGGGCCATGCCGGGCCGGGCCGGGCCGCGCGGGGCCCGGCCCGGGCGGGCGTACGGCTACAGGTCCGTAGCGATGATCTTTTCGATGTTGCGTTCGGCGAGCGCCGTGATGGTGACGAAGGGATTCACGCTCGCGTTGCCGGGGATGAGCGCGCCGTCGATCACGTACAGCCCGGTGTAGCCGTGCAGGCGCCCGTAGTTGTCGGTGGCCCTGTTCAGGACCGCGCCGCCGAGCGGGTGGTAGGTGAGGGTGTCGTTCCAGATCTTGTTGCCGCCGAACAGGTCGGTGCGGTAGATCGTGCCCTCCTTCGAATTGATCTTGTCGAAGATCGTCTTGGCCATGGAGATGGACGGCTGTTTCCAGGCGGTCTGCCAGCTCAGGTCGGCCGTGCCGGTCGCCGCGTTCCAGGTGAACTCGGCGCGGTTCGGGTTCTTGGTGATCGACAGGTAGAACGAGGCGTACGTCTCGATCCCGGTGGGGAGCGGTGCGACCTCGGCGAACGCGCCGCCCGCGTCCCAGTTGTCGATGCCGGAGCAGGGGATGGTCGACTGGAGCTTGCCGGTCGGGTCCCACATGTGGTTGGCGCGGCCGCACATGACGTTGCCGTTCTCGCCCCAACCCTTGCCGACCTCGCCGTTGAGGTTCGGCAGGGCTCCGGTGGCCTTCAGTTTGACCAGGAGCTTGCTGGTGCCGACGCTGCCGGCCGCGAAGAAGACCCGGTCCGCGGTCACCGTCTTGGTGGCCACGGTGTCGCCGGTGGTGTTGATCTGGTCGATGGCGACCGTGTAGCCGCCGCCCGCGGCCGGGGAGACCGAAGTGACCTTGTGCAGTGCGGAGATGGCGACCCTGCCGGTGGCCTTCGCCTGCGCGAGGTAGGTCTGGACGAGCGACTTCTTGCCGGCGTTGTTGCCGTAGAGGATCTCGCCGGCCAGGGCCGACTTGGTGACGGTGCCGGCGGCCTCCTTCTTCATGTAGTCCCAGTCGTACACGTCGGGTACGAAGGTCCAGGCGAAGCCGGAGCGCTGGGCGTGCTTGCGCCCCACCCGGGAGAACTGGTAGCAGTCGGCGGTGTCGAACCAGGCCGGGTCGATCATGCCGACCCCGAGGCCGGCGTTGGCCCTCGGGTAGTAGGTGGCGTACATCTCGTCGGGGTCCACGGAGGGGAGGACGGCGGCGAAGTTCGCGCGCTTGGGCGTGACCGCCATGCCGCCGTTGACCAGTGAACCGCCGCCGACACCGCGGCCCTGGTAGACCGTGATGCCGGCGAAGTCCTCGGCGTCCAGGATCCCGGTGTACTTGGGGACGTCCTTGTCGATGGGGAAGCCGAGGAAGTTGCTGAGCGGCGCCTTGGTCCGGGTGCGCAGCCAGAAGGACCGGTAGTCGGGGCTGGTCACCTTGGGGAAGAGCTTGCCGTCCGGGCCCGGCGCGTCCCAGGACATGCCCATCTCGATCATCTGCACGTCCACGCCGGCCTGCGCCAGTCGCAGGGCGGCCACGGACCCGCCGTAGCCGGTGCCGATGATCAGGGCCGGAACGCGGGCGCCGTCGGCGATCGTGGCGGATGGGGAGGCCGCCTGTGCCGGGGTGAGGTGACCCGCCAGGGCCACGGCGCCAACTATAGAACCAGTTCTACCAAGGAATCCGCGACGGGATATTCCGTTCGAGCCATTTCTGGGCAGCGTGTTATCGCTCATGTGACGTTCCTCATCCGTGGGGGAATGGGAACGAGTTCTACTGCTGGCCGCGTGTGAAGTCACTACATACGTCTAGGTAACTTCCGGTCGATCACGAGGTGGCGGAAGCTGCTTCCGGCCGCCGGACCCAGCCCCAGACCAGCAGTTAAGCGACCGCCGCGAAGGCACACCACGTGGAGGCGAATTCCAGCCGCCACAGCGCTGAGCAGGTCAGCGCCCCCACCGCCAGCACCATGCCGAGGGTCCCGAGCCGCCGGTCGCCCCCGAGCAGGAGCGGGCCCAGCGTGGCGAACAGGTAGCCCGCCAGCACCAGCGGCATCCACGGAACATTCACGCCGTAGCCGATGGTGTGGCTCCGGATCTCGGCGGTCACCGGCCGGGAGGCGAGGCAGTACGCGAGCACCGCGGCCGTGGCGAGCCCTGCGGCCAGGGGCCCCACAACCGGCGCCGGACCTCGGGCGCGGCCGCCAGCAGGACGCCGGCCGGCATCCAGAGCGCCAGCAGTGGCAGGGCGATCACCGCCCAGGCCGTTGCGGCCGGGGAGCAGCCGCCGCCCGTGCCCCACACCGCGGCCTCCACCAGTTGGTGCGCGCCCAGCAACAGCGGCAGCGCGGCGACGGGCAGGTCGCGGGCCCGCCGCACCCGAGCCAGGCACGCGATCCCGACGGCGCAGATCGCCGTCCCCGCCACCAGATCGGCCGTCGCGCTCCAGCACACGGGATCAGCCGTGCTCCTCACGGGGTTCGAGCGGCGGGGCCGACACCGCGCAGTACGTGTGGCACTGGGGGTGGCACGCCTCGGGCACGGGGGAGCGTACGGTCGCCCAGGCCAGGGCGGCGCCGGCCACGAAGGCTCCGGTGCACCAGAGCATCGCCCGCCCGAAAGCGGCGTCGAACTGGGTCGCCGAGCGGTACGACTCCGGCCCCATTCCGGACAGCAGCGGCAGCGCCGCCACCGCGAGCAGCCCGGCCACGCGCGCCGCCGCGTTGTTGATCCCGCTGGCCAGGCCCGCCCGGCCGGGATCCACCGAGGCGAGCACGGTCGACGTCAGCGGGGCCACCAGGGCCACGAGGCCCATGCCCATGACGACCATCGCGGGCAGCACGTCCCGTACGTACGAGGCCGACGGTCCCACCCGTAGCATCAGCAGCGTTCCCGCCGCACACAGCAGCGGCCCCACCGTGAGCGGGACGCGCGGTCCGATCCGCTCCCCGAGCTCACCCGAGCGCGCCGACAGGAGGAGCATGAGGAGGGTCGTCGGCAGCATCGCGGCCCCGGCGGCCAGCGCCGAGTAGCCGGACACCACCTGGAGCTGGAGCACGACGAGGAAGAAGAACCCGCCGATCGCCGCGTACACGCACAGGGTGACGAGGTTGACGGCGGTGAACAGCCGGGACGCGAAGATGTCTGGCGGCACCATCGGATCGGGCCGTCGCCGCTCCACGTAGACGAAGGCGACGCCCAGCAGGACCCCGAGCACCACGGCGACGATCACCGCCGGCGCGCCCGACCGGGCCTCGATCAGCGCGTAGGTGACCAGCCCCAGGGCGCTCGCACCGAGTGCCGCCCCGGCCACGTCGAACCGCCCGTGCGCCTGCGGGTCCCGCGATTCCGGTACGTGCCGCAGGGCGACCGGCACGCACACCGCGGCCAGCGGCACGTTCAGCAGGAACACCCACCGCCAGCCCGGCCCGTCCACCAGCCAGCCGCCGAGGAACGGTCCCACGGCCGCGCCCACCCCGCCGAGCCCCGACCACAGTCCGATCGCCCGCCCCCGGTCGTCGGCGCGGATCGACGCCTGGATCAGGGCCAGGGAGCCGGGCGCCAGCAACGCCCCGCCGATGCCCTGCAGGGCGCGGGCCGCGATCAGCACCCCGGCGTTCGGCGCGATGCCGCACAGCAGCGAGCCGAGCGCGAACCACACCACGCCGAGCACGAAGATCCGGCGCCGCCCGAAGCGGTCGCTCAGTGATCCGCCGACCAGGATCAGCCCGGCCAGGGTCAGCAGATAGGCGTTCACCGTCCACTGGAGCACGGCCAGATCGGCGTCGAGGTCCTCCCCGATGCGCGGCAGTGCCACGTTCACCACGGTCCCGTCCAGCATGGCCATGGTCGATCCGAGCACGGTGGTCAGCAGGATCCACCGGCCCCGTGCGGACGCGATCGGGACACCGGCTCCGGACGGCTCGGCGGGCGAAGTCATGTCTTCAGGCTGGCGCGCGCGGCCCGAGCGGGCCACCGGGGCGGTCGGGGGAAGGCCGAAAAGCCACCCTTGTAATGAGCATGACGCCTCGTTCACCATGGCCCGCGCACGTCACGCGCACCCTTCCCGCACATCCCGCACACGGCGTACGAGGAGACAACACGTGGCCCAACGCGACAACCGGACCCCACGAGCCTTGCGGCCCACCGGGCCGGCAAGGCCCGCACGGTCCTTACGCACGGCGCTCGCCGCCCTCACTTCGGTCCTGCTCCTGCCGATCGGCGCGGGCGTCGCCGCGGCCGCGCCGGACCCCGGACCTGCCGCACCGACGGCGGCCGAGCGCAAGATCGAACCCAAGCTCCGCACCCAGCTCGACGAGTCCGCCAAGGCGGCCTTCTGGGTCTACCTCGACAGCGCCGCCGACCTCACCGCCGCGGGGAAGCAGCAGACCCGCGCCGCCAAGGCCGAAACGGTTCTGCGGATCAAGAAGGACCACGCCGCGCGCAGCCAGGCCGACGTCGTCAAGGCCCTGCAGGGCGCCGGAGCCGAGTACACCTCGTACTGGATCGTGAACGCCGTGCGCGTCGTCGGCAGCCAGAAGCTCGCCGGAACCCTCGCCCAGCGCCCCGAGGTCGCCCGGATCGACGCCGACGACAAGGTCGACCTCCCCAAGCCCACCGAAGGCAAGCGGGAGAAGGCCGTCGCCGACGCCATCGAGTGGAACATCGACCGGATCAAGGCCCCGCAGGTCTGGGACCAGGTCGGCGTGCGCGGCGAGGGCATCGTCGTCGCCAACATCGACAGCGGCGTGGACTACACCCACCCGGCCGTGAACAACCAGTACCGCGGCAAGAAGGCGGACGGCACGTACGACCACGCCTACAACTGGTTCGACCCGGCGGGCGTGTGCACCACCGCTGCCCCCTGCGACAACAACGACCACGGCACCCACACCATGGGCACGATGGTCGGCGACGACGGCGGCGCCAACAAGATCGGCGTGGCCCCCGGTGCCAAGTGGATCGCGGCCAAGGGCTGCGAGTCGAACTCCTGCTCCGAGGCCTCCCTCCTCGCCTCGGGCCAGTGGATCGTCGCCCCGACCGACCTCAACGGGCAGAACCCGCGCCCCGACCTCGCCCCGCACATCGTCAACAACTCCTGGGGCGGGAGCGGCGGCGACACCTGGTACCAGCAGATCGTCGACACCTGGCGGGCCGCCGGCATCTTCCCGGCCTTCTCCAACGGGAACGCCGGCCCGGGCTGCAACACCGCCGGCTCGCCCGGCGACTACGCCAGCTCCTACAGCTCCGGCGCCTTCGACATCAACAACGCGATCGCGTCCTTCTCCTCGCGCGGCGCGGGCCCCGGCGGCATCGTCAAGCCGAACATCGCCGCCCCCGGCGTGAACGTCCGCTCCTCCGTCCCCGGCGGCGCGTACGAGGCCTTCTCCGGCACGTCGATGGCCTCACCGCACACCGCGGCCGCCGTCGCCCTGCTGTGGTCCGCCGCGCCCGCCCTGGAAGGCGACATCGCGCAGACCGAGGCGCTCCTGGACGGCACCGCCCTGGACACCGACAGCAGCCAGTGCGGCGGAAACGCCGCCGACAACAACGTCTTTGGTGAGGGCCGGCTCGACGTCCTTGCCGCCGTGACCGCCGCCCCGCGCGGCGCCATCGGCTCGCTCGGCGGCACCGTGCGCTCCGGCGACCAGCCCGTCGCGGGCGTGAAGATCACCGCCGACGGCCCGATCGACCGTACGACCACCACCGCGGCCGACGGCACCTACCGCTTCACCTCCCTCTCGGTCGGCGACTACGCCCTGACCGCCGCCAAGTTCGGCTACGGCCAGCAGACCGGAACGGCCACGGTCACCGAGAACGCCACCGCCACCGGCGACTTCACCCTCGCCCAGGCGCCCTCCGGCAAGCTCACCGGCACCGTTTCCTCGGCCGCCGGACCGGCCGCCGGCGCCTCCGTCACCATCGCGGACACCCCGGTGACCGCGACCGCCGACGCCCAGGGCCGCTTCGAGGTCACCCTGCCGCACGGCACGTACGACGTGAACGCCACCCACGCCTCCCGCTGCGTCACCGGCGGCACGGCGAAGGTCACGGTTGCCGGCGACGCCACCGTCGCGGTCAACCTGCCCGAACGCACCGACGGATACGGCTACGCCTGCGCCGCCGCCGGCAACCGCCCGTACGTCGAGGGCACCCGCCAGCTCGCGCTCACCGGAGACAACACCACCGAGCGCGTCGACCTGCCCTTCCCGCTGCCCCTGTACGGCAAGACGTACGGCCAGGCCTGGATCGGCACCAACGGCACGGTCAGCTTCGGCGGCAACAACACCAGTGACATCAACGGCGACCTGCCGAGCACGGCCACGCCCAACGCGGCCCTGTACCCGTTCTGGGACGACCTGGTCGTCGGCGCCGTGGGCAGCGGATCCGGCGTCTTCACCGCCGTGACCGGCACCGCTCCGCACCGGAGCTACGTGATCGAGTGGCGCCAGGTGTCCCACTGGTCGGCGCAGGCCGACAAGTTCTCCTTCACGGCCGCGATCGGCGAGGACGGCACCGTCTCCTACTCCTACAAGGGGACCGGCGGGACCGGCATCAAGGGGGGCTCCTCGGCCACGGTCGGCGTGGAGAACGCGGCCGGCACCGACGCCTTCAAGTACTCCTACAACACCGCCGCCATCACGGACGGCCTGTCCGTCGCCTTCCGGACCACCAAGAGCGGCGTGGTGGCGGGCCGGGTGCTCGACGCCAACGACGGCAACGGCGTCGCGGGCGCCACGGTGACCGTCGGCACCGGTGACACGGCGGTGTCGGCGACCACGGCCGCGGACGGCGGGTACGTCGTCCAGAGCCCGTCGGGCGCGCGGGCCGTCTCGCTGGCCGCGCCGCAGTACGAGTCCGCCACGGCGACGGTGGACGTCAAGGCGGCCGACGTCACGGCGGTGACGCAGTCCCTGCGCACCGGAAGGGTGACGGCGTCCAAGCCGTCCCTGGAGGTCGTCCTCCCGGCAAACCAGCAGCGGACCCGGACCCTGGAGCTGACCAACCCGGGCCTCGGCACGGAGTTCACGGTGTCCGAGGACGCGACCTGGCTGAGCGCCACCCCGGCGACCGGCACCCTCGCGACCGGCGGGAAGGTCCCGGTCACCCTTTCGGTGGACACCACCGGACTGACCCCGGGCGCGGTCCTCACCGCCGACCTGAAGATCACCTCGGCGAGCGGCCGGACCCCGGTCCTTTCCGTCCCGGTCAAGGTCGTCGTCCCGCGCTACCAGGTCGGCCTGGACGCGGGATCCGGCTACACCACCACGGACGGCCTGGGTGACGCCTGGTCCCCGGACCGCAAGTACACGCCCGGTTCTTACGGCTACCAGGGCAACAGCACCGTGGAGTCCACCGGCCGCACCATCGCCGGCACGGACGAGCAGCGGCTGTTCCGCAACGCCCGCGAGGGCATGTACGAGTACCGCTTCGACAACGTGCCGAACGGTACCTACACGGTGGAGCTCGGCTTCGCGGAGCTCTCCTCCACCAAGCCCAACAAGCGCGTCTTCGACGTCCTGGCCGAGGGCACGCAGGTCCTGCCCTCCCTGGACATCTCCCTGGAGGCGGGCACCTACAAGGCCCTGACCCGTACGTACACGGTCACGGTCACGGACGGGGTGCTCAACGTCCGCTTCGTCACGCACAGCGGATTCGGCAAGCCCCTGCTGAACACCCTGCGGGTGACCGACCGCCCGGACAAGAGCTAGCCCGGCCGGTAGGACACGGGGGCGGGGTGCCGGCGGGCGCCCCGCCCCTTCCTGCTCGCCGCTGCTCTGCGCGGGCATTCGGGTGGCCGGAGCGCGGACTCCGCGGCGGCCTGCCGGGAGGCGGCCACCCGGCTCGTTAACGTGGGCGGGCATGACCCCCCTGTGCGACCAGGCCACCGCCGTCCGGGCCCTCGTGGAGTCCGCCGACCCCGGGGCGGTGTGGGCCGTCGGCGGACCCGTGGGCCTCCAGGCCGGTTCGGACGGCGGGCACCCCGCCGACGCCGCCTTCGACGTGGACGGCCTCAGCGGCGTCCTCGCGCTCTGGCCGGTCATCGGCAGCCTCGTCGACGAGGGCGAGCTGCGGCTGCACACACCGCTCACCGCCTACGGGGGTGCGGCCGCCGAGGGCGTACCGGCCGGGACCACCGCCCACCTCCTCCTCACGCACCCGGGCGGGACCGCCGCCCTCACCCACCTCACCCGTCTCGCCGAGCAGCTCTCCGGCAGCCCGCTCGCCGACCTCGCGGCCACCCGGGTCTGGCACCCGCTGGGCATGACCGGCACCCGCTTCACCGACGGCACCCTCCGCGCGCCCCTCGCCGACCTCGTCCGCTTCCTGCGCCACCTCCTGGACCCGGTGGACCGGATGGATGGGGCGGCCCCGGCACACCCGGCGGCCCCGGCGGGCATCAGCCGCGCCTGGACCACCGAGTCGCTCCGGATCCGCACCGGCGAACTCACCCCAGCCCGCGGCCTGCTGTGGGACCCCGCCCCGCACGGGGTCTGGACCCACCACGCCCCGCAGGACGGCGGTCCGGCCCTGTGGGTCTCCCCCCGACACCACCGCTGGGCGGTCCTCCTTCCGACCACTGGGCGAGGTATGCCGCGCACCGCCTTCCGTGAAGCGGCCTTCGCGTCAACTACCGCTGAATGACGGCCTGTTGTGTGAGATCCTGGAGGCCGTCCCCAGGAGGTCGCGACCGTATGAAGAAGACCCGCCGGCGCGACCGGGGCGTACCCGGGCCGTCTTCCCCGTGGGACGAGGTCGCACCGGGCCTGTGGATGGGCGGCCACTACTGGACCGACCCGGTCGGTGAGCTGCGGCCCGTCGTCGTGGGGGACGAGTTCGACCTCGTCATCAGCCTCTTCACCCGGACCGGCCACGGCCCGGGACCACGCGCCGAGCACGTCGTGGGGGAGATGCCGGACGCCGAGCTCACCGCCGACCAGCTCCACACCGTCCAGCGCCTCGCCCGCACCGCGGGACTGGCCCTCGATTCGGGCCTCACCACACTGGTCCGCTGCCACTCGGGCTACAACAGGTCGGGCCTCGTTGTCGCCCAGTGCCTCGTCGACCGGGGACTGACACCCGCCGAGGCCATCGCCCGTGTGCGCCGCGGCCGTTCGCCGTGGGCCCTGAACAACGAGGCCTTCACCTCCTACCTCACGGCCGGACTGGACATCGCGGCGCTGCTGGTCGGGTTGGACCCCTGAGGCGGCCCTCGGGGCGCGGAGCGCGCAGGTGGGACGTACGGTGATGCCGTTGTCGCCGAGTGTTGTCGCTCCCGCCGCGGAGGTACACGGATGCGTACGGTCCAAGGGGCCGCCCTCGACGGGCTCCGAGCCCGGGTACGGGCCCTCGCCGCCCGGCGCCGCCCCGAGCGGGCCGGTCGCTCCCCCCGCGGCGCGGCACCGCTCGTGGACCGCGGGCCCGCCGTGCCGGGACTGGGTGCGGAAGCCCCCGGCCGGCGGACGTCCGCGAAGCGATCGTTGCGGTACGCGGCTCCCGCCCCGGCCCCGGAAACAGCCGCCCGGGGGGCCCTAGCCGGCCTCGGCGTCCTGCTGCGCGCCCTGGCCCGCCGCCCCGGCGAGGTGCGCACCTCCGCAGCCGCGCTGCGGGCCCTGCGCGCTCGGTGCGGGGACGCGCCCGCCCTGGTCCGCACCCGCTCCGGGCGGACCGTCCTCGTCCTGCTCGACCCGCAGGACCTGCGCCGCTTCTACGCCGAACCCGTCAGCGTCCTCGCGGCGGCCCCGCCGGACAAGTGCCGGGGTCTGAACCCCGGGGAACCCGCCGACTCCGGCTGCTCCCGCGGCGAGCCCGGTGCGGAGCGACGCGAGGTCAGCGCCGAGGTGCTGGCCACGGGCCGGCCCGTGCACCCCTCCTGCGGGTCCTTCCTCAGGGCCCTCGCCGAGGAGGCCCGGCACCTCACCGGTTCCGCACCCGCGACGGATCCCTTCACCGCCGTCCCCATCAGCACCGGTACCAGCGCCGGCACCGGCCCCGTCACCCTCGACCTGGCCCGCGCCCGGTACGCCGTTCACCGCGCCGCCCGGCGGATCGTGCTCGGCGACGCGGCAGCCGCGGACGAGCAGCTGAGCGGATGGCTCACCCAGCTGCGCGCCGAGGGCAGGGGCTCGCGCAGCGGCCGGGTGCGCGCCGCCCGCTCCGTGCACGACAAGGCCCGCGCCCGCATCGAGGAGTACGCCGCCCGGGCCGACGACGACACCCTCGTCGGTCGGGCCGCCCGCTACGTCGACCCGACCGGAACCCTGGACCCCGTGGGCGAGGCCCAGCACTGGCTGCTGGCGATGGACGTCGTCCCGGACACGCTGCTGCGCACCCTGCTCCTGCTCGGGGTGCACCCCGCGGAGCAGGACCTGGCCGTGGCCGAGGCGGCCGCCGAAGTCGCCGCCGGTGCGGAGCGGGGTGAACTGCCACGGCTGCGGGCCTGCGTCCGGGAGTCCCTGAGGCTGTACCCGGTCGTGCCCGACCTGATCCGCGTCACCCGCGCCGAGACCGAATGGCGGGGCGTGCGCTACCCGGTCGGCACCTCGGTGCTGGTGCCCGCCGCGTTCCACCAGCGCGACCCCGAACGGGTACCGGCCGCGCACGTGTTCGTGCCCGGCCGGTGGAAGAACCCGGGTGCGGATCAGGACCTCCGGATGGCGCCCTTCAGCCACGGCGGCGGCCGCTGCCCGGGTGACCAGCTCGGCCTGATGGCCACCGCCGCGCTCTGCGCCGAGGTGTTGCGCGGCCATCGGGTCACGGGTACCCGGCCGGTGCTGGACCCGGTGGGGCCGCTGCCCGCGACGCTCGACCCGCAGGGCATCCGGCTCACGCTCACCCGCCGCTGAGGGCGCCGCGGCGCTCGACCGGGTTCCCGTTCGCACGCGACGGGTCTCGTCCGGCCTTGTCCGACCTCGTCCGACCTTGATGTGGATTTTGCTCGACCCGTCGGTGCCCGTCCGACCCCGTCCGTCCGTGAGCCCCTGCCGAACCCCACGAGGATCACATGCCCGACGCCGCGACCTCCGCGTCCACCGCCCCGGACATCGACCTGCTCGACGCCCCGTGCCGCACCCTCGCCGAGGCCGCCGATGCGGTCGGCGAGGCCGCCCGCTACGCCTCCGGCCTGGCCTTCGGCGTCCGGCTGCCCGCGGTCGCCCTCGCCCGGGGCGGTCGTACCCGGCTCGGCTGGCGCACCCTGCTGCGTACGCTCACCGACCCGTCGGGCCTCGGCTGGGCCCCGCGCGGCCGGGGCGTGGCCCGGGCCGGGCGGCTCGCCGGAATCCTGGCGGGCCGGGAGAGCCTCGCGATCAGCATCGCCGTCTGCGGGTTGAAGGCCCGGATCCGGGCCGCGAGCGCGGGCCACCCCGAACTGTTCGACGATCCCGGCGCGGCCGCGGTCCTGGGTGCCGTCCGAGCGGGCCGCCAGGGCGAGGCAGTCCGGCTGTTCCGCGTCATCCTGCGCGAGCGCGGCGCCGAACACGCCTTCGCGCTGCTCGCCCCGTCCTTCGCCGACATCCTCGCCTGGCACGCACTGACCGACGCGAACCCCTTCAACGACCACGCCGGCTGGCAGGTCGCCACCGGCCGGGCCGAGACCGCCGAACCGGCCCTCGGGCTCGGCGCCGCCTTCTGGGCCTTCTGCGACCGGGGAACGGGTCTGCCCGAAGGGCCGGCCATGACGGGGGCCGTGTCCCCCCGCGGCCCGGCCCGCCGCCGGGTTACGAACCGGCCGCCCCGTCCGGCGCCGCTGCCGCCGGACGGCGGCCTGGGCGGTCACGCCGCCGCGCTGCGCACGCACGCGGTCCGACTGCGGGTCGCGGCGATGGCGCCGGGCTGGCACGGCCGGGAGACCGAGGCCCTGCGGGCCGAGGTCACCAGGCTCGCGGCGCGCTGCGCCACGGCGGCGGGCGGGCTCGCGCTGGCCGGCGCCCAGCTACAGGACCAGTGACAGCAGCAGTACGAGGCCCAGGCCGACCACCGAGATGATGGTCTCCATCACCGACCAGGTCTTCAGGGTCTGACCGACGGTCATCCCGAAGTACTCCTTGACCAGCCAGAAGCCGGCGTCGTTGACATGGCTGAAGAACAGCGAGCCGGCCCCGATGGCCAGGACCAGCAGTGCGGTACCGGTCGTGGACATGTCCGCCGCGAGCGGGGCCACCAGCCCGGCCGCCGAAATGGTGGCCACCGTCGCCGAGCCGGTGGCCAGGCGGATGGCCACGGCGATCAGCCAGGCCAGCAACAGGGTCGGTACGGCCCAGTCCTTGGACACGTCCAGGATCATCTGACCCACGCCCACGTCGATCAGCGTCTGCTTGAAGCCGCCGCCGGCGCCCACGATCAGCAGGATGCCCGCGATCGGGGCCAGGGACTTCTCCACCGTGGCCGAGATCCGCGCCCGGGTGAAGCCGGCCGCCCGGCCGAGCGTGAACATGCCCACCAGGACGGCCGCGAGCAGCGCGATCATCGGGGAGCCCGCGACATCGGTCACGCGTTGCACCGGGCTGGCGGGGTCGTCGACCACGATGTCGACGAGGGCCTTGACGAGCATCAGCGCCACCGGGAGCAGCACGGTGAACACCGTGGCGCCGAACCGGGGGCGGTGCTCCAACTCGGCCGAGGGGCGCGCCGCGACCATGTGCTCCGGCGCCGGGATGTCCACCCACCGGGCCGCGTAACGGGAGAACAGCGGCCCGGCGATGATCACGGTCGGGATGGCCACGAGCACCCCGAGCCCGAGGGTGACCCCGAGGTTCGCGTGGAGCGCGTCGATGGCGACGAGGGGGCCGGGGTGCGGCGGGACCAGTCCGTGCATCACCGACAGGCCGGCCAGCGTCGGGATGCCGATCCGCATCAGCGAGTAGTTCCCCCGCTTGGCGACCAGCAGCACCACCGGGATCAGCAGGACGATGCCGACCTCGAAGAAGAGCGGCAACCCGATCACCGAAGCGATCAGCACCATCGCCCACGGCATGGCCCGGCCCTTGGCCCGGGCGAGGATCGTGTCCACGATCTCGTCCGCGCCGCCCGAGTCGGCGAGCAGCTTGCCGAGGATCGCGCCGAGCGCGATCAGTACGCCGACGCCCGCGACCGTGGCGCCGAGCCCGGCGGTGAAGCTGGCGATCGTCTTGGCGGGCGGTGCGCCGGCGAAGACTCCGAGGGCCAGCGAACCGACCGTCAGGGCCAGGAAGGCGTGCAGTTTGAAGCGCGTGATGAGCAGGACGATGACGGCTATGCCCGCCAGGACGGCTATCCCCAGCTGGGTGTTCCCGGCCGAGGTGATCGGTCCGGTGGCGGCCGCTGCCAGAGTCTCGACGTGGAGACCGGTCACGGTGGGGATTCCTCAGTTCTCTTGTGCGGGCAGGCTGCGCAGAGCGGCCAGAGCCCGCTCGGTGATGTCTTCAGGGGACCCGGACACCTCGACGACGACGCCGAGTTCGTCGTCCTGGAGCGGCTCCAGCGCGGCGAACTGCGAGTCCAGCAGCGTGGTGGGCATGAAATGGCCCTTGCGCTCCGCCATGCGCTTCTCGATCAGCGGGCGCTCACCGGAGAGGTGGACGAAGACGGCCCCGGGGGCCGCGGCGCGCAGCCGGTCACGGTAGGCGCGCTTGAGGCTGGAGGCCGCGATCACGCCGCCGCGCAGGCCGGCGCGGTTGCGGATCCACTCGCCGATGGCGTCGAGCCACGGCCACCGGTCCGCGTCGTCCAGCGGGATCCCGGCCGACATCTTGGCGACGTTGGCCGCCGGGTGGAAGGCGTCGCCCTCCGCGTACGGAATGCCGAGGGCCTCGGCGAGCAGTTGCCCCACGGTCGTCTTGCCCGTGCCGGCGACGCCCATCACCACAATGACGCGCTGGGTGCTCACGCCTACCTCGCTGTCCTCGTTGACATCGGTTCGTGTGGCACCACTGAAGCGCATTAAGTACTACGTACTCAAGCCTCTGGTTGAAAACATCACATCTTTTGTTGGTGGAAGCGTCACCGTACGCTTACGCCATGACCACCGAAGGCAGTCCCGGCCAGGGGCACGGGCTCCACACCCACGTGCTGGACACCCTCGGCCTCGCGATCACGGCGGGGGAGCACCTTCCGGGCAGCGTCCTGCGCACCGACGAGATCGCCGAACGCTTCGACGCCTCCCGCACCGTCGTGCGGGAGGTGGTCCGCGTCCTGGAGTCGATGCACCTGGTCGAGTCCCGCCGCCGGGTCGGCGTCACCGTGCGCCCCACCGACGAATGGAACGTCTACGACCCGCGCGTGATCCGCTGGCGCCTGGCCGGCACCGACCGGCCCCGGCAGCTGCGGTCCCTCACCGTGCTGCGCTCCGCGATCGAGCCGGTCGCGGCCGGGTTGGCCGCGGCACTGGCCACACCGCAGCAGTGCGCCGAACTCACCGAGGCGGCCCTCGGCATGGTCCGCACCTCGCGCGGTCACCAGCTCGAGGGCTACCTGCGGCACGACATCGCCTTCCACCGCGTCGTGCTGAACGCCTCCGGCAACGAGATGTTCGCCCGCCTCGGGGACGTCGTCGCCGAGGTCCTGACCGGCCGCACCGAGCACGCGGTGATGTTCCACGATCCCGACCCCGCCGCCGTCACCCTGCACGTCCAGGTCGCCGAGGCGGTCCGCGAGGGCGACGCGGCGCGCGCGGAGGCGCTGACCCGCCGGATCGCGATGGGCGCCCTCGAGGAACTGGACGTGCTCGCGCCCTGAACGAGGGGCCCCGGCCGCTACCGAGCAGCACGCCGAGCCGAGGACGACGGCGCCCGTACGTGAGCGCCGTGCCGCGGCCCAGAAGGGCGGCTGCGGCACGGAATCGCTTCGGTCGCTTCCGGGCGCCGGACCGCCCGCCCTCAAACGTCGAGCGCGGCGAGTTCGAGCGCGCCGAGACGCTCCGGTTCCGCCACGACGTCGATCTCGGTGATCAGGCCGTCCTCGATCGTGAAACCGAGCACCAGGAACAGGCGTCCCAGCGGGGCCATCGCGAGGCCGACCACTCCGTCGATCAGGACCGGGGCCGTGGACCGTGCCCGCTGCATGGCGGCCATCGCGCCCGTGGCGACGGTGACGGCGCCGCGGACGAGGATCGGGGCGGGGGTGGGGCCGACGGCCCGGTCGGCCCGGAGCACCACGTCGGGGTGGAGCAGGGTGACGAGCGCGTCGAAGTTTCCGCAGCGGGTGGCGGCGAGGAAGGCCTCCACGACGCGGCGCTGGCGGGTCAGATCGGCCTCGGGCGCCAACGGGGCCCCCTTGACCCGGCGACGGGCGCGGCTGGCGAGCTGGCGGGTCGCCGTCGGAGACTTCTCGATCATCGGGGCGATCTCGTCGAAGGGCACGGCGAACAGGTCGTGCAGCACGAACGCGAGCCGTTCGGCCGGTGCCAACTGGTCGAGCACGACCAGCAGCGCCAGTCCGACCGAGTCGGCCAGCAGGGCTTCCTGCTCGGGGTCGACGGGGTCGACGGTGCCGAGGGTGTCGGCGCGGCTGACGGCAGGGTCGGAGGGACGCGCCTCCATGGAGTCCTCGCGCCGGGACTCGCGCGAGCGCAGCAGGTTCAGGCAGACCCGCGACACGACCGTCGTCAGCCAGCCGCCGAGGTTCTCGACATCGCTGACATCGGAGCGGTTGAGGCGCAGCCAGGCCTCCTGGACGGCGTCATCGGCCTCGGCGAGCGAGCCGAGCATGCGGTAGGACACCGCTCTCAGATGAGAGCGGTGCTCTTCGAACCGTTCCGTCAGCCACGAATTCTCGTCCACCGGTTCCCCGTATCGATCGCGCACACCAGATCATCAACATAGATCACGCGGAAGAGGCCCTGGTGGGAGGGGAGTTGATACCGGGCCGGCCAGGGCCGGTCGGGTCCGGTCGGGTCCGGTCGGACCGGCCGACTACTGGATAATGGTTCCTGAACAGCACCAGCGAGCGGAACGCCGGGTACACCCTGTGGTCCGGCAGGAGAAGGAGTCCCGATGGACGTGCAGCACTTCGAGCGGATCACCGCATTCATCGAGGCGCGGCTCACCCCGCTGTTCGACGAGGGAACGGGCAGCGAACACGGTTTCGCCATGGACGACACCTCCCGCGCCCTGCGCGCCCTGCGCAACTCCGTCCTGGAGGCCTCCGCCATCAAGGGCCTGATCGAGAAGCGGGAATCCGCCGAGCCGGCCATGCGCCGCGTCATCGACCAGTCCGTGGAGCACAACTGGGACGTGCTGCGCGGCATCGCCCGCCAGTGGGAGGACCACGCCGACTTCCGCCACGAGTTCAAGCACCACGCGTGGGAGCTCGACCACCACCCTGCCGGCGCCGAGGCCTGAGCTCACCGCGGCGGTTCGAGGACTCCGCGCGCGGTGACGGCCGCGCGCAGGAGCCCGGCCGTGGCGGCCTGCTCCGCGGGCGACGGCGACAGCACGCCGTTCTCGGTCATCAGGGAGTGGAACTGCTGGCGCTCGTACGGAACCCCGGGCGGCAGCGCCGCGACGTGCCAGTGCAGGTGGGAGTTGCCCTGTCGGCTCCCCAACGAGTACAGGTAGGTCCGCTCGCTGTCGAAGACGTCCTCGACGGCGAGCGCGACCTCCCGTACGACGAGCATCAGCCGGGTGTAGGACGTGGGGTCCAGATCGCGCACGGCGTGCTCGATGTGCGCCTTGGGAGCCACGAGGACCTTTCCGGGGAGCGTGGGCCAGCGGTCGAGGAAGGCCACGTGGTGCTCGTCCTCGAAGACGCTCTCGTGCGCGTAGTCGGGATGCCCGGCGAGGAAGGCGCAGACGAAGCACGGTCCGCCGCGCGTCCGTTCGACATAGGCTTCGAGGTCCATCGGTTCACGGTCCATCGGCATCCGCATCGGTGTCGGCACGGGTGCATCCTCCCACCGACTCCCCCGTCCGTCACGGGGCGGACTCGTCGTCCCCGGGGGCGGCGGTCACCACCGGGCTGCCGTCCGGGAGGCGCCGTGCGAGGGCGCCGGTGCGGAAGTAGCCGTCGGGGGTGAAGGAGCGACCACCCCGTTCCGGGCGGTGCGAGCCGCGGCTCGATCACCACCCGTCCAGGACCCTCGAGGACCCTCAGGGGGTGCCCTGCGTCTTGCGGGGCGTGGTCTGCTGGACCGCCCAGCCGTTGCCGTCGGGGTCGGAGAAGTAGACGAAGGAGCCCCACGGCAGGTCCTGGATCTCCGTCACCTCCACGCCCCGGCCGCGCAGGTCCTCGTACGCCTCCTCGATGTCGGTGACGACGACCTGCATGTTGTCCAACGACCCCGGGGTCATCCGGGTCAACCCCTTGCCGATCGCGATGGAGCACGCCGAGCCCGGCGGGGTCAGCTGGACGAAGCGGATGTCCCCGCTGACGGTGACGTCGTGGTCGGCGTTGAAGCCGAGCTTCTCGTAGAAGTCCTTGGCCCGGTCCACGTCGGTGACGGGGACGGCGACGAGTTCCAATTTGATGTCCATCACAGGATCATGCGCCCGGCGCCGGTGCCCCGCTGCCCGACACGGCGAACTGGGTGCGGTACAGCTCCTCGTACCGCCCGCCCGCCGCCAGCAGTGCGGTGTGCGTGCCCCGTTCCACGATCCGGCCGTCCTCGACCACCAGGATCAGGTCCGCCGCCTGTACGGTCGACAGTCGGTGCGCGATCACCACCGCCGTCCGGCCCGCCAAGGCCTCGCCCAGGGCCTCCTGCACCGCTGCCTCCGAGGTGGAGTCCAGGTGCGCGGTGGCCTCGTCGAGGATCACCACCCGCTGCCGGGCCAGCAGCAGCCGCGCGATGGTCAGTCGCTGCCGTTCCCCGCCCGAGAGCCGGTAGCCGCGCTCCCCGACCACCGTGTCCAGTCCGTCCGGCAGCGAGGCGACGAGGCCGTCCAGCCGCGCGCGCCGCAGGGCCTCCCAGACCTCCTCCTCGGAGGCCTCCGGGCGGGCCAGCAGCAGGTTGGCGCGCACCGATTCGTGGAAGAGGTGCCCGTCCTGGGTGACCATGCCGAGCGTCTCGCGGATCGAGTCGGCCGTGAGGTGACGTACGTCGATCCCGCCGAGCCGGACCGCGCCCGCGTCGGCGTCGTACAGCCGCGGCAGCAGCTGAGCGATGGTCGACTTGCCGGCGCCGGACGAGCCGACCAGGGCGATCATCTGGCCCGGTTCGGCGCGGAAGGACACCTCGTGCAGCACCTGCGTACCGCCCCGGGCATCCAGGGTGGCGACCTCCTCCAGGGAGGCCAGCGAGACCTTGTCGGCGGCCGGATAGCCGAAGGAGACCCGGTCGAACTCCACCGCCACCGGCCCCCGGGGCACCCGGCGGGCGTCCGGATCCTGTGCGATGAGCGGCTTCAGGTCGAGGATCTCGAAGACCCGCTCGAAGCTCACCATCGCGCTCATCACCTCGACGCGGGCGCCGGCGAGTGCGGTGAGCGGGGCGTAGAGCCGGGTCAGGAGGAGGGCGAGGGCGACGACGGAACCGGCGTCCAGGGAGCCGCGCAGGGCGTAGAACCCGCCGAGCCCGTAGACGAGCGCCAGGGCCAGCGCCGAGACCAGGGTGAGGGCCGTGATGAAGGCCGACTGGGCCATGGCCGTGCGGATCCCGATGTCGCGCACCCGCGCCGCCCGGGCCGCGAACTCCGCGGACTCGTCGGCGGGCCGCCCGAAGAGCTTGACCAGCGTCGCGCCGGGGGCGGAGAACCGTTCGGTCATCTGGGTGCCCATCGCGGCGTTCAGCGCGGACGCCTCGCGCTGCATCGCCGCCATCCGCGCCCCCATCCGGCGGGCCGGCAGCACGAACACCGGCAGCAGCACCAGTGCCAGCAGGGTGATCTGCCAGGAGATGCCGAGCATCACGGTGAGGGTCAGTACCAGGGTGACGGTGTTGGCGACGACCCCCGACAGGGTGTTGCTGAAGGCGCGCTGGGCACCGATCACATCGTTGTTGAGGCGGCTGACCAGGGCCCCCGTCCGGGTCCGGGTGAAGAAGGCGACCGGCATCCGCTGCACGTGGTCGAAGACCGCCGTCCGCAGATCCAGGATCAGCCCCTCGCCGAGGGTTGCGGAGAGTCTGCGGGTCAGCAGTCCGAGTCCGGCCTCCGCGACCGCGATCAGCGCGATGAGCAGGGCGAGGCGGGTGACAGCGGAGCTGTCGCGGCCGTCCACGATGGCCGTGACGACCCGGCTGGCGAGCACCGGGGTGGCCACCGCGAGCAGGGCGGTCACCACGCTCAGCAGCAGGAAGAGGGTGAGCCCGCGGCGGTGCGGGCGGGCGAAGGCGGCGACGCGGCGCAGGCCGGCCCGGGAGAGCGGGCGACGGTCCTGCTGGGCGTTGATCGCGCTGTGCAGCGACGTCCAGGCGGTGACTTCCATGTCCATGGCCCGAACGCTAGGACCTCAACCAAACTTCAGGTCAAGGGTCCGTCCGGGATCGCCCGCACGGGGCGCCAACTCCCGTGCGCACGAACGATTGTGACGACCCCCGTCCGATGTCGGTGGCCGGTGGCATCATCGGTCCATGACGCAGGGATCCGAGTCCGTACGCTTCGGCAAACGAACCACCGACACCGTCCTGCACCGCTTCGAGCAGTGGGCCCGGGACACTCCCGGAGCCCGCGCGCTCATCGCCGGCCCGGACGGCCTCACCTACGGGGAACTGGACGCGCGGGCCGACCGGCTGGCGCACCGTCTGCTCGACTCCGGCCTGCCGCCCGGCGCACTCGTCGCCGTGGGCACCGCCCGGCAGAGCGAACTGGTCGTCGCCCTCCTCGCCGTCCTCAAGGCCGGCGGGTCCTACGCCGTCATCGACGTGGAGAGCCCGCGCTCCGGCCGCCGGCAACTCGCCGCGGCCGAGCCCCTCGTCCTGCTCACCGATGCCGCCCAGCAGGCCGCACTCGACAACGGTGGCGGCCCCCGGGTGATCCGGCTCGACGCGGAGCCCGCGGCGATCGGCGGGCCGCGCACCGAACAGTCCGCGGACGGGCCTGCGGACGGGCCTGCGGACGGGGCCGCGAACGGACCTGCGGACCGGCCCGGGCATTCGCCCGAGGACCGGCTTCCCGGTGCGGTCGCCCCGCCGCCCGGTCGCACCGCCGCGGTCCTGTCCAGCGGGGCGGTCGAGCCGCGCGCGGTCCCCGTGGGCCACGGGCTGCTCCTCGCCGCCCACGAGGCCTGGGCCGAGGTGGCCCGGCCGACCCCGCAGGACCGGCACCTGTTCACGGTCGGTACGGGCGTCACCGCCTTCGCCGCGGGTTGGACCCGGGCCCTGTGTTCGGGCGGCGCCCTCGTGCTCTCCCCGCGTTCCGCCTGGCAGCCCGGGGACATCCGCACGGCCGTCGAGACCGACCGCGTCACCGTGCTGCACACCGACCCGGCCGGCGCCGCCCGACTGCTGGTCCACGAGGCCGAACGGGGAACGCTCGCCCCGGCCGCCCACCGCGGTGCCGACCCGGCCTGCAGGTCCCTGCGACTGCTCGCCGTCTCGGGCGACCGGCTCTACCTCGACGAGCAGGCGACCCTGCAGGTCCGGCTGCGCCCCGGCGCGCGGGTGCTCAACGTCTACGGCCCCGCGGAGTGCGCCGGCATCGGCACCTGGTTCGAACTTCCCCAGCTGCCACGTCCGTTGGACGACCCGGAGGAGATATCCCTGCTCGGCACCGCGTTCCCGGGCTTCCGGGCCGAGGTGCACGACGGGGAGATCCGCCTCGTCCCGCCGGACGGCGCCGACGCGGTACCCACCGGCGACATGGGCCTGCTCCGCGAGGACGGGTTGTTGGAGTACCGCGGCCGGCTCCGGGACCGGATCACCCTGCCTGGCGGCCGCATGATCGACCCGTACCCCGTCGAGTCCGCCATCCGCAGCCACGAGGGCATCGGCGCGGCCATCCTGAAGGGGGTCGACGGCCCCCGCGGCCCGCGCCGGCTCGTCGCGTACGTGGCCCCGCCGCCCGGCGGGCCGACCGTACCCGCCAGGGCCCCGTTCCCGGCCATCGAGGAACTGCGCGACCACCTGGCGGGCAAGGTGCTCCGGGAGGAGTGCCCGCGCACCGTGATCCGGCTGCGCGCCCTGCCCCGCACCACGGCGGGTCAGGAGGACCGGGACGCCCTGCCGCTGCCCATCCTGCCCGCGGCGGCCCAGAAGCCCGGGGGCAAGTCCGGCAAGTACGGGGCCGCAGCGCCCCAGGGCGAGGCCTCGGCCGGCTGCGCGGCCGGCTGCGGAGGAGCAGCGCTGGGGCTCGTCGCGCTGATCTTGACGAACCTCCTCTGGCCCGGATCGACCGACCTCACCGGGGTGCCGCAGCCCTGGGCGTTCCTGTTCTTCGTGCTGTACCTGTTCGAGTGCGTCGCCTTCGGGGTCGGGGTGGTGTTCCTGTTCGGCGGCCGTGCCCGGATGCTGCGTCAACGCCGTGGTCCCTCCCTCACCGCGGCCGCCCATCTCGCCGTGTCCTACCTGCTGTTGTCCTGGTGGCCGCAGGACAACTTCTACCGACTGGCCGCCAAACAGGACTGGCCGCGCCAGGCCGCGCTGGTCTACGCCTTCAACATCCCGCTGATGATCGCGGGCGTCATCGTCGCCGCCTACGTCGTCAGCAAACCGGCCGACCCCTTCGACTTCCACGACCCCGCGGACGACCGGCCCGATCGCTGACCGGAACACCGCGGCGGACCACCGGCCCGCCGGTCGGCCGCGCGCCCGCCGGCTACGGCGGGCCGAACATCGCCCCGACCGCGAGGGCCTCGGCCCGTACCAGCGCCTCGGCCGCGTCCAGCACCTCCCTGCTGTGCGCGGCCACCAGCACACCCAGCCAGGGCGCCGGTTCGAAGGCGGCGGTCGGGATCGCGGGGACGAACACCGCCCCGAGCTCCGCGCAGCCCCGGGCCAGGTCCGCGCACCACTCGTCCAGCAGGGCCTCGGGCAGCCGCGCACCCAGTTCCACCCGGTCGACGATCCGTACGAGGTGCCCCGAGCCCCGCAGCGCGTCGAGCCGGGCCGCCACCATGAAGGCGATGGACGGCCCGGTCAGCCGCAGGTTCGTCTCGGTCGGCGCGAGCCGCCCCGCCCCGTCGGCGACGAAGTCCACGTCGAACCAGCCCCGGTAGCCGGATTCCGCCAGCTCCCGGCCCACCGCCGCGCCGAAGGCGGTGAGGGAGCTCTCCGCCCACTCGGGCACCACCCCGGGACCCACGGTGGCGCCCCGGTAGCAGCCGTCCGCCACGTCCATCACCGCCCCGCCCACCTCGTGCGCGCGGCCCGCGTCATCCACGAAGCCGTCGTACGTCAGGTCCCGAGGCCCCCCGTCGGCCCCGGCCGCCGGACCGCCGACGTACTCCTCCACCAGCAACGGCCCGCGCGGCAAACGCCGCAGCACGGCCCGCGCCCCGCCCGCGGCACGGACCCGCTCGGGGGTGACCACCGTGGTGCCCGAACCCCCGACACCGTGCTCCGATTTCAAAACGGTGCTCTCGCCCGCCCTGGTCCTGGCCGCCAGCATCCGGGCCGCCGTCCACCGCCCGTCTGCCCGCCACTGCCGGGGGAGCACGATTCCCGGATGCCCGCCGTCCGCCAGGATCCGCCCGAAGAGGGCGTGCGCCGCGGACTTCGATTCGTAGCGCAGTTCCCCGGGCCGCCACGGCCGGCCCGCCAGCCGTCCGAACGGCCGGGTGCGCCCCCAGGGTACGAGGGGCAGCCCGGCTCCGGTGAGCAGCGCGGCCAGCGCCGGCCGGTCCCGTACGGCATCGGCGAGGCCGGGATCCGCGTCCAACAGGCCGTCGTACACCTCGACCCCGGTCCAGCCCAGCTGGCGGCAGACCAGCTCGGTCCAGCCCCGTGGCACCGGCCGCGGCAGCACCAGCGCGGCCGGGTAGGGACTGTAGAAGGCGGCGAGGCACGCGTAGTGGTGCGCGGGCCGCTGCTCCGGATCCACGGTGGCATCGGCGAACTGCGCGTTGAACTCGCCGACGTTGCCCAGGTGCACGGCCCGCCCGCCACCGGTCCAGGTCCGCGCCCAATCGGCGAGCGGGACGGGAGCCGCCTCGAACCGGACCAGGGCCGGACCACCGGGTCCCCCGTCCGGTGCGGCCGTGGCCACCGCCCCCATCGCCCGGTAGAACCCGGCCGCGTGCGGATCGGAGTCGATCGTCAGCCGGCGCACCCCCAGGTCCACGGCCCGCCGCAGCGCGTCCCGGTACAGCAGCCGACCCACGCCCTGCCCGATGGCGGACGGCTCCACGAAGAGCAGCCCGAGCGCCGCCCGCGGGGGAGCCCCCTCCAGCGAGGCGATCCCGAGCACCTCTCCCCGCCCGTTTTCGGCCACGACCACACGGCGGGCCGTCACGTCGTCGGGCCGGATCCGCAGTTCCGGCGCGCACGCGGCCAGGAAGTCGGCGTCGTACCCCCAGTGCGCCTTGGACCGCATCACCAGCCCGGTCAGGTCCGCCGCCTCGGCGGGCCGCGCGGCCCTGACCTTTACCATTCGCTGACCTCCCCATGGTCCGCGCCAGGGCCGTGCGATAGATTCGGCCTCCCCACGGCACATACTTTCCCATCCACGCGGAGACAGGCTTCTCAATGAGCGACATCATCAACGGACTTGGCCGCACCAGCGCCTACGGCGCCCTCGGCCTGGTGCTGCTGATCCTCGGCATCGTCCTCGTGGACGTGCTGACGCCCGGGAAGCTCCCCAAGCAGATCTGGGAGGAGCGCAACCGCAACGCGGCCCTCTTCCTCAGTTCCGCGCTCCTCGGCATCGGCGGCATCGTCTTCACCTCGATCTGGACGACGTACGCGGACTTCGGCAAGGGCCTGCTGTCCACCGCGGCGTTCGGCGTGCTCGGCCTGATCCTGATGGCGGTGGCCTTCCTCGTGCTCGACCTGGTGACCCCCGGCAAGCTCGGCGCCATCGTCGTCGACCCGGAGCCCCACCCGGCGGTCTGGGTCTCGGCCGCCTGCAACCTCGCCGTGGCCGCGATCGTCGCCGCCTCGATCGCCTGACGCGGAGCGCCCGTACGTGACGAGAGCGCCGCTCCCCCGGGGGGAGCGGCGCTCTCGTCGTATCGGGGATCCATCGGGACCCCGGTCAGGTGAGGCCCAGCGCGAACGCCGCGAACCCCGCCGCCAGCAGCCCGGCCACGGTACGGCGCAGCGCGCTCGCCCGGCGTCCCTCCTGGGGCGGCGCCTCGAACCGCCTCGCGGAGCGGGCGATCACGACGAACAGCGATGCGAACACCGGCATCCACGCCAACCGCGCCGCGACCCAACCCAGGCTGTCCGGCGCCGTCGTGAGCCCGGCCAGTTCACCCACGAACGAACCGGGCACGGCCGCGGCCAGCATCGCCGTCTGGTGCCAGCACAAGATCGTCATCGCTGACAGGTTGATCACGACCACCGGGGCCCACAGGGCGGGCCGCTCCAGCAGCTTCGCCAGCCGGTCGCGCAGCAGGATTGCCGCGCCCGACTGCGCCGAGGCCAGGGCCAGCACCAGGAGCGACGGCGGGTGCGAGTTGGTGCGTGCCGCACCCGGTACGCCCACCATCGACGCCGGATAGTGGAAGACCGCCAGCAGCGCGGCGAACAGCAGCGTCCCGCCCGCCAGCAGCAGCCAGGCCCCGCGCCGCCCGATCCGCCGCTCGCCCCAGGAGACGCCCAGCTGGTACGCGAACAGCCAGCCGGGCAGCACGTTCACCAGGGCGAGCCACGACGGTACGGACTCGGCGAGCGGTCCGTAGCGCAGGAAGTCCACCACGGCGACCGAGCCGAGCAGCGGGGCGGCCGCCCAGCCGCCGAGGCGCCGCGCCGCCCGCACGCAGTACGGGGTCAGCGCGGTGACCACCACGTACACCCCGACGAACCACAGCGGTTGGACCACCAGCGTGGCCCCGGTCCGCAGCGATGCCTCCGGTACCCCGGCCGCGTACAGCACGGGCGCGGCCAGCGCCCACACCGCGGTCACCCCGAGCACCGGCCGCCCCAGCCGCACGATGCGGCCCTTCAGCCAGGCGCCCGCCGACCCGGTGCGGCGCCCGAAGGAGAGCGCCGAGGCGTACCCGCCGACGAGGAAGAAGATGCCCAGCATTTGGAGCACCCAGCTGGCCGGGGCCAGGCCGCCGACCGCGGACAGCGGGCTGGCGTTGTGCAGGCCGCCGTCGGAGTCGAGGGTGAAGCCGCCGAGGAGCCAGTGGCCGGTGGGTACGGCCAGCAGCGCCAGGGCGCGCAGCCCGTCGATCGCCCGGTCGCGGTGGGCGGGGGTCCGGCCGTCGATCCGTGCGGCGGCCTTCCGCAGCGGGGCCAGGGTGGCGCGGGCGCTCATCGGGCCGCTCCCTTCGCGATGGCGGCGAAGGCCGCCAGGGACTGGGTGCCGGGCACGAAGTAGCCGGTGTGGCCCACTACGTCGCCCGCCGGTACCCGGCGCGCGCCGAAGGCCGCGGACGTGGGGTCGGCGCCGTGGCCGATCCCCGCGAACTCGACGTTCGGGACGTCGGCGATCCAGTCGGACGGCCCCCGGGCCGCCCAGACGCGGGCCCCGCTGCCGAGGCCGGCCGCGGTGTCGGCGCGCATCCCGGGAGAACCGAAGGCCACGATGTCGGCGGCGTCGGTGTGCCGGGCCGCGAGCCCGCACACCACCGAGCCGTAGCTGTGGCAGAACAGCACCGGGTCGGGCGCGCCGACCGCGTCGAGTCCCGCCGTGAACCGGGCCAGTCGGGCCGCTCCGGCCCGGGCGAGGCGGCCGTCGGCCGCGTCCAGGCCGACACCGACCGGGGTGGTGTAACCGATCCACGCGATGACGGCGGTGGCCCCGCCGGTCCCGGCCGCGGCCCCGGTCCCGGCCCCGGTTCCGGACCCGGACCCGGACCTGGACACGGACCCGGTCGCCTCGCGCAGCGCTCGGGCCATCCCGGCCGGGCCGGTGTGGGGCTTGCGCTGGGCGTCGTAGCTGGCGGCGTCGTTGTCCGAACCCGGCACGATCACCGAGACGTGCTCCGCATGCTCCAAGTCCCCGAACACCTCGGCCACCTGCCCCCGGCCGCGCGGGTCGAAGGCCAGGATCTGCCGTTCCGGCGCGGCGAGGGAGGCGTAGCGCGCCTCACCCGTGGCCGCCACGGCGATCCGGTTGGCCTCGTACCGCAGGGGGAGCGGCGCCCCATCCAGGTTGCCCACCACCAGCGGGTGCGACCGCAGCAACTGCCGCCGCGCGGTGTCGTCCAGCCCGGCGAAGAAGGCGGCCACCTCGCCCGGCGCGGCGGTCGCCGGATCGGGCAGCGCCCGGCCGGACACCAGGTCGGCCCGCCAGGCGGCGGTGCCGGGCGGCGGTCCGGTGACCGCTGCCTGGCTGTCGCCCGAAGCCCACCCGGCGGTCCCCCCGACGAGGGCCACCGCCAGTGCGGCCGTGACCAGCGTCCTTCCGAAGCGGCGCATGCCCCTTCTCCTCTCCTCGTGACGAGGGGGAAGGTAGGTAGGGGGTATCCGCGTCCACGTCCGACCAGGGAGCCAAGTCGGATGTCATACCCCGGTAGGGGGTGGAGGAGACGGAGTCCTTTCCCGGCCCGCTGATGGGTCCGACCGCTCGCTCCGGCGTTGCCCGGCCCCGCCCCTGTCGTGCCCGGTGCCCGGCACGGCTCGCCGTTGCTCCACGGGTGCGATCCCCGTCAGCCGTCTGCCCGAGCCCGTCAGTGTGTCGGCGTCGCCGAGGCCCGCGCCGCGGCTAGTTATGGCGATAGTCCGACTAATTGCGGCCAAGGGAGTGCAGACGATGCCCCACTGGGAACATCAGCGGGAGTCCGGACCGGGACCTCGCCCCCGCCGGGCGGCCGCCGCCGGCTTCGCCTGCGCCCTGGCCGCCGGATCCCTCGTCCTCCTCGGGACCGGGAACGTCAGCGCACGGGCGGTGACCTGCTTCGGCGTACCCGCCACCCTCGTCGTCACCACCCCCGGCGCGACCACCGACGGGACCCCGGGCAACGACGTGATCGTCGGCACTCCGGGCCCAGACACGATCCACGGCCAGGGCGGCGACGACCTGATCTGCGGGCTGGCGGGTGACGACGTCCTCATCGGCGGACTCGGCAACGACCAGATCGACGGCTCCGCGGGCGCCGACCAGCTGCGCGGCGACAGCTTCAGCCCGACCGGCGACGCCACGGGCGGCGGCAACGACCGCCTGCTCGGAGGCGACGGGGACGACCAGTTCACCGGCGACAGCTACGCCCCCGGCGGCAACGCCGAGGGCGGCGGAAACGACCAGCTCATCGGCGGCCCCGGCAACGACCGGCTGACGGGGGACAGCAGAGGACTGAACGCGGTGGGCGGCGGAGCCGACCGGATCGACGGCGGCCCCGGCGACGACGCCCTGCTCGGTGACTCCGGTGCGTCCGCCGGCAACGCCACGGGCGCCGGGAGCGACGTACTGCTCGGAGGGCCCGGGTCCGAGACCATGACGGGGGACAGCGAGGCCGCACGGAACGCGATCGGCAGCGGCGGCAACGACCTGCTGGACCTGGGCGCCGACGGCGGGGTCTCGGCGATCGGCGACCACACCGTCACCAACCCGGCGGGGGGTCGCGCGATCGGCGCCGGGAACGACCGGATCATCGGCGGAGCCTCCGACGAGTTCCTCGTCGGAGACAGCGGCCCGGCCGATGCGCGCCGCACCGCCGCGGGCAACGACACCATCAGCGGCGGCGCCGGGAACGACCGCGTCTTCGGCGACAACGTCGACCTCACCGGCACGGCGAGCGCGGGAACGGCGGGGGGCGCCGACTTCCTCGACGGCGGCGAGGGCGTCGACACCCTCAAGGCGGGCCCCGCCGGCGACTTCCTCTCCGGGGGCCCCGCCGGCCCGGACGGCCCGGACGCCTGCGACGGCGAAGGCGGAACCGACTTCGCCACCGGCTGCGAGACCCTGGCCGGCCTGCCGTAGGCTGTGTCCGCCAAGTCCCGCCCGCCCCGCGACACCTGGCACTGCACCGCATCCCCCAAACTCTGTCCGGGTCTTCCCAGCGGTAGCCGGGGGAGATGCACGGCCCCAGACACCGCGGGGCCCGCCCCCCCCCCCGGGGCGGCCGGCGCTACCTCGCGGACACGTCCTCGCGGGTGCCCCGCCGGGCTCGCGGTGCCCGCGACGCACGCACCGGGCGTCGATCCGCCCCGACCGACAGGACGCTCCGAGGTCCCGTGCCTGCGATGCCTGGCTCGGCCCTCGGGCACCACACCGGCCCGTGCGCACGCATGACGGACCGGAAGAGCACGGGCGCCCTGCGGCGGCGGTGCCGGCGGACTCAGCCGGAGTCGCCCGGCCGCACCAGCCCCGCCTCGTACGCGAAGATCACGGCCTGCGCCCGGTCCCGCAGGTCGAGCTTGGCCAGCACCCGCCCGATGTGCGTCTTCACCGTCTGCTCCGCCAGTACCAGGTGCCCCGCGATCTCCTGGTTCGACAGCCCCCGCGCGATGAGCTCCAACACCTCGGTCTCGCGCGGGGTGAGCCCCTTCAGCCGCAGCGCCGGGTCCTTGCGCGGCGCCGGGCGCTGCTGGACGAAGTCCGCGATCAGCCGCCGCGTCACCGAAGGCGCCAGCAGCGCCTCGCCCGAGGCGACCACCCGGACCGCGGCGATCAGATCGGCCGGCGGGGCGTCCTTGAGCAGGAACCCGGAGGCCCCCGCGCGCAGCGCCTCGTACACGTAGTCGTCGATGTCGAAGGTGGTCAGCATCAGCACCCTCGGCCGGTGCACCACCCCGGGCGGGGGATCGAGGATCTCCCGGGCCGCCGTGAGCCCGTCCATCTCCGGCATCCGCACGTCCATCAGCACCACATCGGGGTGCGTGGAACGGGACAGCCGCACCCCCTGCCGCCCGTCGGGCGCCTCGCCCACCACGTCGATGTCGGCCTGTGCCGACAGCAGGGCGGCGAACCCGGCCCGCACCATGGCCTGGTCGTCGACGATGATCACGCGAATGGTCAACTGGGGTCCTCGGTCGGATCGTTCAAGGGCAACCGGGCGGCGACCCGGAAGCCGCCGTCGGCCAGCGGGCCCGTGTCGAGCGTCCCGCCGGTCAACCGTACGCGCTCGCGCATCCCCACCAGACCGTGCCCCGTGCCCGAACCCTCCAGCTCCACCACGGCGTCCCGCGCCGGACCGTTGACCACGAGCACCAGGACCTCGTCCTCGTCCACCGTCACCGAGACCCGGGTGGGAGCGCCGGGCGCGTGCCGCACCACATTGGCCAGGGCCTCCTGCACGATCCGGTACGCCGACAGGTCCACCGCCGGTGGCGCGGCCCCGGCCACCCCGGCCGCCAGCGACAGTTCCACCGGCTGCCCGGCCCGTACGGTCGCCTCCACCAACTGCTGGAGCCGGTCGATGCCCGGCTGCGGGGCCCGCTCGCCGTCGGCGCCGTCCGCCCCGCCCGCGCCGTCGCCGCGCAGCACGGTCAGCAGCCGCCGCATCTCGCCCAACGACTCCCGCGCGCTCGCCGCGATCGCCGCGAACTCCTCCCGTACGGGCTCCGACATGCCGGGGACCCGGTACGGCGCCGAATCGGCCTGCACCGTGATCACCGACATGTGGTGGGCCACCACGTCGTGCAACTCGCGCGCGATCCGGGCCCGTTCCTCCAGCAAGGTCCGCCGGGACCGCTCCGCCTCGCTGATGCTCTCCTGCTCGGCGACCCGCTGCTGCGCGTCACCGACCCCGCGCAGCGCGCCCGTCAGGACCAGCATGACGCCGCTGAGCACGAAGAGCAGGGCGGCGGTGTTCGTCACGCCCGCGGGCGGGGAGAAGCCCAGGACGGTACCGACGACGCCGGTCACCAGCCACACCCCGACCAGGGTCCGGACGGACTCGCGCAGTCCCAGGCAGGCCATCAGCACCAGGTAGCCGACGATGGTCATCGGCGGCCACGGCCAGGAATGCCCGGCCACCTCGTCGGCGCCGATCAGCAGCACCGCGGCGACGGTGTCGGCGATCAGTACGACGAGCCAGGCGTGCACCGGCCGGGTCAGCGCGAGGAGCAGCGGCACGGTCTGCGCCACGGCCAGCGCGCCCGCCCAACCGCCGCCGACCCCGTAGTCGTCGGACAGCACCGCGATCGTCACCGGCAGCAGGGTGACGACGAAGATGCCGACGACGACGAACGGCAGCGCCCGCTGCCACCGCCCGGGTGCCTGCGCGAACAGGGGCTGCGCCGCCCCGGCCGGCGTGCGCAGCACGACGGCCAGCCGCGCCAGCGCGCCGGGCACCCGGGCGCCGGCCGCCGAGGAGGAACGGATGCCTGCGCGGGTGCGGCTGCGCAGCCGGTTACGGGGTTCGTCGCTCATGATCGGGCCAGCCTATGTGCCGGAGGGCCGGAAGGCGGGTGGGGCTAGGCTGCTCGCCTGTCGATCATGGGGGATACGGGCATGGGTGGCGCTGCCGCGTTGGAGAAACTGGTGCCGGTGCTGCTGGCGTTCGGCGGCGGCGTGCTGCTCGCCCGCCGGAAGATCGTTCCGGCCGAGGCTTCGAAGGTCTTCTCCGACTACGCCTTCCTCTTCGCCGTCCCCTGTTACCTCTTCGGCAACATCTACGCCAGCGATCTCGGGGCCCTGTTCAACTGGCGGGCGATCAGCGGCTATGCGGGGGCCGCGGCCCTCGCCGTGGTGGCGGTGGCCGTGGCGGCGGTCGCCCACGGCCTGCGCGAGCCCCGCGACGTGGCGCTGCGGGTGATGGCGGGAGTGCAGGTGAACACCGCCTACTTCGCCGTCCCCGTCTTCATCACCGTGTTCGGGACGGCGGCGCCGATCTTCCCGATCCTGCTGTTCCAGGTCTGCGTACTGTCCTTGGTCGTCATCGCCCTCATGGAACTGGGCCGTGCGGGCCCGACGGCGGGCGGCCCGGGGCGCCGTCTCTCCCGCGCCGTCGGCGCCTCGCTCGCGACCCCGTTGGTCCTCGCCTGCAACGCGGGGATCCTGCTCAACCTGCTCTCGGTCCGGGTCCCGGCCGTCGCCTTGGACGGCGCCGCGTTCGTCGGGGACAGCGCCTCCCCGGTGGCCCTGTTCGCCCTGGGCCTCCACCTGGGCGGCCTCGGCCTCCAGCTGCGGGGCACCACGCGCGAAGAACTCGCCCTCGTAGGCTTCAAGTGCCTGGTGTTCCCGCTGCTGACCTGGGCGGTCTGCGGGCTGCTCGTCGGTGTGCGGGGCGAGTGGCTCGCGTACCTCGTCCTGATCGCGGCGATGCCGACCCCGCAGAACCTGTTCATCTTCGCCCAGCGCTACGACGTCGGCGTCGACCTCTCCGCGTCGATCGTGATCAAGAGTTCGCTCGTGTCGCTTCTGTTGCTGCCCCTGTGGCTGCAGACTGTGGCCGTATGAACGCTGACGCTTCCCGCCCCCCGATATCGCCGAGCGCCGTCACCTTAGGACTGTTCGCCGCCTGGGCCGTGCACGACCTCGAAGAAGTGGCCACCGTGGCGCGCTGGTCCCGGACCCGGGTCCCCGCCCTGCGCGAGCGCCACCCCGGCGTCCCCGACCGGGTCTGGCGGAGCATGGAAGCGGTGAACGGCCGCGAGTTCGCCACCGCGGTCGCCGTGATGGGACTCATCGTCGCTGCCGCTTCGGCCGACGGGTACCGCACCGGCGGGCGCTCCGCCTTCTACCAGACCTCGCTGAACGGCTTCGGCCTACACGGCCTCGTGCACGTCGCCCAGGCCGTCGCCACCCGCGGCTACACCCCCGGCGTGGTCACCTCACCGCTGCTCGTGGTGCCCTTCACCCTGTGGGCGCGCGGCCGACTGCGCCGGGCCGGGGTCCTGCGGCCCACACGGCCGCGCGACGTCGTCTCGGGCCTAGCCCTCGCGGGCGCGGCCACCGCCGCCTCGCACGCCGTCGCCCGGCGGATCCGCCGGGCCGCGTCCGCGCGGTAGTCCCCGGTCCTTCGGCACCCGTCCGTACGCACCCAGGGCGGCATCGGCTCGTTGACCCGGCATGGAACTGCCGACCATCGCGGCGCCGGGCGTCGGTGAACGGGCCGACGCCGTGGCCGATGCCGCCTGCCACCTCTACGACACCATCGCCCCCTGGGGTACCGGCGCGCCCGGTGGATGGAGCCGGGCCGCCGCCGAGGACGCCGCGGAGGCGATCGAGACCACCGCGCACGCCCTCGCGTCCCTCGACCCGGGCGCCGAGGTGGTCCTCGCGCCCGTCCATGCGGCCCTCGCCGACCTGCGCCGCCGGCTCGGCCTCGCGCCCGCCGACGCGCTGAACGGCGACGGGCCCGTCGCGACCCCGCGCACGGTCGGCAACCCGCGCCGGACCCGCCGGGCAAGGGTGCTCACCGCCGCGCCTTCGCCCCGGCTACCGCCTTCTCGTACAACTTCCTGATGTCCGCGCCGAAGTAGGAGCTGTACGAGGTGTCGACCTTGTCCCCGCCGGTCTTCCAGCCGCCGATGACCCCCACCACGTCACCGGTCCCCGTGCGCGCGTCGTAGCGGGTCAGGAACGGGCCGCCGCTGGTCCCGCCGGGATAGCCGGTGCAGTCGATCCGCAGGAACGATCCCGGGATCCGCGCGTCGGCACTGGTGAACTTCGTCGTCCGGTTGACGCACACCCGCGGCCGGGCGGCCGAGGCCGGGTAGCCGATCAACGTGACCCGTGCGTGCGCGTAACCGGCCCCGGTCCGCAGCCGGTTCCCGCCCACCACGTCCTCCACCGAGAAGCCGCGGGCGTTCGGACCCACCTGGGCGAAGGCCGCGTCGAGGGCTGCTGCGCGGTCGACGCCCTGGGAGCGGTAGCGCGGGTCGATCCAGATCTTGGAGCGCCCGTCCGCGTCCCGCAGGACCGGGAACAGGCCGTACGGCTGCGGCTTCGCCCGGGTGTACTGCGGTACGAAGGCCACCTGCTGGGTGTCGGAGCCGAGCAGGCAGTGCGCCGCGGTGAGCACCAGGTTGCGGCCGGGGGAGGAGACCACGCTGGCGGTGCAGAAGTAGGTCCCACCGGCCTTGACGAGGAACATCCGGCCGGTGACCGGGATGCCGTCGAAGTTCTGCCCGATGCCGGTGGTGAGGGCCGGCAGCCGCGGAACGGCCGGGCGTGCCGGGGCGGGAAGCGGAGCCGGAGCCGTTGGCGCGCGGGCGGGCACGGGCACGGGAACGGCGGGAGGAGTGGGGACGGGAGGGGGAGCGGAAGCCGGCGCGGGTGTCGTGGTGGGCAGCGGGAGCCCTGTCGCGGCGGGGGTCGGCGTGGCGATCGGGACCGCCTCGACCGCCTCGACCGCCTCGACCGCCTCGACCGCCTCGACCGGTTCGGCCGGTTCGGCCCCTCCGATCGGTTCGGCCGGCTCCGGGCGTTCGGGCACCGCGGGCGGCGCGGGATCCACGCGTGCGGGCGGTACGGGCGGCAACGGTGCTGCGGAGGCCATTCGTTCGGCGCTCCAGAAGGACTGCGCCTCGCGCGCCGACCAGCGGCCCACGGCCACCGGGGCGGCGACGCCTCCGGCCTCGGCCACGGGCAGCGGCCCCCCCGACACCAGCAGGGCGGCCGCCACCACGGCCATCGTCAACGTACGTCGCATGCCGGACACTCCCTAAAGGGCCTGGGGGAAACGGAAGAGCCGGTCCGGGTCGTAGACACGCCGGACCTGCTGCAGGCGCGCGAGGTTCGGGCCGTAGTAGGCCTCGCGCCAGCCCGTAAGCTTCGGGTCGGTGTAGTTCTGGTACGCGCGGCCGCTCGCCCAGGGGCGCAGGTCCTGCCAGAGCCCGTCCAGCCAGCCCTGGTGCCGGGCGACCTCGGCCGCCGCTGCGGATTCGGGCCAGTAGGCGAGGTACTGGGCGAGGAAGGCGCTGTCGCGGTGGACGAAGGCGGTGGAGCCGGCCGGGACGCGGTTCACCGCGCCGCCGCAGACCCCGTCGAACTGGACCACGCCCAGGCCGCCCCCGGGCACGCTCGCCCCGTACCGCCGCACGGCGTCCAGCACCGCGCCGATCGCCGCGTCCGGCAGTCCGCCGCCCGCCCAGAAGTCGGACCGTGCGGCGTACGAGTCGCGGCCGAGCCGCCCTTGCGGGTCCCGGCCCGGCAGGGTGCCCGGCAGCCGGCACTGCGCCGGGCCCAGCTCCGAGCAGCCGGACATGACCCGGACGGTGTCCTCGTGGCTGCGTACGGTGATCCAGCTGTCCCGCGGTGCCCCGCCGACCAGGTCGGACAGCCGGGTCAACTGCCGCTCCAGCTCGTGACGCCCGTCGAGGCACACCACCCGTACCGCCGGTGGTACCCCGGCTCCGGCACCCGCCTCGACGGTGAACTCCACCTGGCTCCAGAACGGGTCCGGCAGCCCGGCCAGCCAGCGCTGCCAGCCGCGCAGCACGGCCGCGGAGTCACCGCCGGGCCAGCGGAGTTCGGCGAAGGCGCACGCGTCGACCGGGTGCGTGCGCAAGCGGAACTCGGTGACCACGCCGAAGTTTCCGCCGCCACCGCCGCGCAGCGCCCAGAAGAGCTCCGGATCCCGGTCGGCGGAAACCTCGCGGACGATCCCGTCGGGGGTGACCACCCGGGCCCCGGTGAGCCGGTCGGAGGTGGTCCCGTACGCCCGCGAAGCCAGGCCCAGGCCGCCGCCGAGGGTGAGTCCGGCGATGCCGACGGAGGGGCACAGCCCGGTCGGGACGGACCTGCCGTGCGGGGCGAGGGCCGCGTGCACGTCCCCGAGCCGGGCCCCGGCGCCGATCCGTACGCCGCCTTGCCCGCCTTCCCCGCCGTCGCCGTCGACCGACACCGCGGCCATGGCCCCGGTGTCGACCACCAGCCCGGCGGATCGCGTGGACCAGCCGGCGTAGCTGTGCCCGCCGCCGCGCGGGACCACGGGCGCGGCCGAGCGGCGGGCGAAGTCCAGGCAGACGGCCACGTCCCCGGCGTGCGCGGGATAGGCCACCGCGGCCGGAGCGACGGTGTCGTACCGGGGCTGGAACAGCCGGCGGGCCTCCGGGTAGTCCCGGTCCCCGGGGAGCACCACGCGCCCGTCCACGCCGCGCGCCAGCGCCCCGTAGTCCGGGGTCCGGGCCGCCGCTCCGACGGTGGCGAGGACGGCCGCGGCCGCGCTGCCCAGGACTTGGCGGCGATGGAGGCTCATACCTCCTTCCTGCCACCGCCCGGGCCGATAGCCGTGCAGGCGGGTCCCACACGCACCGGGGTGCCCCCTGAACGGCCCTGCTGGAGCGCTTCCCGGACCTCACCGGGGACCCGGTCACAGCACTGGCTCCCGGGCGTCTCGATGCGGGGCGGACACGGTGACCGTGCCGATCAGCGCCCCGTCCTCCGTCGCGATCCAGCGCTCGCCCTTGCCCAGCCGGTGGCGGGTGTCCCGGGGCGACTGGTACGAGGCGAAGAAGACCCGTCCGGCGGCGGCGTGGTCCGCGTAGGCCCGGTGGAGCAGGGCGGTCAGCTCCTCCACCGAGTCGCCGTCCCGGAAACGCCGCAGGACGAGCCCGCCGCTCTCGCCCCGCCCCCGTTTCCGCTCCCCTTGCCACCGCGTCGTCCATGTCCACGGCGGCAGTCAACGGCACCCGCGCAGCTGCCCCGGCGGCGGGACCCCGGCTGGCCTACCCCTTGCGCGCCAGCAGGAAGCCCTGGGGGGACGTCTCACCGGGGCCCGCCTCGCGAACCAGCCGGGCCACCTCGGTCAGCCCGGCCCCGCCCAGCAGACCGGCGACCTGCTCGGGCGGGGTCCGGTACACGTCGAGGTCGACCGGATGCCCGTACGCGTGCTCCAGCCGGATCAGCTCGTCGCCCGCCTTGAAGGCGATCAGGAAATGGCCGCCCGGCGCCAGCACCCGGGCGAACTCCGCGAACAGCCCGGGCAGCTGGGAGGGCGGGGTGTGCACGGTGGAGTACCAGGCCAGCACCCCGCCGAGGACCCCGTCGGCCACGTCCAGGGCGGCCATCGACGCCACCTCGAAGCGCAGCCCCGGATACGTCCGGCGGGCCACCGCAACCATCGCCGGGGACAGGTCGACGCCGAAGGCCCGAAGGCCCAGACCGGCCAGGTGCGCGGTCACCCGGCCCGGACCGCAGCCCAGGTCGGCCACCGCCCGGCCACCGCCGCCCGCGTCGTCGCGCACGTACTCGGCGAAGGCCGCCAACATGGCCCGGTCCAGCGGCTTTCCGGCCAGTTCGGTGCTGAGCAGCCGCGCGTAGTCGACGGCGACGGCGTCGTAGGACGCCCGTACGGAGCTGAGGTACGAGGTCTCTGTCATGCCCCTGAACAGTAGCCTCCAGAGCCCCTCCGGGGGGAAACCGACCGAGTGCTCCCGCTCACCCTCCGAGCAGCGGATTGGGCAGTTCCGCCCACTGGTCGCCCGGAACCCCGGGACTCAGCCGCATCCGGGTGAGCGCCTTGGTGGGCAGCGGCCCGGTCAGCAGCGCCTCGGTGTCCGAGGTGTCCGCGGTGGCAGGTAGGGCGGCCACCTCCGCGAGGGCCTCGGCGAAGGCCGCGGCCGAGCCCGCCGTCGCCCCGAGCGCCCCCGTCAACAAGGACCCGAACAGCTTGCGCCGCAGCACGGTCACGTCGTCGGTGACCAGCCTGCCGGACAGGGGCGGCACCGGCAGGCCGTGCCGGGCCAGCCGGGCCGGGCTGATCCGGATGTCGGCGAGATCGCGGTAGACCAGCCGCAGCGGGGCGCCGGTGGGGGAGAGGACGACGAGGAGGTTCTGGCCGTGCGCCTCCAGGGCCACCCCGAGCTCCAGCACCCGCAGGCACACCGAGAGCGCGAGCCGGGCGAACTCGGCCCGCCAGGCCGCCGAGCGCGCCGGGCCGAAGGAGGCCAGGGCCGCCACCGGCAGCACCCGCTCACCGGCGGCGGCGTCCGCGTACACCTCCGGCGGCTCGCGCAGCACGGCCGCCAGGTCCGGACTGTGCGCGGTCGTGGCGCCCAGCGTGCGGGTGATGTGCAGCCGGCCGTCGAGCCGCTCGGACAGGCCCTGGGCGAAGGCCGAGACGGCCGCCGCCGTCTCGATGGAGTAGACGGAGATGTCCCGCACGGACGAAGTGAGCCGGGCGCTCAGCGCGGTCTTCACGTGCGCCCCGCCGTCGGCGGGGGCCAGGGTGCGCAGGGCCATCAGCGGATGCGCCGCGAAACCGGGCCGCACCCGCTCGTGCTTCAGGACGTGCGCCGCCTGCCAGGGGTGCACCGGGACCAGGATTCGCCCCGCGTCCCGCAGCTCCGCGGGCCAGTCGCCGGTGACCAGGCACTCCTCGGCCCGTACGGCGACCAGCCCGAGTTCCACCACCGGCCGGTGCTCGGGCGCGTACGCCAGCTGCTCGGCCACCGAGAAACCGGGCCGGGAACGACAGTTCGGGTGGTAGGGATGCCCGTCGACCACCCGCTGCTCCCATTCCCACGTGGTCCGCGGGGCGGAGTCCTTCCCGGTGGGCGGCTGACCCGCCCGGGAGAGCGCGAGGGAGGCCGTACAGCCGTCCAGCTCGGCGGCGAACTGCTCCCCGTGCGGCACTCCGAGGGCCGTCACCAGCCGCGCGGCCTGCCGGTAGGGCTTGCCGTCGAGCAGCAGCTCGCTCACGTAGGGCCCGGTCGCGTACGGGTCCGGCAGCGGGCCCTCCAGCCGGGCGCCCCCGGCCAGCAGCAGCGCCAGGCCGTCGGGCGCGTGCTCGCGGCCGACGACCCAGGGCAGGGGCTCGAAGGCCAGGGCCCGCCACAGCCGGGTCAGCACGGCCGCTCGGGCACCGCCGAGCGCGGCGACGTACGAGGGTCCGAGTGACGGGCGTACGTCGGCCAGTTCGGCGGCGACGGCCTCTTCGGCCGGGGAGGGGGAAGGATGCATGCTGGGGCTCCGGCATCGGAATATCGCTTTACGGGATGATCAAGTAATGATTGCGGATACCGAAGATCACGACTGGTGGTTACGCCCTGCGAACCTCCGGCGCACCGGATGGACCGAATGGAATCAGTGGACCTCAACACCGCCGCCGACGCGTACGCCGCCGCCCCGCTCCTGAACTGCCTGCTCAGAGAGGCGGCCGTACCCGCCGAGGGGTCCGGTGCGGGCGCGGGAACAGATGTGCGCGTCCACCGGCTGCGCGGCAGCGGGCGGCTGCTGCGGGTGCGCGGGGGGCGCCGGCCCGAACGCCCCGAACTGCGCACGGCGGACGGCTGGCATCCGCTCAGCCACACCGAACTGGCCAAACTCGTCTCCGACGAACTGGGCCGGTTCACCGGCGTCCCCAACGACGAGCTCCCCGTCGAGATCATCGACAGCCGCGACGCGATCGCCGCGCTGCTCGCCGCCCGGGCCACCGCCGAACCCCCGGCGGACCCGTACCTCCTCTCCGAGCAGTCCCTGGTGATGGGCCACCCCCACCACCCCGCCCCCAAGGCCCGCGGCGGGGCGCCGGCCGGGAGCTGGCTGCCGTACGCGCCCGAAGCCCACGCCCGGTTCCCGCTGGTCTTCCTGGGGCTGCGCGAGGACCAGAGCACCGAGGAGGGCGGACCGGCCGCCTCCGCCGCGATCGACGCCCTTGCCGACGCCCTCGACGGGCCGCGCCCGCCCGCCGGATACCGGCTGCTGCCTGCCCACCCCTGGCAGCTCGACCTGGTCGGCGAGAGGCCCGCGGTGCGCGAGGCCTTCGCCGACGGGCGGCTGTTGCGGCTCGGCGAGACCCGGCGGCCGGCCTGGCCGACCGCCTCGATCCGGACCCTGTACGTACCGGACCCGGCGGCCGACCTCTTCGTGAAGTTCAGCCTCGACGTCCGGATCACCAACGACGTGCGCCGGCTGTGGCGCCACGACCTGCTGAAGCTCCGCCGCACCGATGCGGCCGTCGAGGCCGGTTTCGCCGCCCTGCACCGGACCGGATCGGCCGCGGCCTGGCTCCCGGACCGCGGCTACCGCACCGCCGCCTTCGCCTTCGAGGAGCTCGCCGTCCTGGTCCGCGACGGCCTGCACGCGCACACCCTGTCCGGGGCCACGCCGCTGCTGGCCGCCGCGCTCGCCGAGGGCTACCCCGGGAGCCCGCTGGCCGGGACCACCGACCCGGTCCGCTGGTGGCGGGCGTACCTGCGCCAGGTCGTGCCGCCGGTGCTGGAACTGTTCGCCCGGCACGGCATCGTGCTCGAGGCCCACCTCCAGAACACCCTGGTCGCCGTGGACGCGGACGGCCTGCCGGTGCAGGCCCTCTTCCGGGACGCGGAAGGGGTCAAGCTGCCGGCGGACCTACCGCGGGCGGACGCCTGGCAGCGCCTGGTCTACTGCCTGGTCGTCAACAACCTGCTGGAGATCGCGGGCGCGCTGTCCGGACGGTACCCGGACGTCTCGCCGCTCCTGTGGCCGGCTGCACGGGAGGAGTTCCTGCACTACGACGAGGCCAGCGGGCTCCCCGAGATCGCGGAACTGCTCGCCTCCGCGACCCTCCCGGGCAAGACCAACCTGCTGCTGCGCTGGACCCGCGCGGACGGCGCGGACGCCCGCTACCTGCCCCTCCCGAACCCGCTGCGCGGCTAGGCCGTCTCTTTCGGATCCTCCGGGCCCGCGCTGACCGGCCCGCGTGCCGCACCGGGGAGACTTCCGCGGCTCCGGTGCGGCATCCGGGCTGCGGGCCGCGCCGCGGACACCCTGAAGGCAGTGGCCAGGACGTCAGTCGGTGTCGGTCGCGGCCAGCACGGACAAGTGCCGATGCCCCGGTGCGAGGGCGGCAAGACCGATGTCCCATGCCACTTGCTCGAACCACTTCGTCCCGGCCTCGAAGACGTGCCAGGTGCAGTCCCGCACGCGTGCTTCGACTTCGTCGGCCGTGGCGCCTTGCGGACTTCGGGACAGCGCGGCCATGGACTGCCAGGCCGCAAGGCGGCCGTACGCCCCGAACGAGCCGGAGTTGTAGGCCCCTCCCGTGGACGCCGCGGCGAAGAGCAACTGCCATGCCCGGGCCGGAGGACGGACGTCGACCGACAGAGCGGCCTTCTTTCCTGCCCCGTGCAGACACTTCAGCCCCAGCGCCAAGAGTGCCTTCGGTACCGCCCCGACGCCCAGCGGCTCCGCAAACTCAAAGACCCGCGCCTCGATGCGCCCGTTGTACGCCTCGGCCCAGTTCGCCACGGCCTTGGCCATCGCGGTGGCAGTGGCCGGCCCGGTCGTCTCCTCCACCGACGGGACACGCACGTCGGCGATCGCCGCCGGCTCGCGGCTGTCCGGAGGCCCGTACGGCATCGAGTGACTACTGCCACCGGTACCGTAGCTCGGCAGATCCGCACATCCCTCCACGTCGGACAGCGTCAGCGGCAGCCAGCCCAGGGGGTGATGGTGCCAGTGCGGCGACGTCGCCCAGCCCGCGATGCCCGGCGTGGCCTCGATGTCCACGCCCCTGAGCACCAGTTCGTGGACCAGACAGGCCCGGAGCTCCTCCGAAGCGTGGCCGGAGAACGCCACGGCCAGGTCCGCCGGCTCGTGACCGGAGGCCAGCAGCGAGGCCGTGTAGCGGTCCAGCTTCCTTCCGGCGACCTCGGTCGAGGAGACCAGCCGCAGCGCCTGGGAGGCGTTGTCGAAACCAGGGGTGGTGGCCAGTAGCCGAAGCACACGATCGAAGACGCTCCGGTACTGCCACAGTTGCCCCTCGGAGCCGTACGTCCCGGCGAGAGCGATGCCGAGGTCCGCGGGGAAGGCGGAGTCCCCCTGTGCGAAACGGTCGTCGACCGCCGCCCACACGCCGGTGACGTTCTTCAGGTTCGGCAGCTCCGCCACGATCTTCTGTATCTGCTCGTTCACGACCGTGAGCCTACGGCGAACCTTTTCGGACTTGGCCAAATAGGGCGGCAACTACACTCTTGTGCCATGACCTACGGGGGACAAGAGGGCCCCAGTTCCTGGGACATGGAGAAGGCCGACGTCAACGGACCCCAGGACAACGCGGAGACCATCAACATCGACCAGATCGACCGCCAGGTCCTGGCCCGGGAGCTGCAAATCGCCCTGAGCAGGGTCCAGGAACTGGAACTGGACGAACCCACACGTCGCCAGGTATCCGGAGACCTGGAAGCAGCAGGCGCGGACCTACAGGCAGGCCGCACGAGCCTCGCACGAGAACGACTGACCAGAGTGCGCGCCATGGGCGGGGCACTGGCCGAGGTGGCCGGAGCCTTCCTCCGGGGCGCGGGCGTCCTGGGTGTCTGACGGGTCGTACGGACAGCACGATCCTGGGCCCTACTTCGATCAGCAGGGCCAGCATGTGCACGGACCTCAGTACAACGCGGAGGGCATCCACTTCAACCAGGCGGATCCGCAAGCCGTGGCGGACGCGATCGCGTGGAATCGCCAAAGATGGATGGACGAACAGGATGAACGCAGGCAACGATACTACGAGAGCAAGAGCAAGGACAACCGCAGGAATGTGCAAGCGGCTGCGATAATCGTCGCAGGCTCGCTCCTCCTGTACTTCGCGACCACGCTGGTACTCGAGATATTGAGCAGATAGTCCCATTCCGGATCGCCTTGAGGTCTGCACGCCGCGAGGGGGCAGAGCCACGGAGTTCGGGGACCGCGCGCGGGCGTCGGTCCGGGTTCACCCGGACGGCTCCGGGCGGTCGTGTCGTCGACCGATTCACCCGGCCGGAGATCTAGATTCTGCCCGGGACGCACCGCCACGCGCCCTTGCTCGGTGGTGTGATGGCCGGGCGGGCGCCCGCATCACCGCGAGGGATTGAGGGCCATGACACGACGTCCGAACATCCTGATGATCGTCACCGATGAGGAGCGCGCGGTGATTCCTTGTCCGCAGGGCTTCTCGCTGCCCGCCCGGGAGCGGATGGCGGAGCGGGGCGCCACCTTCGACCGGTACTACACGGCCTCGGCCATGTGCAGCTCCGCCCGGTCCGTCATCTACACCGGGCAGCACCTACCGCTCACCGAGATCTACGACAACGACAACATGCCGTACGTCCGCCCGCTCGACCCCCGACTGGGCACCCTCGGCACGATGCTCCGCGAGGCCGGCTACTACTGCACCTACCAGGGCAAGTGGCACCTCTCCAACGCCTACCTCACCCCACAGAACCCCGGCCCCACCACGAACGCGCTGGAGCCCTACGGGTTCAGCGAGTTCAACGACTGGGGCGACATCGACGGCGGTGCTTGGGCCGGGCTCAAACTCGATCCGGTCATCGCCGGCCAGGCCGTGCGCTGGCTGCGCAACCGGGCTCCGGCCGTGGAAGCCGATCAGCCCTGGTTCATGGCGGTCAACTTCGTCAACCCGCACGACATCATGAGCTTCGACTACGGCGGCTCGTCCCAGGTGCAACTACCGTTCGGCCTCGCGCACGCGGTCGTGGCCAAGGCGGCCGCCAACATTCCGATCTACCAGCACCGCTGGGACCTCGATTTGCCCGCCAGCCTGCACGACGACCTGTCCGGCGCGGCACCGGCGGTGGCCGAGTACGCACGGATGCTCGACACCGTCTTCGGCCCCGTCGCCGACGACCAGCACTGGCGCGAAGGCCTGAACTTCTACCTCAACGCCATCCGCGACGTGGACCGCAGCATCGACCTCGTCCTCGACGCCCTGGAAGCCTCCGGGCAGGCCGACCACACCGTCGTGCTCTTCACCTCCGACCACGGAGAGATGGCCGGCGCCCACGGCCTGCGCCAGAAGGGGGCCCTCGTCTACGACGAGAACTTCCACGTCCCGTTCATCCTGAGCCATCCAGACTTCCCCCAGGGCGTGCGCATCGAGGCCCTCGCCTCCGCCGTCGACATCGCTCCGACCCTGCTCGAGTTCGCCGGCGTCGACCCGGCCAAGGCCGCCACCCGCCATCCCGCGCTCAAAGGCCGTTCCCTCAGCCCCGCCCTGGACGGTGGCACCGTCCGTGACGGCGTCCTCACCGCGGTCGAGTCGGTCACGGCCCTGGACGCCTCCTTCTGGTTCGAGTTCGCCGACCCCGATGCGCCCCGGCGGATCGAGTCCGGTGACCTCCGCCCGGACTGGACCAAGCGCGGATTCCTGCGCGGCTACACCGACGGCCGCTACACCTTCGGCCGCTACTTCTCCCCGCTCAACCCCAACCGGCCCACCAGCCCCGAGGCCCTGTACGCCCAGAACGACGTCGTCCTCTACGACCGGATCGAGGACCCGCACGAGACGCGCAATCTCGCCGCCGACCCCGCCCACCGCGACCTCGTCGCACGCTACAACACCTTGCTCGAAGGCCTCATCAGCGTCGAAATCGGCACCGACACCCGCGCCTGGGTCACCGAACGCCCCCACCTTTTGGGCTGGCCCACCTGGCACGGCGACACCGACCGGCCGCCGGCCGCGGCCGCAGCTGCGCCGGCCCGAGGCTGAGCCGAAGGCTCGTCCTGCTCGTCCTGCGCGTCCGGCCGACTGCCGCGCGTGGCGGCCGTCCACCGTGACCGGGAGTCGTTTCGACCGGTCACAGACCGGCGACGTCGCCGGCCCTCTTGAGCACGGAGTCGACCGCGTTCACCACGGCGTCGTGCCGCCTCGTGCGCGCCGCCCGGTCCGCCGGGACCAGCCGCGCGGCGGCCTGCACGGCGTGGGCGTCCGGGTCGCCGAAAGCGGTCCGCGGGTGCTCTCCCGTCTCCGCGCAGTGCGCCGTGACCTCCTTGACCGCCTGGAGCACGACGGCCCGGTCCACACCGGGCTGCATGGCCAACCGCACCTGGAAACGTGCCATCCACTTTTCGCGGTCCTTCTCCCTCGCCGCGTCCGTCGTCCGGTCCTTCTTCGCCACGTGCCCTCCAGGTGATCGCAGCCGTCCGTCGTGTAGGGGGACGCCGGGGCACCGAAGTGGGTTGCGAGGGACGGACGTTCAGCCGGTGAGTACGCGTACTCACCCGCCACCCCATCGCGTCCCCCCGGGGAGTCCGGGCCGTCTTCGAGGGGTCACAGCCCGGAGAGGCCCAGCAGGTCAGCCGCGTTCGTGTCGAGGATCGCCGTGGCCTCCTCCTGGGTGAGTCCCGACTCGCTGACGTAGTTCACGGACCGTACGAAGACCTCGTCGTCCTCGTACGGGAAGTCCGTGCCGAGTACGAGCCGACCCGCTCCGAAGGACGCGGCGGCGGCGACCAGCGCCGGTCCGTGCACGTGGCTGACCGTGTCGTACCAGAGGCGGTCGACGGCCACCGAAGGGAGTTCGGGGGTCCGGGGTGACTCGAAGGCCAGATGGTCGTCGAGCCTGCGGGGCAGCAGGGGGAGGGCGCCGCCCAGGTGCGAGGCCAGGATGCGCATCCGCGGATAGCGCGCCGGAAGGCCCGCGAGGATCAGGTGCATGATCGCCACCGTGTCCTCGACCGGCGCCCCGACCATCCAGGTCATGTCGTGCTCGGTGATCAGCGGGCTGGCGGCGCCCTCCCCGGACGGGTGGATGTACAGGACGGCGCCACGCCGGTCGAGCTCCTCGTAGACGGGGTGGAACAGGGGATCGGCCAGGGTGCGGCCGAGTACGGTCGTGGTGACGCCGACGCCGACCGCGCCGAGGTCGTCGAAGGCACGGGTGACCTCGCGCAGCGTGCCCTTCGTGCGGCGCGGGCCACTCAACGGCCCTCGGTGGGCCCCGGTCCCGGTTCCGGTCCCGGTTCCGCCCCGGTCTCCTATCGACGGAAGTGGGAACGGTGCTCGTGGAGGAAGGCGTCGAGGGTGCGGGGCGGGCGGCCCAATATGTCACTGACGGTGGTGGTGGGGACTTCGGGCCGGGTGACGGCGAGTTGCTGGATCTCCGTGACGTGATCGGCGAGCCAGCCGGGCATGTGGGCGTGGCGGATGAGGTGGTCGCGCAGTTCGTCCGGGGTGAGGTCGTAGTAGCGGACCTGTCGGCCGGTCAGGGAGGTCAGTCGCGAGGCGAGTTCGGGGTACGAGACGGCTTCGGGTCCGGTCAGTGCGTAGGTGCCGCCGGCGATGTCCGGCCGGGTGAGGGCGGCGGCGGCGACGTCGCCGATGTCGCGGCAGTCGACGTAGTTGAAGGGCGCGTCGCCCGCAGTGCCGAGGATGACGCCCTGGGCAACGGCGGGAGCCAGGCGCAGGAGGTTCTGGGCGAACGCGTAGGGGCGCAGGACGGTGTGGGTGAGGCCACGGGTGCGCAGGTGTTCCTCGACGGCGTGGTGCCCGCGGGAAACGGCGACGGGGGAGTCGGGTTCGGCGGCGGGTGCGGAGATCTTGACGATGTGTCCGACGCCGGCGTGGGCGGCGATGTCGATGACGCGGGTTTCGAGTTCCACCTGTGCGGGGCCGTTGGCCATGGCGAGGAAGAGTTGGCCGGCGCCCTCGAAGGCGGTGTGGAGGGAGTGGGGGTCGGTGGCGTCGGCGTATCGGACCTCGACGGGCGGCTGGTGCGCGCCGGTCGTGCCGGGGATCGGCGCGTGCGGGGTGCGGGTCAGCGCGCGGAAAGGTGCGCCGAGCGCGAGGAGGCTGTGGACCAGGGCGTTCCCGGTCGCTCCGGTCGCTCCCATGACAACGATCATCGTGTGCTCATTCCTTGGTGATGTTCCGGCGACGGGTATCGCCGGGCGGGTCATGCCGGTCGCGCTGTGGTGGTGCTGCGCCAGCGCAGGGTGACGATGGTGGTGGCGAGGGCTGCGGAAACGGGCAGGTCCACGCGCAGGCGCTCCAGCCAGGGGGCGGCGGGGATCGGGGTGTGGGCGGGTAGCCACTGGGCGGTGAACCACCCCAGCAGGGCCGCCACGGCGACGGCGGTGAGGAGGAGTGCGGCGGTCAGGACGCCGCGCGGTGTGGTGAGGGTCCACCGTCGGGGCCGTCCGCCGTGCCGCAGCCAGGTGCCGACGAGGAACGCCACCACGGCGGAGGTGCCGGCGATGGAGGTGCAGGCGGCCACGGCCAGGTCCCGCTGCCCGGTGACGACCCCGGCCGCACCGGCCGTCAGGGCGGGGGCGACGTAGGCGGTGAGCACCTCACGCCATAGGACGAACGGCCGGGTTGGTTGGGTTGGCCGGGTTGGCCGGGGCGGCCGCGGCGGCCGGGACGGTCGGGGGGCTGCTCGGTCGGGGCTGGTTCTGTGCTTCGGAGCGGTCATGCCGGCCTCTCTTCGGTTCGGGCGAGGGAAGGGAGGGCTGCGACGAGGGGTTGCGTACCTGCCGCGGGCCTGCCCCGCCGAATTAATTAGGTGGCTAACTATTGTGGTGTGAAAAAGGCCCCGTCCTGTGGAACGGAGCCGAAGCGGCCGTAGGTGGGGGGTGGGGTGGGGTCAGTCCGCCGCCAGGGCCGCGCTGCCGCGCACCACGCGGGCGAGCAGGTCCAGGAAAACGGCGCGCTCCTCGACGGAGAGATCGCCCACCATCGACTCCAGTCGCCCGAAGTGCTCGGACGCCATGTCGCGCAGGCGCTGCGCCCCCCGCGCGGTCAGGACGGCCACCGTGCCCCGCCCGTCCTCCACGGAGGGGTGGCGCGCGACCAGGCCTTCGCGTTCCAGTCCGTCCAGTAGGCCGGTCACCGTGGCCCTGGTGACGCCGAGGTCGACCGCGAGGCGCGAGGGGGACTTCTCCCCGCCGTGGTCCTCGAGGTCGGCGAGCAGGCGGTAGCGCCCCGTCGACAGGCCGAACCGGGCGAAGTGCGCCTCGGCGGCCCGGCCGACCCGTGCGCCCGCCGAGATCAGGCGTACCGCGACCAGTACCGCCTGTGGATCGACCTCCAGGCCGTAGTGCTCGACCTGCCGTCTGGCCTGGTCCAGCGTGGGTGCTTCGCCGTCGATGCCGTCCCTCGTCATGAAAGTAATATGGCGGCTAATTACTTGGCCTGTCAAGGCGTTCGGATCCTCTCGAGGTGGCCGCGCGTGGAGGCGGAATCGGCCAATCCGGACTGCGGGCCCCGATCTGCCCTCACGAAAGGTATAGACCAATGCTACGTTGGTCGCGCAGACCGCGCAGTCCTTGACCACCCGTCAGAGGAGAAGCCATGCCCTCCCCTTCGCGGGGCGGCGGCCAGGCCGCCATGCCCAAGTACCAGCGGATCGCCGCAGCGCTGCGCAGCGATCTCGACCGTGCCGCGCACACCCCCGGCGGCAGACTGCCGTCCGAACGCAGCCTCGCCGCCCGCTACCAGGTCAACCGGCAGACCATCAGGGCGGCCCTCCAGTACCTGCGCGAGGACGGCCTCGTCGTCACCGGCCGCCGCGGCACCCGCCCCGCCGTCCCCGCCCTTGCCGCCGTCTCCGTCGCCCCGGCCGCGGCGCCCTCCGTTGGGCCCGCGCAGGTCCGGAGCTGGGTCACCTTCGTCACCGTCCCGCCCTCGCTCGGCACGTTCCTCGGCATGACCGGCGGAGACCGCACCGTGGTCCATCACCACCGCGAACGCGGCCCCGCCGGGGAGACCCTCCGGGACGCCGTCACCTACCTCAGCCCCGGAGCCGTCGCGCGGAGTCCGGAGCTGACCGCACTCCGGAACCGGGCGGCGACGGCGACGACCGCCGGCGTGCAGGACCTGACCCACTTGCACCGCTGGCTCGACCGCGCCGCCGCGGCCGGCCGGGTCGCCGAGACCCTCACCATGACCCGCGTCACCCACCCGCAGGCCGCCGCCCCGGCCTCCGCCCCGGTCTGCGGGCTGACCGTGCGCCGCACCCTGCACGACGGCTCCGGCCGGCTGCTGGCCGTCACCGAACTGGCCTTCCCCACCTGGGACCGCCTCACCTTCCACCGCGACCGGCGCGACCGCGCGACCACCGGCTTCCGCATCACGTAACGGCCGCACCCGCGTTGTGGCCTCGACCACACCCCGGGCGGCGGTGCACCGGGCCCGGCGGCCGGACCCACCGCCGGACCGCAGCCCCAACTTCCCTCCGGGGGAAGGGCGTACCGGGCTGCGGCCATCCGGGACCGCCCGCCCCGGCCCGCGCGGCCGCCCACGGGGCCCTCGCGCCCCGTACGTGAGGAGGGTCACCCCGGTGTTTGCTCAGGTGAATGCCGGGCATCGGCGCTGCTGGAGCGGAACCATGTCCTCCGGCCCATCGTGGCGGAGGACACGGCGCACACGGGCAGATCCCGTCCCGCTCCGCGGCCCGCCGCTGCGACGGCGCGCGCCGTATTCGGTACGACCCGTGAGGTGTATGTGTCCACGCTCCAGGCCGAGCACGTCTACAAGGTGTTCGGGAGGCGCCCCGCCGACAGCGCGGCCGCCGTCCGCGCGCTCGAAAGCGGCGCGGGCCGCGAAGATTTGCGCGCCGACGGGACCACCGCCGCCGTGATCGACGCCTCCTTCGACGTCCGGCCCGGCCAGATCTTCGTCGTCATGGGTCTGTCCGGATCGGGCAAGTCCACTCTGCTGCGCATGCTGAACGGCCTGCTGGAACCCACCGCGGGACGCATCCTCTTCGGCGGCCAGGACCTCACCGCGCTGAGCGCGAACGAGCTGCGCCGCGTACGGTCCACGAAGATCTCCATGGTCTTCCAGCACTTCGCGCTGTTCCCGCACCGCAACGTGCTGGAGAACGCCGGCTACGGCCTCGAGGTACAGGGCGTGCCCCGCCCCGAGCGCGAGCGGCGCGCCGCCGAGGCCCTGGCCCTGTGCGGTCTGGAGGGCTGGGAGAAGTCCTGGCCCGACGAGCTCTCCGGCGGCATGCAGCAGCGGGTCGGCCTCGCCCGAGCCCTGGCCACCGACGCCGAGCTGCTGCTCATGGACGAGTCCTTCAGCGCGCTGGACCCGCTGATCCGCCGCGACATGCAGGACCAGCTGCTGGAGCTCCAGCGGAGCCTGAAGAAGACCATCGTCTTCATCACCCACGACCTCAACGAGGCCATGCGCCTCGGTGACGGCATCGCCGTCATGCGCGACGGCCGCATCGTCCAGCAGGGCACCGCCGAGGACATCCTCACCCGTCCCGCCAACGACTACGTCGCCTCCTTCATCCAGGACGTCGACCGCTCCCGGGTCCTGACGGCCGACGCCGTCATGGACGATCCGGAACCGGCCGCCGACGCCTGTGACTGCCCCACCGTCACCGCCGGGACCCCGCTCGCCGACCTGTGCGCGGTCAGCGCCCGCGTCCCGCACGCGGTCGCCGTCACCGGCGCGGACGGCGCCGTCATCGGCTCCGTACCCCAGGACCGCCTCATCGCCTTCATCGGCGACGAACAACGGCCCCCGATGTACTGCGCGGAGGTGGCCGCCTGATGCCCCGCCTGCACCTCGGCGCCTGGGTCGACCACGGGGTCGACTTCCTCCAGAGCCACCTCTCCTGGCTGTTCGAGGCCATCAGCGTGCTCGTCACCGGCCTCTACGACGGCATCGACGCCGTCCTCTCCGCCCCCGCCCCGCTGCTCTTCGCGGGCATCCTGGCCGTCGCCGCCTGGTGGCTGCGCGGTCTGCTGGCGGGCCTGCTCGCCTTCGCGGGCTTCGCACTGGTCGACTCCCTCGGCCTGTGGGAGGACGCCATGTCCACCCTGTCCCTGGTGCTGGTCGCCACCCTCGTCACATTGGCGTTCGCGATCCCGCTCGGCATCTGGGCGTCCAGATCCGATCGGGTCAGCGCCCTCCTGCGGCCGGTCCTGGACTTCATGCAGACCATGCCGGCCATGGTGTACCTGATCCCCGGCATCATCTTCTTCGGCGTGGGCGTGGTGCCCGGCATCATCGCCACCATCATTTTCTCGCTGCCTCCGGGCGTGCGGATGACCGAGCTCGGCATCCGCCAGGTCGACGGAGAACTGGTCGAGGCCGCCGAGGCCTTCGGCACCAGCCCGCGCGACACCCTCGTACGCGTCCAGCTCCCGCTGGCCCTGCCCACCGTCATGGCGGGCGTCAACCAGGTCATCATGCTGGGCCTGTCCATGGTCGTCATCGCCGGCATGGTCGGCGGCGGCGGACTCGGCGGCGCCGTCTACAAGGCCATCGGCAACGTCGACATCGGCCTCGGTTTCGAGGCGGGCGTCTCCATCGTCATCCTCGCCATGTACCTGGACCGGATGACCGGCGCGCTCGGCCGGCAGGTCTCCCCGATCGGCCGCCGTACGCTCGCCAAGGCGCGGGCCGCCGCGACCGGCGCGGCCAAGGTGTGGAACCACCGCCCCCAGCCCGCGTACGCGATCAGCGGCGCCGTCGTCCTGGCGCTCGTCGCGGGCGGCCTGAACACCTTCGGCGGCTCCGCCGCCGAGGAGGGCCCGGCCGGGGCCGCGAACATCGGCAAGGGCCGTACCCTCTCCGTCGGCTACATCCCGTGGGACGAGGGCGTCGCCTCCACCTTCCTGTGGAAGGAGCTCCTGGAGCGCCGCGGGTTCAAGGTCGACGCCCGCCAGCTGGAGGCCGGGGCGCTGTACACCGGCTTGGCCGGCGGCCAGCTCGACTTCCAGACCGACGCCTGGCTGCCCGTCACCCATGCCCAGTACTGGGAGAAGTACGGGAACAAGCTGGAGGACCTCGGCCCCTGGTACGGCCCCACCTCGCTGGAGCTGTCCGTGCCCTCCTACGTGAAGGACGTGCGTTCGCTCGCCGACCTCAAGGGCAAGGCGGACCGGTTCAAGGGTCGGATCATCGGCATCGAGCCGAGCGCCGGCGCGATGTCGCTCCTCAAGGAGAAGGTCCTGAAGGAGTACGGCCTCGACGGCGAGTACCAGGTCGTCGACGGCTCCACGCCCGGCATGCTCGCCGAGCTGAAGCGGGCCTACGAGAAGAAGGAGCCCGTCGCGGCCGTGCTGTGGTCCCCGCACTGGGCGTACTCCTCCTACGAGCTGACCAAGCTCGAGGACCCGAAGGGCGCCTGGGGCAAGGGCGACGGCATCCACACCCTGGCCCGCAAGGGCTTCGGGGAGGACGAGCCGAAGGTCGCCGAATGGCTGAAGTCCTTCAAGCTCACCGAGGAGCAGCTGACCGGTCTGGAGGCGAAGATCCAGCAGACCGGGAAGGGCAAGGAGCAGCAGGCGGTCCGCGCCTGGCTGCAGAACCACCCCGAGATCGACCGGCTCGCGTAACACCGCGGACGGCCGGGCGGCCGAAGGCCGATGCCGTGCCCCGGCGAAGGCGCCGCCGCGCGCAGGACCGTACGACGACGGTACGGGGCCTGCGCGCGGCGGCGCCTTTCGTGCGTCCGGGCGGCTCAGCCGACCAGCACCCGGTCCGGAGTGCGTCGCCCGTCCGGGTCGCTGTCCTGCGTGCGGGGGCGCGGGCGCACCGGCCACCACATGGACCGCCCCAGGAGGGTGGCCAGCGCGGGCACCAGCACGATCGACAGGACGAAGGCGGAGAGCATGATCCCGAGGGCCGTCGCGAAGCCGGTCTGCTGGGTGGAGGGGGCGGGGGTGACGGCCAGGCTCCCGAAGGAGGCGGCCAGCACCAGGCCCGCCGTGGCGATGGCGGGCGCCGTGTGCCGCACGGCACGGCCCACCGCGGCGCGGGCCGGACCGGGCCGTGCCATCTCCTCCCGGATCCGGTCGCTCATCAGGATGTTGTAGTCGGTGCCCAGCGCGACCACGAACAGGAACAGGACGAGGGGCAGGGTGAAGTCCACCCCGGGCCGGTCCAGCGCGTGTTGGAACACCAGGGTCGAGGCGCCGAGGGTGGCGGCGAAGCCGAGTCCGACCGAGACCAGCAGGATCACCGGTGCCAGCAGGCTGCGCAGCAGGGCGAACAGGATCAGCGCGATGAGCGCCGCCGCCACCGGGAAGACCACCCGCAGGTCCTTGTCCACCGCCGTCGCGATATCGGCGAAGACCGCCGCGGTGCCGCCCACGTGCGCCTCCGTACCCGCGGGCGTCCGGGCCGCGGCCGTGGCCCTGACCGGGCCGGTCACCAGGTCGCGCGCCTCCTGTCGCAGCGGGTCGGAGGTGAGGAACAGGTCGATCCGAGCCGCCCGCCGGTCCTCGCTGAGCACGGTGTCTGCGACCTGGCCCACCCCACTGACCCCGGCGAGCGCCTTGGACAGCCCGTCGAGGCGTTCGACGGTCAGGGCGGCGCCGTCGGAAGCGGTGACGAAGACGCTGGTCGGGTCCGACACCCCGGCCGGCAGGGCGCCCGCTATTTCGGCCGCGGTGGCCACGGCGGCGGTGCGCTCGCCGCCCCCACCGCCCTGCCCGTAGTCCATGCGCATCCCCACGACCCCGGCGGCCAGCGCGGCGAGCAGCGCCACCGAGGCCAGCACCAGTACGAATGGGCGGCGCGCCACCCGGTCGCCCATCCGTGCGGCGGACCCCGGGCGGGGCTCGCGCTCCAGGGCCCGGGAAGGCCAGAACATCCTGCGGCCCGTGACCGCCAGCAGGGCCGGCATCAGGGTCAGGCTGCCCAGCAGCATCACCAGCACGGACAGCGCGATGGCCGGTCCGAGGACCCGGAACTGGCCGAAGGAGGCGACCCCGAGCGTGGCGAAGGCGGCGACGATGGTCAGGGCCGCGGAGGTGATCGCCGTACCCACCCGGCCGGCGACGTGCGCGGCCGCCTCGCGCCCGGACTGGTCGGGGTGTTCGCGCAGTTGCTCCCGGAAGCGGAAGAGCAGGAACAGGAAGTAGTCGATACCGATGCCCACCAGAACCACACTGATCAGGCTCGGTGTGGATTCGGACAGTCCGATCCCGGTCAGCAGCGCGGCGCCGACCACCGCGCCGGCCGCGGCGCCGCCGATGATGCTGACCGCGAGCAGCGGCAGCAGGGCCGCCAGGGCGCTGCGGAAGACGAGTACGTGCAGCAGGACGATGACCGCGAGCATGGCGATTCCGACGACCGTCGAGCGGGTCTTCTCCGCGTCCGTCGTGTCCACCCGGTCGGCGATCCCGCCGGTGAAACCGGTGCGCAGGCCGTCCTCCGCCAGTGCGTCCCGGGCCGACTCCCGGAAGGCCCGGTAGGTTTCCTGCACCCCGGTATCGGCGGGGTTGCCCGTCAGCTCGACGGACAGCAGTCGGAAGGAGCGGTCGGGCGCCGTCATGGCCGGGCTGACCCGGGGGACCTGCGAGTGGTCCTGTGCGAGCGGCATCGTCTCCTTGGTCCTCGGCATGACGACGCGCTTCTTGGACAACCGCTCGGCCTGCGCGTCGATGCGCTGCTCGTCGGCGGGGGCGAGCGGCGCCCCGTCCGACCGGGCCACCAGTACGGTCAGGAGGTTGGCGTCCGGCTTCGCCCCGAACCGTTCCTCGGCGATCTTCAGAGCGGCCGCCGAGTCGTACGGTGCGGGAAGGAACCCGGCGTTGCCGGTCTGGACGGCGCGGAAGACGAACGCCTGGCCCAGGACGGTCGCCGCCAATCCCAGGACCACCCACAGGGCGATCACCTTCCACGGACTTCTCGTCGAGAATCCGGTCAGGGCGCGGATCACATTTCCTCCGGTCTGTGCGGTGCGGGCCGGGGGTTCCCGGCCTGACTCCAGACCATCAGGAGCGAGCGGGCGAAACGTCGGGTCGAGGGAGGATCCGCAGCCCGGGACCAGGGTCCGGGCGCCCCCGCCGACCAGGACTCCGGTCCTGGTCCGGGCCCCGACCGTGGTCGGGTGGCTCGGCCGGCGGCCGGTGCCAGAATGGATCACCGGCGACGGGACGGGCGGCATGGGGGTGGGCATGGGTACGAGTACGCGGGCGAGCACGGCTACGGCCACGGATCTGGTTACGGCGACTGCGACTGCGACTGCGACTGCGACGGACGCGGGTGCGGACGGGGCCGGGGTCGGCGACCGGGGGCCGTGGACGCGCAACGACGCGCTCGTGGCGGTGGCGGCCGGTGTCACCGACCTCGTGGGTTTCTCCCTGGGATCCTTGACCGAGGGCGGGTCCCTCAGCGTGACCGCGGCCGCCCTGCTGGTCGTCTCCGCGATGCCCCTGCTCGCCCGGCGCGTCCGTCCGTTGCCCGTTCTGGCCGCCGTGCTGGCCCTCGGCGCCCTGGTGAACCTGGCCGCCCCGCTGTCCCCGCACTTCAGCCTCACCCTCACGATCGCCCTCTACTCGATGGTCAGGGCGAGCCGCCCCGCCGTGGTCGCGGTGACCGTGGTCGGGGTGGTACCCCTCGTATCCGCGGGCCAACGCGGCTGGCCGCTGCCCTACGGCTGGTGGGGCCTGGCCGCGAACGCGGTGGCCGCCCTCATCACCGTCACCGCGGCCGTGGTGGTCAACCACCGGCAACGGGAGGCCGAGACCCACCGGACGCTGCTCGCAGACCGGGCCGTGGCCGAAGAACGCCGCCGGATCGCGCGCGAACTGCACGACATCGTCGCCCACCACATCACCACCATGCAGCTGATGGCCGGCGGGGCGCGGGCCAACCTGGTGCACGACCCCGAGGTGTCCCGTGAGGCGCTGATCACCCTGGAGGACTCCGGCCGGATGGCGCTGCGCGAGATGCGCCAACTCCTCGACGTGCTACGGGCCGGGGAGGAACCGGAACAGGCCCCGCCGGCGCCGCAGCCCGGAGCGGACGACCTCGGCCGGATCATCACCGAGTCCCGGCTGGCCGGAACGGAGACCGAGTTCACCGTGGACGGTCCGGTCCGCACGCTCCCGCCGACCGTGGGCCTCACCGTCTTCCGGATCGTTCAGGAGGCCCTGACCAACACCCGCAAGCACGCGGGCCGGGCGCGGGCCCACGTACGGCTCACGTACGGCGGGGACGAGGTCGGCGTGGAGGTGCGCGACGACGGAGCGGGAGCGCAGGTACCGCCCGCACGTCTCACCGCGCGCTCCGGGTACGGTCTGATCGGCATGCACGAGCGGGTCGCCCTGCAGGGCGGAACCCTGGAGGCCGGGGCCCTCGCGGGCGGCGGATTTCGGGTGGCGGCCCGGATCCCTCTCCCGGTCCACGACCCCGCCTGAAGAGAGGAACCGCACGGATGATCCGTGTGCTCATCGCCGACGACCAGCCACTGGTCCGGCGCGGCCTGGCCCTGATCCTGGGCCCCGACCCGGAGTTCGAGGTCGTCGGCGAGGCCGAGGACGGAGCGCGGGCCGTAGCCCTCGCCCACGAGGTACGGCCCGACGTGGTCGTCATGGACATCCGCATGCCGGTCATGGACGGGGTCAAGGCCACCGAGGAACTCGCGCGCACGCTGCCCGAGACCCGCGTCCTGGCCCTCAGCACCTTCGACATGGACGAGTACGTGGTCGCCGCCCTGCGCGCCGGCGCGTACGGCTTCCTGCCCAAGGACGTTTCCCCGGAGGAGCTGATCGCCGCGGTTCGGATCGTCCACAGCGGCGAGGCGGCCGTCGCGCCGCGGCTGCTCAGCCGACTCCTCTCCGCCTACGTACGGACCCCGGCGCGGCCGCGCCAGTGGGTGGCCGAGACCCCCCTCGAACTCACCCCGCGCGAGCTGGAGATCTGGCGGCTCATGGCCACCGGCCGGGGCAACGCCGAGATAGCCGCGGAACTGGACATCAGCGTCTCCACGGTCAAGAACCACATCACCGGAATCTTCGGCAAGCTGGGCGTCCGCGACCGTGCCCAAGCGGTGATCGCGGCGTACGAATCGGGCCTGGTGGAGGCCGGTAGCGGGAGCGGTTGATCACCAAGTGCCGGAAGAAGACCGGATTCCTCCTGCTGACCGCACCTCTGACCAGGCAGAACACTGGACGATCCGCCCGTGCGCACACGGGCCCGTCCATGGCACAGTGCGATCAGCCCAACCGCACGACCAGGGAGCCTCCATGCGCGATCCGCACGCCACGCCGCTCACGGCCGCCCCCGAGTGCCTGCCGGAGCCCCGCCCGCTGCCCTGCTGCCCGGTGTGCGCCGATGCGCCGGAACGCATCTCCTGGCGCCAGCGCCCGGGGCGGCCGGTGACCCTGGTCTTCGACCCTTGCGGCCACCGCTGGTCCTCCCCGACCCCGCCGGTTCTGGCGGTCACCCCACCGCTCCCGCCGCTCTGACGGTCGTGGCAAGTCGGTTGCAAGTGCCGTGCAACCGGGCTCCCAAGACTGGTCCTCATGAACACGAACAACCCCTCCGGTACCACCGTCCACCCCTACACCCGCGAAATGGCGATGATCCACCAGGTGTTCCGCCGCGAGTCGCGCCTCCTGGCCGAACTCGTCCAGGAGGTCCGGTCCGCCGACACCGCCCGCTCCCGGATGCTCGCCGAGCACTGGCGGCTGTACTCCGTCGGCCTGCACACCCACCACACCGGCGAGGACGAGATGCTCTGGCCGGCCGTGCTGCCCCACCTGGACCTGGACGCCGAGCAGGTCCTGGCGATGGAGGCGCAGCACCACGCGCTCGCCGAAGGGATCGCCGAGGTCCAGCAGCTGATGGACCGTTGGGAGGCGCAGGCCCGGACCGAAGACCGCGACGAACTCGCCGAGGCGCTGCGCACGCACCACCGGCAACTGTGCGCCCACCTCGACGAGGAAGAGCGGCAGGTCATGCCGCTGGTCGCGCTCCACGTCACCGAGGAACAGTGGCACGCGCTGGGGGAGCGGGGCCTCGCCGAGACGCCGCGCAACCGGCTGGTGATCGCCCTGGGCGCCATCCTGGAGGACAGCTCGCCCGAGGAGCGGCAGGAGTTCCTCGGTCGGCTTCCCCTCCCGGCCCGGGTGCTGTGGAAGCTCGTCGGCCGGCGCCAGTACCGCCGCGAGACCGACCGGATCCGCGGCCGGCACACGACCGTCTGACGTGCCCTCCCGGTCCGGCCGCCCGCCCCTGAGGCCCGGCCCCCTATCCCCGACCGCCCCGCCCCGTCCCGTACCGATCGAGGAACTCCCACCGATGCGCATCGGATTCTCCGTACCCCAGTTCGGCCCGTTCGCCGACCCCGACCGCACCGCCGCGATGTGCGCGGCGCTGGAAGCCCTCGGCTGTCACAGCCTCTGGGTGGCCGACCGGCTCCTGGCCCCGATCGACCCGCCCGACGGCTACCTCGGCGGGCAGCAGATGCCCGCCCGGTACGGCACCCACCTCGACCCGCTCCTCGCCCTGGGCCTGGCGGCCGCCGTCACCGAACGCGTGCGCCTGGGCAGCAGCACCCTCAACGCCCTGTGGCAGCCGCCCCTCGTGCTCGCCCGAGCGCTCACGACCCTCGACCTGATCAGCCACGGGCGCCTGGACGTGGGCATCGGGCTGGGCTGGATGCGCGAGGAGTACGAGGCTGCCGGGGTGCCCTGGAAGGGCCGCGGCGCCCGGTTGGAGGAGACCCTCGACGTCCTCGAAGCCGTGTGGTGCGGCGATCCGGTCGCCCACACCGGCCCCTTGTGGACCATTCCAGAGTCGACCGTCCTCCCCAAACCCCTCCAGGGCCCGAGGCCGCCGATCCTGCTGGGTGGCTTCACCCCGTACGCCCTGGAGCGGGTCGGCAGGCGCGCCGACGGCTGGCTCGCGGCCTCGATGCCCCTGCCCTTCTTCCACGCGCTCTGGGCGGTGGCCGTCGATGCCGCCGAACGGGCCGGCCGGGACCCGGCGGGGCTGCGCCGGGTGTTCCGCGTCAACCCCGAGGTCACCACGGCCGAGGTCGACCCCGCGCAGACCCACCACCGCGGGACCGTGCGCCAGATCTGCGACCACCTCAAGCAGATGTGCACGGCCCGGACCGACGAGGTGCTCGTGGACCTCCAACTGACGACGGACTCGCCCGAAGAGTTCCTCGACCTCGCGGCGGCGTTCACGGCCGAGCTGGCCTGACCGGCGACCGGCCGCCCCCGCCGGCGCCCGCGTAGGGGCGCCCCTACGCGGGCGCCGGCGGCAGTCCGGCCAGCCCGGACTGCGCCGCGCCCGCCCAGTGGGGGGAATCCCACGCGGCGGCCACCCGGGCCGCTTCGAGGTAGTGGCTCCGGGCCCGCTCGGGACGCTCGAGGAACCGGGCCAGGTCGCCCAAGGTCTGGGCGACGGGCCGGAAGACGAGGCTGAGGCTGCTCGCGCTCCCCGCCAGCCCGTGCAGGGGCAGCAGTTCCCGGTAGACCTCGGAGGCCGCCGTCCGGTCGCCGAGGGTGATGGCGGCGCTGCCGCGCAGCGCCGCCAGGATGGAGTAGCAGAAGTCCCGCCGGATCGGCACGCGCCGGGCGAACACCTCGCGGGCTCGTTCGGGGCGGCCCGAGGCGTGCAGTGCGAGAGCGGTGATGGCCTCGTTGAGCGGCTGGTACTGCTCCCACACGGCGAGCAGCACGGGCAGCACCTCGGTGATCCGGCCCTGCTGCAGCCGGATGCACCCGACGGCCAGGGCCGCCAGCCCGCTGAGGTCCACCGCCCCGCGCGCCCGCAGCTCCGCCACCGCCGCCCCCAGGTCCCGCTCCGCGTCGTCGAAGCGGCCCTGGGCCATGGCGAGCAGGGGGCGGCGCAGCCTGGCCACCGCGAACGCGCCCTGGAGTTCGTACGTGCGGGCGATCTCGTCCCCCCGTACGAGACACCGCTCCATCTCGGCCGGGTCGTTGCGGGCGGCGGCGATGCGGGCGGCGGTGTAGGCCGTCATCCAGGAGTACTCGGGGCTGTCCTGGGAGTCGGCCACCCGGCCGAGTTCCCGGTGGAGCTCGAGGTAGGCCTCCGGTTCGAGTTCGCAGTCGACCCGGCGCAGCAGCGAGGCCAGGGTCAGGCCGCGCAGCCGGGGCTCGCCCAGGGTACGGGCGAGCTCCACGGCCCGGCGGGACGCGGCCACGGAGCGGGGGTCGGTGTCGTCGAGCGCGTCGGCCAGCTGGTCGAGGAGCAGGCACCGCTGCCGGTCGGTCAGACCGGGCTCCTCCAGCAACTTCCCGAGTTCCTCGACGGCCTCGGGGTCCGAGGCCGCGTACGCACGGACGCGCCAGGGCGTCGGTTCGGTCCACGTCGTGTAGGCAGCGGTAAGCAGGTCGGCGCGGCCCTCCCCCCGGGCCACGCGTACGGCCTGCTCCTGCGCCTCGCGGGCGGGTACGACGGCTCCCATCCGGATGCGGCACTCCACCAGCTGGCCCAGCAGCCCCACACGCAACACAGCGGCGTCCTGGTCGGCGAAGGCGGCCGGATGATCGGACAGCAGCCCGGGCCGCGGTCAGCAGGACTTCGGCATTCTGTGGGGCGTATCGGCGCACCGCCTGCTCGCCCGCCGGCCGTGCCTGATGGACCGCGGGCCCGGCGTCGGCGGTCACGACCGGGGCCGCCTGCAGGAGGTGGTGGGCCGTTGCGGCGACGTCGTCCGAGCCGAGGGCGATCAGGGCCCTGCCCAGGCGGGAATGCATCCGGGCCAGCCGCAGGCGGGTGAGGTCGCCCTCCAGCGTGTCCCGCACGAGGGCATGGGTGAAACGGACCGTGCCGGGTCGCGGTTCGGTCAGCAGTCCGGCGGTGACACCCGCGTCCAGGGCGTCGAGGAGCTGCCCGGAGCCCCCGTCCGTGGCGCCCACCAGCAGGGACACCGCAGCCTCGCGGCCGCGACGGCCGCCAGGCGCAGTCCGGCCGTGACGGTCGGTGCGAGCAGCGCCAGCCGTCGGCGCAGCACGTCCTGGACCCCCTGCGGCACGCGGCCCAGCGCCTGCTGCTCGCCTTCACCGGCCAGCAGCAGCGAACTCTCGCGCAGGTAGAAGGGGTTGCCCCCGGCCCGTTCGGCCAGGGCCGCTGCGGCGTGCTCGCTCATACCGGCCGCGCCGCGCTGCAGCAGTTCCTTGGCCTGGGCGTCCGACAGCCCGCCGAGCGCCATCCGTACGGGCGAGCAGGCGGCCAGGCGGGCCAGCGCCCCGGTCAGATCGCCCTCGCCGGTGCGGTACGAGCCCACCAGCAGCAGGGGTACGTCGCGCAGCTGCTCGGCGCAGAGCAGGAACAGCTCGAGGCTCTCCTGGTCACCCCGGTGCAGGTCGTCCAGCACGATCGCCAGCGGCCGTCGCCGCGCCGTGTCGCGCAGCCAGCCGAGCAGTGCCCGGTGCAGGCGAAAGCGCCGGGCCGGGCTGCCGTCCGGCTGCCCGGAGTCCCGCTCCGTGCCCGGAGCCAGGAGCGGAGCGAGCTCATCGGCGTACGCACCCGGCGGTGCGGCTTCCGCCAGATCGGGCAGCATGTCGAACCAGGCCCGGCCGGGCGGGGCGCCGTCGGTCTCCGGGCAGTGCCCGGACCCGACCAGCCAGCCCTGTTCGGGCAGTTGACGGACGGCGGCGTCCAGCAGGCTCGACTTGCCGATACCGGCCTCACCGCAGACCACGACCACCTGGGCCCGGCCGCTCCGTGCCCGGTCCGCCGCAGTGGCGAGTCGGTCGAGCTCCTCGTCCCGGCCCAGGAGCCGGTCGGCCGCCAGTACCGTCGGCGTCGCACTTCCGCCCGCGGCAGCCGCAGGTGCCATCGGAGCCGGACCTTGCGCCGCCACGACGATGCGCGGCACCCCGGCGGGGGCGGTGGCCGTGGCGGGCGCCCCGGTCGCCCGGTGGAGGACTTCCAGACGCTGGTGCAGCAGGGCCTGTTCCAGCTCCGACAGGGCGGGCCCCGGCTCGACGCCGAGTTCTTCGTCGAGGACGTGCCGAGCACGTCGTACCGCGGCCAGGGCGTCCCCCTGGCGGTCACGGGCCCACAGGGCGAGGGCCAGCAGCCGCCACCCCTCCTCGTGCAACGGCTGTTCCCGGGTCAGCGCGCCGGCGTCGGCGAGCGCCTGCGCGGCCTGGCCGCTGCCCAGTCGGGCCGCAGCGAGCCGTTCGCGGGCGGTGTGGTGCACCTCTTCCAGTTGGGCGCGCTCACCAGCGGTCCACTGCTCGTCCGAGAACTCCGCGTACGGCTGCCCGCCCCATGCGGCGAGCGCCCCGGCCAGGCCCTTGGCGGCGACGTGAGCCGGCAGTTCCGCCCCCGAGCAGGCCGCCACGCCGGCTTCGAACGCCCAGGCGTCCACGGCGTCCCGCTCCACGGTGAGGGCGTAGCCGTGGGGCGCGCTGACCAGGAGCCGCGCAGGCGTACGGGGGGCCCGTCCCGGTTCGAGGGTGCGCCGCAGACGGGCGATGTAGGCGTGGAGCGAGGCCTGGGAGCTCGACGGGACCCGGGTCGGCCACAACCGCTCGATGAACCGCTCCGTGGGCACCACCGTCCCACGGGCGAGCAGTAGTTGGACCAGGACCATCCGTGCGAGCCGACCCCCCGCGTCGACCTCGTGGCCGTCTACCTCAACCCGGAACGGACCGAGCACCTTCAGTCTGATCATGACAAGAGCATCGTAACGGGCACACCACCGCCGGAGCGCCGTACGGGCGCCGGGCCGCCCCGTCCGGAGGCAGACCCACGGTCGCGCACTGCGGCACGGTGAGGACGTACGGGTACGGGGAGCGCAGCCGGGCCAGGTCGAAGCCGCCCAGCCGGCGCCGCCCCGACCACATCTCCACCGCGTCCACGCGTCGGCCGAGCGGGAGCAGGGACTCGGCCAGGCCGCTCGGGGTCAGGGCCTCCAGGGTCCGCGCGTGCAGGTCCGTCGCACGGGACTCGGTGACCGGCCCCGGACGGCGCTCCAGCACCACCACGGCGAGACCGGCCCGGGCGAGCAGCAGCGCGGCGCTCAGCCCGACCGGTCCCGCCCCCACCACTGCCACGTCGACGTCGTAAGCCACCATGCCCCGCACTCTATCCAGGCCGCACACTGTCTGACAGATGCTCAAAGATGCGTGCATGAAGTCGACTTCGAGCATCATCTTTCACCAAGGCCCACCGGAGCGCTATCTTGCCGGGAGCATGCCAAGGAGCTGTGTCCGCGTCCCGGACCGCACGAGGAGCTGCCCCATGAGACTGCCAAGCATCCGCAGGAGCCAGGGTCGGCAAGGCCCGTTAGGCAGCCGCGTTCACGCCGCGCGGCGGCGGCGCAGGCGGCGCAACCCGGCCGTCCCCCTGCTCGCCGCCGCCCTCACCGTGGCCGGTCTGGCCGCCGCGGGACCGGTCGCCCCATCCGCCGAGGCCGCCCCCGCCGGAGCCACGGCGACGGCGGGCGACGTCACCGGTTTCACCCGGTCCGGGGACACCTTCACCGTCACGGCATCCGGCGGAGCCAAGGCCCGGGTGGTCGTCGCCCGCGCCGACGTCTTCCGCCTCTGGCTCTCGCCCGACGGGTCCTTCACCCACGACCCGGCCGGCACCGACCTCGCGCCCACCACCGATTTCGGCCCCGTGGCGACGAACTGGTCGGACGCCGGCGCGTACTACCGGATCACCACCGGATCCCTCTCCATCCGCGTCAACAAGAAGCCCCTGCGGTTCTCCGTCTTCCGCGCCGACGACACCACCCCCGTCTGGCAGGAGACCCGGCCCACCAGCTGGACCGGCGGCCGGACCACCCAGTACCTGGCCCGGGGCGCGGACGAGCAGTTCTACGGCACCGGCCTGCGCCTGGGCGAGTGGGCGCTGCGGGGCAAGACCGTCCCGATCGCCGTCGACAACAAGTGGCGCGAGAACGACAACGCCAGCCCCGCCCCCTTCTACATGTCCACCAACGGCTACGGCGTCATGCGCAACACCTGGGCCCCGGGTTCCTACGGCTTCAACGCGCCCACCACCCTCACCCACGACGAGAAGCGCTTCGACGCCTGGTACTTCACCGGCGACTCCCTCAAGTCCGTCCTCGACGCGTACACCGACGTGAGCGGGAAGCCCTTCATGGCGCCGATGTGGGGCTTCGAGCTCGGCAACGCCGACTGCTTCAACGCCTCCAACCCCGACTACCAGGGCGATCACGGCCGGCTTCGCCACCAGAGGACCCCCGACGTCGTCGGCTACGCGGCCGACGCCCGGGCCGCCGACATGCCCTCGGGCTGGTTCCTGCCCAACGACGGCTACGGCTGCGGCTACACCGCACCCCTGAAGTCGACCGTGGACGCCCTGAAGGCCAAGGGATTCCAGACGGGCCTGTGGACCTCCACCGGCCTCGGCTCCATCGCCGACGAGGTCGCCGCGGCCGGCAGCCGCGGCGTCAAGACGGACGTGGCCTGGATCGGCGGCGGCTACAAGACCGCCTTCCAAGGCGTCCAGCAGGCGGTCGACGGCATCGAGGAGAACTCCGACGCCCGGCGCTACGTCTGGACCGTCGACGGCTGGGCGGGCACCCAGCGCAACGCCGTCGTCTGGACCGGCGACACCCATGGCACCTGGGACGACATGCGCTGGCACGTCCCCGCCATCACCGGAGCGGGTCTCTCCGCCCTCAACTACGCGGCCGGTGACGTCGACGGCATCTTCGGCGGCAGTCCGCAGACGTACACCCGGGACCTCCAGTGGAAGGCCTTCACCCCGGCCTTCATGACCATGTCCGGTTGGGGTGCGACGGGCCCGTCCGCCGGCTACCAGGACAAGCAGCCCTGGCGCTTCGCCGAGCCGTACCGGTCCATCAACCGCACGTACCTGCAGCTCAAGATGCGGTTGATGCCGTACCTGTACACGATGAGCCGCGTCGCGCACGAGAGCGGCGTGCCCAGCACCCGGGCCATGGTCCTGGAGTACCCCGACGACCCGGTCGCCCGCGGCAACCTCACCAGCGGCCAGTTCATGGCCGGCGACTCCCTCCTCGTCGCACCCGTCGTCTCCGACACCTCGGTCCGCGACGGCATCTACCTGCCCGCCGGGACCTGGACCGACTACTGGACGGGCCGTACGTACGCGGGCCCGGGGTGGCTGAACGGGTACCGGGCACCGCTGGAGACCCTGCCGCTCTTCGTCAAGGGCGGCGCCGTCGTCCCGATGTGGCCGCAGATGAACTACACCGGCGAGAAGCCCGTCTCCACCCTCACCTACGACATCCACCCGCGCGGCACCTCCACCTTCAGCCTCTACGAGGACGACGGCCGCACCCGCGCCTACCGGTCCGGTGCCTACGCCCGCCAGCGCGTCGACGTCACTGCCCCGACCACCGGCTCCGGCACGGTCACCGTCTCCGTGGGCGCCCCCACCGGCAGCTACACCGGCAAACCGGCCTCCCGCGGCTACGAGTTCACCCTCCACGTGGCCACCGCACCCGCCACCGTCACCCGGGACGGGACCCCCGTTCCGGTCCTGGCCTCCAAAGCCGCCTACGACGCCGCGACGTCCGGCTGGTACTTCGACCCGGCGGACCGCTCCGGCGTCCTCCGGGTCAAGACGCCCGGCACGGCGGGCGCGTTCAGCGTCTCCGCCACCGGCACGAGCGTCCCCGCGGCCGGGGCCCTGCCCCCGTCCGCTCCGCTCGACCGGCCCGTCCCCTGACCGCCTCAACCCCCACCGTCGACGAGCACGGCCCGGCACTCCCGCCGGGCCGGCTCGCTCAGCAGTCCGCGGAGCCGTGCGAACAGGGCGAGGAGTTCGGCTCCCGACGCCTCGCGGAAGGCGGGATCGATCCGCGCGAGGTCGAGCTCGTTGGCCGCCGACAGCTCGGCGAGGTCCCGCCGGAGTTCCAGAGCGGGGGAGTGGACACGGCCGGTGAACCGGTCCCGGAAGGCCGCCTCCGCGCTGGCGAGCGTCGGATACGAAGCCGCGCGGTCGCAGGCGGCGTACAAGTACACGATCTCCTCGGCCTCGTCGCCGATCACCGCGGCCAGTTCGGCCCGCCGGGCGAGCGGCAGCAAGCCGGTGGGGAAACCGTCCGTACCGTAGAACGCGTGGCACAGGCCCGCTCGTTGGAGCGCGGGCCGCGCCCCCCAAGACCCGAGGAGCTCCTGTACGCGCTCGAGGTGTGCGAGGAGGGTACCGCCCGGATGGGAGACCTCCTGCGCGCCGAGCGTCCGCAGCCATGCGACGGCGTGATCCGGCACCGGCCTGTCCCTCCGGTCGATGGGGGCGGGCCGGGTGGGTCGACACCCGGCCCCGCCCGCGCCTGGGTTCCGGACCCCGTGGCGCGGGCAGGGACGGGTTGCCGCCCGGGCCCTGCATCGATCTTGATCCCATCCAAAACCCAAGTCAATCCTCCAATTTGCTCTCAACCTCCAAGCGATACCTTGGGTCTTGTGACCCTTGATGATCTCCGTGTGTTCGTGGCCGTCTGCCGGTCGGGCAGCCTCAGCGCAGTGGCCCGCGACCTCGGCTGCACCCAATCGGCCGTCAGCCAGCACGTCCGCCGCCTGGAGAAGCAGACCGGCACGAGCCTCCTGGAACGCCATGCCCGCGGCGTTCTGCCCACCGCGGCCGGCCGCATCCTCCAGGCGGCCGCCGCCGACGGCATCGCCGGACTCGACGGCGCCCTGCGCCGCGTGGAGGACCTCGTCCGGGGCAGTGGCGGCACGGTCCGCATCACCACCGGCGGGACGACGGTGCGGCACTTCATGGCCGAGGCCGTCGTCACCTTCCGCCGCCGCCACCCCGGGGTGAGCCTGGAGTTCCAGACCGAGAACTCCATCCGCAACTGCCTCGACGCCCTCGCCGCCGACGCCCTCGACCTCGCCTGGATCACCATCGGCGGCCCGGTCCGCGGCATCGAGCTGCGCCCCGTCATGGAGCTGCCCTGGGTACTCGCTGTCGGCGCGGACGACCCCCTCGCCGCCCGCGCCCGCATCGACCCCGCCGACCTCGCCGGCATCCGCCACATCCGGCTCCCCAAGAACTCCGCCTCACGCGCCCACCTCGACGCCGCCTTCGCCGAATCCGGCATCCGGGTCAGCTCCGACACCAGCGTGGCCGACTGGGACACCGCCCTGCTGCTCGCCGAACTAGGCCTCGGACACGCCGTCGTGCCCGCGCTGCCCGGCTGGCGGGTCCCCGGCTCCGACGGCCCGCTGCGCCTCGTGCCGATCCCCGCCCTGCCGCCGCTCGCGGTCGGCTGGGCCGTCCGCCGCTGGTCCGCCCTCGCCCCGCCGGCCCTGGTCTTCGCCGACGAGGTCGCCCGCAACTGCCGGGCGCGCGCCGCCGGGCAGAGCTGAGGCCACCACCAGACCCACGGCCGTCAGCGCGGCCAGCGCCACCAGCGACGAGCCGTGCGGCCCGACGCCCGCGGCGACCGCGATCCCGAGGGCCGGTCCGACGTTCATGGCCGTCTGCTTGAGCCCCCCGACGACCCCGGCGTACCCGGCCGGGGCCGAGCCGACCACGGCCCCGGTGGCGGTGACCATGACGGTGGTGAACCCGGCGCCAAGCACCCCGAAGGCCACCGGGGACGCGGATCCCAGCCCGGCGATGCCGGCGACGACCAGCCCCGTACCGGCCAGCGCGGTCCGGCGCGCACCGAACCTGCGCAGTGCCAGGCCCGCCACCGGCGCCCCCGCCACCATCAGCGCGGTCAGCGGCAGCACCCGCACACCGGTGGCGAGCGGGTCCAGCCCCTCGACGTCCTGGAGCTGGAACGTGGCCGTGAACAGCGCCCCGAACATGCCCGCGGAGACGATCAGCAGCAGCCCGATCGAGGCCGTCACCGCCGTGGACCGGGCCACGGCGCGCGGGACGAACGGCAGCGCGGCCCGCCGCTCCCGGCGTACGAACAGGGCCGCGAGCCCTGCGGCGGCCCCGAAACCGATGACGGTGGGCGCAGCCGTCCACCCGTACGCGGGCACGCCGACCAGCGCGTGCACGAACACCGCGAGGGCGGTGGTGAGCAGGGCGGCACCGGTGACCTCCAGCCGTCCGCGCTCCGTCCGCGGGGGTGCGGGGGCCCGTACGGCGAGCGTGAGCGCGGCGAGCACCAGGGCCACCGGCACGTTGATCACGAACACCGCCCGCCAGTCCCACCGCGCGACCAGCAGGCCCCCGAGCAGCGGGCCGGCCGCCGCGGCCAGTCCGATCGCGCTGGTCCGCACGGCGACCGCAGCGGGGAGCCGGTCGGGCGGGTAGGCGAGCCGCAGCATTGCCAGCGTCGCGGGCTGCAGCAGCGCGCCGAACACGCCCTGCGCGGCGCGCAGCGCGATCACCCAGCCCACGCCGGGCGCGCACACGATGCCGGCCGAGGCCGCGGCGAAGCCGAGGACGCCGACGAGGAACAGTCGGGGGTGCCCGTACCGGTCGCCGAGGCGTCCGGCCACGACCAGGAACGCGGCCACGGCCAACAGATAGGCGGTACTGGTCCACTGGACCTGCGCCACGCTCGCCCCGAGGTCGCGCCGCAGGCTCGGCTGGGCCACGGTCAGCACGGTGCCGTCCAGCGCGACGAGCATGGCTCCCGCCACGCTGACGAGGAGAGATGTCCGCTGCCTCATACGGGCTCCGGACCGAGGTGCGCGTCGACGGCGGCGCCGACGAGCCGTTCGACGCCGTCGACCGGTGCGCCGCCGAGGGCCAGCTGCAGGCTGCCCCAGCGCCACAACTGCGCCACGCCGTGCAGGTTGGCCCACAACGCGGCGGCGGTGACGGAGGGTTCGGCCGCCCCGCACCGACGGACGAGCGACACGAGGAGATCGAACATCGGGATCGTCGCCTCCCGCAGCCGCGGCCCCTCGGAGGGACCCCGGCCCGTACTGTCCAGCAGGTCGTGCCGGAACATCAGCGCGAACATCCCCGCGTGCTCCAGCGCGTAGCCGACGTACGCGCACCCGATCGTCCGCACCCGTTCTCGCGGGGACAGCTCCGGCGCACCGGCCGAGGCCGCGATGCGCACCCCGAGATCCTCGAACCCGCGCCGGGCGATCGCCGACAGCAGGGACTGGTGGGTGGGGAAGTACCGGCGCGGCGCCCCGTGCGAGACACCCGCCCGGCGGGCGATCTCCCGCAGCCCGAGAGCGCCTGCGCCCTCGCTCATGACGAGTTCCACACCGACGTCGATCAGCCGCTCCCGGAGCGGTCCCTCTTGGTCCATGGACACTGTCTACCAGGGATCCGTAGACAGTGTCTACCAGTCTCTGGCGTGTTGCGGACATGGGGGCGGAGGGGTCGACGAGGGCGGCGATCGCGCGCGGCGCGGCCCGGTCGGGTGCGACGAGCATGAACACCGTGCGGCGCTCCCGGCCCGGAGGCCCGCTCCCGTGGTGCGGGGCATGATGGAGTGGCCGGGGAGGTAGGCCCAGTCTGATCCCGCGGCCCGGTGGAGGAGGTGCACGTGCCATGACGGAGCACGACGGCGGTCCGTCGGCGCAGAAACTGGAGGAGGGCAGGCTCCTCAAGGAGCTGGAGGCCATCCACCGCACGCGCCACGAGACCCTGTTGCACGGGTCCGACGACGCCCTGGTCACCCACACGAAGCGGATGAACGAGCTGGAGCACGAGTACGTGCGCCGCCACCCCCAGCGGGCCCAGACCGCGGGCCGCACCCGCTCGGGAGCCCGCGCCCGTAGCACCGGCGACTAGGACCGGCGACCGGGAACCGGTGTCCAGGACCGACAACCGGGCCCGGAATGGGTCTGTCGGAGGGTCAGGAGGCGGGGTCGAGGAAGGCGCCGAAGGCGGTCGGCGAGCCAGAAGCGGCCGCGGCTGCGGGTGGCCGCGGCCACCAGGTCCTCCAGGGCCTCGTAGAGCCGCTCCGGGTGGAAGGGGCGGTGGCGGTGCCACACGAGCGTGGCGACCCCGGCCTCGTCCGCCTCCTGCGGCAGCAGCGCGCAGGCCGGATGCTGGGCGGCGGCCGCCGCCTCGACGTCGAAACCGGCGAAGGCCGCGCGCGCCAGCTCGCCGGACCCCGTCACCACCCGGCGGGCGGTCGGGTGCAACTGGGCCAACAGGGCGCGGTCCTCGTCGCCCGCGTCCGCGCTGTCGACGAGCGCGAGGACGGGGGCGTACTCCAGCTGCCGGGCCCAGGTGTCCCCGACGGTCCGCCGGTCCGTGGGGGCCGCCGCGAGTCCCGCTTCGGCGAGGTCGTCCCCGTTGGCGAGGTACGGCAGGACGAGGGCGCCTGGCTCCGCTCGACCTGACTCCGAGCGCCGACGCGGCCGCCTTCGACGCCGCCATCGAGGAACTGGTCATCGCCCTGATGCCCGCCGCCCACCTCTACGGCTTCACCTCGCGCGACGCCACCGTCCTCGCTGACCCGGAGTTCCGGGCGGGCGTGGACCGGCAGGACCAGCAGGCCGTGGCCTTCATCGCCCTCGGCCAGCGGCTGGGCCGGCTGCGCGCGGACCTCCCGCCGTACTGGATCTGGTACTCGCTCTGGGGCCTGCTCGACGCGGCCGCCGAGGGCGTGCGCGACGGACACTTCGCCCCGCGCCAGATCGGCCACCTGGTGCTGACCTCCTTCCTCAGCGGGACGCGGCCGCTCGCGCCGCCCCCCGCAGGCGCTCCCGCGCCCTGAAACTCCTCACCACCGTGCGCGCCGTGCGCACCTCTGAACGGAACCCCATGCACACCCCCGCGCAGGCCCCCCGTAGGTGGATCGTCCTGGCGATCCTCTCCGGCAGCCTCCTGCTCATCTCCATGGACACCACGATCCTCAACGTGGCCTTCCCCTCGCTCGTCGACGACCTCCAGCCGGGCGCCGTGCAGCAGCTGTGGATCATCGACGTCTACGCGCTCGCCCTGTCCGGACTGCTGGTCACCGCCGGGGCGCTCGGTGACCGTTGGGGGCGCAAGCGGCTGCTCGTGGTGGGCTTCGGCATCTTCTCGCTCGCCTCGCTCATCGCCGTGCTCTCCACCGAGGCCTGGCACGTCATAGCCGCCCGCGCCCTGCTCGGCATCGGCGGCGCGGCCATCATGCCCGCCACCGTGTCCATCCTGCGCACCGTCTTCACCGACGCCAAGGAGCGCGCCTTCGCGCTCGCCGTCTGGGCGGCCGTCTTCGGCGGCGGCATGGCCTTCGGGCCGGTCGTCGGCGGACTCCTGGTCCAGGACTACGGCTGGCACTCCGCCTTCCTCCTCAACCTCCCCGTCGCCGCCGTCATCGTCGCGGCCGGCCTGCGCTACCTGCCCGAATCGCGCTCCCCGCGCAGCAGCGGCAGGTGGGACTGGTGGGGCGTCGGCCAGTCCGTCGTCGGCATGCTCGCCCTCGCGGGCGGAATCAAGCAGCTCGGCAAGAGCGGAATCGCCGACCCGCTGCCCTGGGCCCTGCTCCTGATCGCAGCCGCCGCGCTGACCGTCTTCGTACGCCGTCAGCTGCGCCTGGACCACCCGCTGCTCCAGGTACGGCTGTTCGCCAAGCCCGCCTTCAGCGTCGCGGCCACCGCGATCTTCCTGCCCATGGTGGGCATGGGCGCGATCCTGTTCCTCGTCACCCAGTGGTTCCAGTACGGCGAGGGCTACACCCCGCTGGAGGCCGGACTGCGCCTGCTGCCCGCACCGCTCGCGCTGATCGCCGCCTCGATGGTGGCCCCCTCGCTGATGCACCGCTTCGCCATCCGCCACGTGCTCGGCGCCGGGCTGGTCGTCCTGGCCGTCGGCATGGCACTGCCCTGGACCTTCCAGCAGTTCACCGACCTCGGCTACCCGGCCTTCGCCGCCGCCCTGACCGTGATGGGCCTGGGCGCCGGCCTCGCCACCACCGTGGCCTCGGTCACCCTGGTCTCCGCCGCGCCCGCCGCCGAAGTCTCCAGCGCCGCCGCCATCGAGGAGACCTGCTACGAACTCGGCTCGGCCATGGGAGTCGCCGTCCTCGGCTCCACCGCGGCGGCCCTCTACCGGGGCAACCTGCCCACCCTGGAACTGGACGGCCCGAGCGCCGCAGCCGTGCGGGGTTCCGTCGGCGAGGCCGCGCACACCGCCGAGCGCATCGGCGGCGCCGTCGGCGAGGCCCGCTCGACACCGCCTCGCACGCCTACACCCTGGCGATCACTCCGGCCTTCCTGCTGGCCGCCGTACTCGCGGTCGCCGCGGCGGCCACGACCTGGACGCTCATTCCGCGGGACCTGCAGCCCACCGAGAACCACTGACGGCGGGCCGCACCGCGGGCGCGGCGGGCGCCGGGCCCAGGGTGGTGGTGCCGGGCGCCGCCCGGTGCCCCAGGCCTGTGCGGTACGCGTCCATGGCCGCCTCCACCCGGCCCGTGCGCCGCAGCAGATCACCCAGCAGTCGGCACAGGTCGGCGAGGTCGCCCGACGCCCCGCTGCGCTCCAGCAGCGCCAACGCCTGTACGTAGTGCTCCTCGGCCGCCTCCGGCTCGCCGCGCTCCTCGGCCATCAGACCGAGGAGCCGGTGTGCGCCGCCCGCGTGCACGGCGCCGTGGCTGTCCCCCAGCTCGAGCAGCGCCGAGAGCAGCCCGGCTGCTTCCTCGTACCGCCCGAGCTGGCGCAGTACGTCGGCCAGCTCGACCTCCACCTGCGCCGTGTAGAGTCCGGCGCGGCGGGCCGACAGCATGTCCCGGGCGAGGCGCAACTCCCGCTCTGCCGAAGCGAGTTCGCCGTTCTGCGCCTGGACGTAGCCGCGCATCCAGTGGCAGTGCGCCAGATCGGTCCGCAGCCGCAGCTGCCCGTAGATCTCCTGGGCCTTCGCCAGTGAGGCGTCCGCGTCGGCCACCCGCCCCCCGGCGAGGAAGGTGCGCGCCACCTGCCGGTGCATGCCCGCCACCAGTGCCGGATCGCTGACCTGCGGGGCCAGCGCGAGGGCGAGCTCGGCGGCGCGGGCGGCCCGGGCCTGGGCGCCCATGTCGAGGTACGGCCCGATGATCGCGGCGTTGAGCAGGACCAGCGCCTCGGGGTCGGCCAGTCCGCTCGCGCCCAGCTCGTCGATGGTGGATTCGAGCAGGTAGCAGGCGTAGCGCAGCTCACCGGCGAGCAGGTGCGCGACGGCCCGGCCGCGGATCGGCCGGGCCCGTCGGGGGAGCGGCTCGTCCGCGAGGAGGCGCTCGGCCGCCTCGAAGTGACCGATCGCGTCGGGCAGTTCGCCGGACTCCAGGGCGCAGTCGCCGAGTCCGAGCCGGGCCTCCGCCTGTTCGGGGACCAGTCCGAGCTCCTCGGCCTCGGCGAGCAGCCGCCGGTAGCGGGCGGCGGCCTCGTCGGCCGCGCCCGTGGCGAGCGTCTGCTGGGCGTCGGTGAGGGCGAGCCGCAGCTCGGTGGCCAGGTGGGCGGGGCGGCCGGTGGCGAGTTCCTCGTACGAGGTGCCCAGGCGGGCGGCGAGGAAGCGCAGTGCGGTCTCGGAGGGCCGGACCTTGCCCGACTCCAGCGTGGAGATGTAGGCCGAGGTGTAGGAGGGCTCAGCCAACTGTCGCTGTGTCAAGCCGAGTTCGCCGCGCATGCGCTGCACCCTGCGGCCGATCCGGGCCGGTTCGTCCATGAATTCCCCCTGGTCGCTCGAACTCCCCAGTATTCAGCGGGAGCAGGCATTGCGCACGTCCCGTGCGCCACCTAGTTTAAGCAACCGATTCAACGCGCTTAACAAACCATTTAACTTCCGTTCCCGGGGGAGTACTTCATGGATCCAGTCAGAGGTTCGGGCAGGCGTCCGGGCCGGCGTCCCGCCGTGCGCTCGGCATGGCGTGCGGCCGTCGCGACGATCTGCGCGACCGCCGCGCTGGTGGCCGCCGGACCGGCCGGACCCGCCGACGCGGCCACCGCCCCGACGGGGCCGCGGATCGAGGTCGAGATACCCGGGCCGGAGCACGGCGGTGAGGCCGGGTCGGGCCACGCCCGGGTACCGGCCGCAGGCAGCCCCGCCAAGGCTTCGGGCCGGCTGTCCCCGGCCGAGCGGTCGGCCGACGGCCAGGTCACCAAGATGATCGACAACGGCTCCACCGCCGACCGCCTCGACGTCGTGGTCATCGGTGACGGGTACACCGCCGTCGAACTGGCCCGGTTCCACACCGACGCCGAGCAGAAATGGGCCGAGGTGGCCGCCGTCGAGCCCTACGCCACGTACCGGAACCTCTTCAACGTATGGACGGTCGACGCCGTTTCGCACGACTCCGGAGTCTCCGGCGACCCCGCTCCGGCCACCGTCCGCGACACCGCCCTCGGGTCGTACTTCTGGTGCGAGAACATCGAGCGGCTGCTCTGCATCGACCAGCCCAAGGTGGACGCGTACGTGGCGAAGGCGCCCGCCGCCGACCTCGTCATCGTCCTGGCCAACAGCGCCAAGTACGGCGGGGCGGGCTACAACGAACCCAACCCCACCCTCGGGTACGAGGGGATATCGACGGCGTCCGCGGGCCACCCGAAGTCCGGGCAGGTCGCCATCCACGAGACCGGCCACTCCCTCGGCAAGCTCGCCGACGAGTACTTCTACCCGGGCGTCCCGGACTACGAGCGGTACACCGGTCCCGAACCCGGCGAATCCAACAGCTCGACCCTGCCGGCGGACCGCATGGCCGCACAGCGGGCCAAGTGGTACCGCTGGCTCGGCGAGGAATCTCCCGACGGCGGCACGGTCGGCGCGTACGAGGGCGGCAACTACTTCGTGACCGGGCTGTACCGGCCCACCGACAACTCCCTCATGCGGGTCCTGGGCAAGCCCTTCAACCTGCCCGGCGTCGAGTCGATGATCGCCGGTTTCTACCAGCACGCGCGGATCGTCACCCCGCTCACCCCGACCGACCGCACCCTGCGGCTGCGCCACACGGCGAAGGCGTCCGTGCCGAAGCTGGCCGGTGCGGACGGCCGACAGCTCGTGGTCCGCTGGTACCTCGACGGACGGGAGCTGAAGCGCTTCCAGGGCCGCACCGAGGTGCCGGTGGCGCAGCTGTGGCTCTTCGACCTCCGCACGCACCGCCTGACGGTTACGGCCGAGGACCGCACCCCATCGGTGCGCGACCCGAAGGTGGTGCGCACCCTGCGCTCCTCGGTCGACTGGAACGTCCGCCTCTGATCACCCTCCCACGGGGTGAGCGTCCGTCAAGATCCGTCGTCAGAGGCTCCTCCTCGAAGGAACACGTCGCTCGGGGAGCCTCTGAGGAGGAGCACGGACCATTTTGAGGGGCCGTCCCGTGGGCCTTCCGGTGGCGGTGGCGGTGGCGTCAGCGGTCCTTTCGCCACAAGGGCCTTGATGGTGGAAAGGTGGGGCCGAGTGCGTCCGCTGTGGCAGGGTCGGCGCCATGCCTTTCGATCACAACGACCACTATCACCGCCTGCTGTTGCGCCAGGTGCCGCGGAACTGCGGTGCGGCACTGGACGTGGGGTGCGGGACCGGCCGGTTCGCGCGTCGGCTCGCTCGCCTGGGCATGGAGGTCGACGCGGTCGATCCGTCCGAGGAGGCCGTCGCGGAGGCTCGCGCGCTGTCCGGCCGGATGGCCGGTGACCAGAGTCCACGCTTCCGGCAGGCGGACGTGACCGAAGTCGAACTTCCCAAGGCGCACTACGACTTCATCTCGTGCCTCGCCAGCATTCACCACATGCCGTTCGAGACCGTCGCCGCATTGCGTGACGCGCTCGCGCCCGGCGGGGTGCTCGTGATCTTGGGGTGCTATCCGGAGACGACCCGGCTCGACTGGGCCTGGAGCCTGGCAGCTGTGCCCGTCAACGCCGTCGCCAAGCTGGCTGTCGCGGTGAGGGACGAACTCCGTTCCGTCTCTGCTGCGACTGGTCGGGAACGGGTGAAGGCACCGGTGAGGCAGCCGGCCGTGCCCCTGGTCGAGATCCGCCGGGAAGCCGCGGTGCTGCTGCCCGGATGCAACATCCGCAGGCTCCTCTTCTGGCGCTATCTGCTCGTCTTTCGTCACCACGGCTGACGGGGCCATGTGGTGTTCCCCCTCTGCTCCGCCCCGCATCAACTGCAGGTCCCGATCACCGTGGTCCGCGGAGCGGGAAGCGCGGCTCGAACCGGGCCCGGATCCGGTCCGGTGCGCGCGTAGTTCTCCGTCGAGACGGCGGGCCAGCCGGACGCGTGCCTCCGTCGATCAGGGCCCGGTCCCGCTCGCAGCCCATGGCGGCGAACAGCTCGTCCTACAACGGATCGGGGATGGAGCGCGGAGGCCGCGGGCCGACCGGTGGAGGCGGTCGAGGCCGAGGAGCGGCTGCTCATCTCCCCCTCGCCCGGTCGACGCTCAGAGCGGCAGCTGCTCGACCACGCTCGTGCCGCTGCCCTCCTGGGACTCCCACGTCCACGTCTCCTCCAGGCGCAGGCGCCCGTCGGGCAGCTCCGTCAGGAGCGAGGTGCAATGCCCGGACGCGGTCGTGCCGTCGTGGCGGAGCTGGACGTACCGGAAGTCGATGGTGCGGCCGGACCGGGTGCCGACGAGGTAGCCCATGGCCACGTCACCGCCCCGGTATTCGGCCCAGACCCGGTCGTCCTGCTCGTGGTACTCGAACCGGGTCCGGCGGCCGACCTGGCCGGGGGACTGGTCGGCCACGGGGGCGAAGACGAGGCCGTCGAGCGAGCGCGCCACGGGTGACTCCTGGAGGAAGGCGATCCGGGGCAGCAGCTTAGGTCCCTGATCCTCGCGGGCCCAAGCCGGTATCGGCACCGGCCGGTGGCCGCAGCGAGGGGGATCGCGGCGGACACCGGCCGGTGGGGGTGCGCGGGCGTACGTGGGGAGGCCTACGGGCTACATGGGGTCCATGCCCCGGTCGTCCATGCGGCCCTCCTGCTCGCTCTGCTCCTGCAGGCGGCGGGCCTTCTCCTTCAGCCGGCGGCGCTCCTCCGGGTCGGTGGACCGCTCGGCCGCGTCGCTCAGCTCCTTGGCCTTGGCGCGCATCTGCTGGGACCGGCCGCGGGACTCACCTGAAACGCTCATGATCGCTCCTTGGATCTGTGGGGGAGAGCGGGCGGATTCAGCGAACCAGGCCTGCCCTGCGCCCGCATCTCGAAGGGCCACCGAGTGTGAGTCGCCCCCGCCGACGGCGGACGGCGACGGTCAGTCCCGGTCCGACCCGAGGGCGGTGGTGAGGGTGAACAGGGCCCCGTCCGGGTCGCGGAGCGTCACCCACCGCTCCGTGGCGTTCGAGGTGGTGTCCGAGACGGCCCGTCCGCCCAGCGAGACGGCGGCCTCCACCGCCGGACGGAGCTTCGGCACCCGGAAGTGGACGTGCCAGCGCGGCCGGGTGTGCGGGGAGTACGAGGCGATCTCCACCGGGCCGCTGTTCAGCCGGGCGACGGGTTCGCCGTCCTGGCGCAGCACGACCTGGTCCTCCTCGTACGAGACCTCACAGCAGCCGCCGCGGCCGGTGGCCCACTCCAGCACCGCGCCGTAGAACATCGCCGCGTCCAGCGCGTTCCTGGTGCGCAGTTCCAGCCAGGCGGGTGACGGACCCCGGCCCACCCGCCAGTCCGCCTCCACATTGCCCTCCCAGATCCCGAAGACGGCGCCGTCCGGGTCGGCGACGAGCGCGGCGCGCCCGCCGGACTCGAAGGAGACCGGGCCGACCGCGATCGTGCCCGTCCGCTCCCGGATCCGGTCCACCGCCACATCGGCGTCGTCGACGGCGAAGTAAGGGGTCCAGGCCGCCGCCACGCCCAGGTCCGCGGCCAGCGCCCCGATGCCCGCGACCGGCACCCGGCCCTGGAAGGCCACCGAGAACGCCTCGCCGAGACGGGTCGGGCGGAACCTCCAGCCCACGACCGCACCGTAGAAGTGCTGGGCCGTGCCGAGGTCGCGCGTCATCAGGCTCACCCAGCACGGGGCCCCGAAGACCTCCTTCGTCGAAATCTCCACCGTTCGCTCCGTCCCTGGTGAGCCACCGCTGCCCTTCCCATTCTGGTGCTTATCGTGGCGATCTTCGCGATCCATGGCGGCGAATGCACACGGAAAGTGTCCGAGAATCACGCTCCGTGGCGATCCCCTCCGGTGGCGCGCGGCGATAGCCTCGGTTCCGGACGCGCCCGCAGCCCCCGGAAGGCAGGTCTCCCATGGCCGCAGCCCAAATTCCCGTGATCGACCTCGGGCCGTGGCGGTCCGGCGGACCCGCGGCCCGCGCCCGTACGGCCGACCGGGTCGACGAGGCCCTGCGCGAAGCGGGCTTCCTCCTGGTGGCCGGGCACGGCATCGACCTGGCGCTCCCCGCACGGATCCGGGAGGCGGCCGGCCGGTTCTTCCGACTGCCCGCGAGCGCGAAGGCCCCGTACGCCGTCCCGGTCGGGGGCCGCGGCTGGCTCGGCCCCGGGGCGGAGGCCAACAGCTACGCGGAAGGAGCGGCCTCGCCGCCCGACCTCAAGGAGTCCTGGTCCTTCGCGGCCGAGGACCCCACCGGGATCCCCTCCGTGGACGCCGAATGGTTCGCCCCCAACGTGTGGCCCGCCGAACTGCCGGAGCTCCGGCCGCTGGTGACGGAGTACCTCCGGCTGATGCGGTCCCTCTCCGACGAACTGTTGGAACTGCTCGCCGTCGCGCTGGGCCTGGCCGATGACCACTTCACCCGCCACACCTCACACCCCACCTGGGGGTTCAACCTCAACTGGTACCCGGGCACTGAGATCGTCGGCCCGCCCCTGCCCGGCCAGTTCCGCATCGGGGCCCACACGGACTTCGGCACCGTCACCGTCCTCGACCGGCAGCTGGGCGCGGGCGGGCTCCAGATCCACACCGAGGCGGACGGCTGGCAGGACGCGCCCTACGACCCCGCGGCGCTCACCGTCAACATCGGCGACCTGATGGCCCGCTGGACCGGTGACCGCTGGCGCGCGGGCCGCCACCGCGTACTGCCCCCGCCCGCCCACACCCCGACCGAGGAGCTGATCTCCCTCGTCTACTTCTACGAGTGCGACCCGCACACCCGGGTGGAGTCGCTGCCCGCCCCGGTCGGCCGGATCGTGCACGAACCCGTCGACTCGCACGCCTACCTGCGGGGCCAGCTCGACGCCATCAGTGTGGCTACGCCTCAGGAGTGACCCGGCGCCGCCGACTCCCTCCGGGGGTTGACGGTCGATCCGCCTCGGAGACTGACGATCCACCAGAACCGCGCGCATAGCGTGACGTTCATGAAGAACCGCAGAACCGCCGCCGCCCTGACCCTGGCCGCGATCCTCCTGTCCCTCCCGCTCGCCACCGCCGGCACCTCGGTCGCCGCGGACCCCTCCGTGGCCACCGGGGCGGTGGTGACCGATGACCGCCGCACGACGGTGGAACTCCCGCGCCCCACCGGCCGCTTCGCGGTCGGCCGGGAGGACCTGCACCTGGTGGACCGCAGCCGCACCGACCCTTGGGCGGGATCCGGGCCGCGCGAGCTGATGATCACCATGCGCTACCCGGCTCGCCACGACAGCGGCCGGGCCACCCGCTACCTCACCCCCGAGGAGGCCCGGCTGCTGCTGGTCGACCGCGGGCTGGACCGGGTGATCCCGGTCGAGACCCTGACCGGCACCCGGAGCCACGGCCGGACGGGCGCCCGTCCCGTCGCCGGCCGGTACCCGCTGATCGTCCTGTCCCCGGGCTTCACCGTCCACCGGGCCACCCTCACCGCGCTCGCCGAGGACCTGGCCTCCCGCGGCTACGTCGTCGCTTCCGTGGACCACGCGTACGAGAGCGTGGGGACCGCCTTCCCCGGCGGGCGCGTGCTCACGTGCCTGGCCTGCGAGAAGGTCAAGGACGAGGCGGGCTACCGGACCGTCGGTGAGACCCGCGCCCGTGACGTGTCCTACCTCCTGGACCGCCTCACGGCACGGGACCCCGCCTGGCGCCACGCCGGTCTCATCGACAAGAGCCGCATCGCGATGGCCGGCCACTCCATCGGCGGGTCCTCGACCGCCGCCGCGATGGCGGCCGACGGCAGGATCCGGGCCGGGATCAACATGGACGGCGGCTTCTCCACGCCGGTCCCCGTGGCCGGACTCGGCGGGCGCCCCTTCATGCTGCTCGGCGCGCAGCAGCGCGGCCCCGGTGGCAACGAGAGCTGGGACCGCGACTGGCCGCTGCTCGACGGCTGGAAGCGCTGGATCACCTTCGCGGGCTCCGGCCACTTCACCTTCACCGACTTCCCGGCGATCGGCGAACAGCTGGGCCTGCCCGACGAGGAGGCCCCGCTGCCCGGTGGCCGCTCCGTCGAACTGACCCGGCGCTACGTCGGCGCCTTCTTCGACCAGCACCTGGGGGGCCGCCCGCAGCCCGTGCTCGACGGCCCGTCGCCGGACGCCCCGGAGGTCGCCTTCCACACCCCCTGACCCGGAGTGCGGGGTGCGGGGGCGCATGCCCGGGATTCCGGGGGCAGGGTCAGACCACCGTCACCGGGTGGCGGACCACCGCGTCGAAGAGGTAGCCCTGCGTGTTGTGGACCGACCGATCGGGCTGTGTCCGCCCCGTCGCGTCGGTCGCCCGCGCCAGCAGCGAGGTCGCACCCGTCGTCCGCGGGGTCCACGGCACCGACCAGCGCACCCAGCCGCCCCTGTGCGGGGTGTCGTGCAGCCGGGCCCGCCGCCACCGGACGCCGCCGTCCGTGCTGACGTCGATCCGGGTGACCGGTGCCGCCGCCGACCAGGAACGGCCGGTCAGCAGCCGGGTCCGGTGCACGGGAACGGTGGCCCCCAGCTCCAGCTCGAACGCGCTCTTGAGGGTCTGCCGGGTCAGCGGGACACTGCCCTGCGCCGGGTGCTCGGGCCCGAACAGTCGGTACAGGTCGGTGTTCCAGGGCGAATACAGGGGCTCCCCGCTCACCTCGATGTCCCCGACCCACTTGATCGACGAGATCCCGACCCAGTCCGGAACCACGAGGCGGACCGGCCCGCCGTGGTCGGGCGGCAGCGGCTGCCCGTTCATCTCGTAGGCCAGCAGGACGTCGTCCAACGCCTTCGAGACCGGCAGCGGGCGCCGCACCCGGCCCAGGTTGACCCCGTTCGCCACCACCTCCTCGTCCAGCCCGCGCGGCAGGACGTCCACGGCGCCCCGGGTCACGCCCGCCAGGCGCAGTACGTCCGACAGCCGCGCGCCGCGCCAGCGTGCGACGCCGATCGCGCCCAAGGTCCAGGCGGTGCCGGTGACCGGCTGGCCCTGCTGCGTGGTGTAGAAGCTGCGGCCGTTGCCCGCGCACTCGATGAACAGCGTCCGCTCCACCGGCCGCAGGGCGCGCAGCCGTTCGTACGACAACTCCAGCGGGCCGCCCGCCAGCCCTTCGCCCCACACCGACAGCCGCCACCCGTCGGCATCGAACCGCGGGGTGGAGGTGTGGTTGCGCACGAAGAACCGGTCGATCGGGGTGAGCTCTCCCGTGCCGCGCAGCGCCGCGAAGTTCGTCTCCGCGTTCGTACCGCGGAGGGTGAACAGCTCGGGCGGCAGCGGCTTGACGGTGCGCGGCACCGGGTCCGCGACGGGTGCGGCTGTCCCTCGCGGCGCGGCCGAGGCCGCGGTGCCGCCCGCGGCCACGCCCAGCGATCCGGCGGCGGCCCCCGCCGCGAACAGCTTCAGCAGATCACGGCGGTCCACTCCGGCGGAGCGGGCACGGCCGTGCGCCCACTGCCGCAGGCGCGTGCGGTCGTACCGGCTCTCGTCCGACAGATCGAAGGGCATGGCAGGAGCACTCCTTGGTCACGGTTCCCACGGACGGTAGGGCCCGGGGCGGACCGCGGGAACTGTCCCGCGCCGATGTCCACGAACCCGCAACACTGGCGCAACGGCCGATTACCGCTGGTCGGCGGAGATTCGGCAGGATGTGGGCATGACCGAGATCCGTACCCCCCGACTCCTCCTCCGCCGCTGGACCGACGACGACCTCGTCCCCCTTTCGGAGATCAACGCCGACCCGGAGGTGATGCGCTGGATCGGCGAGGGCGACACCCTCGGCCTGGACGAGACGGCCGGGGAGATCGAGCGCTGGGAGGAGGAGTGGGACGAGGAGGGCTTCGGGCTCTTCGCCGTCGAGCTGCTCGGCTCGGGCGAGCTCATCGGCGCCGTCGGCCTCTCGGTCCTCGAGAACCTGCCGGACGCCCGCGCGGACGTCCAGATCAGCTGGCGGCTCGGCCGCCAGTACTGGGGCCAGGGCTACGCTTCCGAGGCCGCCCACGCCACCTTGGAGTTCGCGCTCCAGGACCGCGGCCTGGACCGGGTCGTCGCGATCAACCGGATGAGCAACACCGATTCCGAGAACGTGATCCGCAAACTGGGCATGGCCGTGGAACGCGACACCACCGACCCCCGGTACGGGACTTCCGTGCGGGTCCACGGCATCGACCTCACCGATTACGAGGCCTGATCCGGGCCCGGATCCACACCCCTGGTCCGCGCCCCCGATCCGGGCGGCCGCATCACCCGATCGGCCGACGCCGAGGTCCTCCGGAGCCGTCCCCCGAGCCGTCCCCCGAGTCGTCTCCCGCGCAGGCGTCTCAGCCCGGCGCCACGGCCCCGTCGCCCGCGCGGATCGCCGCCAGGGCGGCGGCGTGCAGGGCGGCCGGGTCGCCCCGGTGGGCCCGGGGGCTCCCGGTGAGCGTGTACCACTCGTCGGCGTCCTCGTACTGGACCTCGAACCGGACCAGGCCCCCGGACGCCTCGGTGCTGCGCAGCGTCAGCGGGCCGGTGATCACGCCGACCTCATCGGTCATGGCGCCGCCCGGCCCGGCGAGCACGTCGTCCTGCCAACGGTGCGGTTGCGTCATGAGGCACAGGTGTCCAGCATCGTGGTGAGCATCGTCTTCTCCGGTTCGGTGACGGTCAGTCCGTACGTGGACTTCACGGTGGTCCAGGCCCGCCCGTACTGGCACCAGCTCGTCTTGTCCGGCGGCTGCCACAGGTCGGGGCTCTGGTCGCCCTTGGAACGGTTCGAGGCCGCGGTCACGGCCAGCAGCTGAGGACGGGTCAGGTCGTTGGCGAAGGCCTTGCGCCGCGCGGAGTCCCAGCCGGCCGCGCCGGAGCGCCAGCCCTCGGCGAGCGGCACCACGTGGTCGATGTCCATCTTCCCCGCGTCCGTGACGACCACCCCGTCGTAGAGGCTCTTCCAGTTGCCGGACACGGCCCTGCACTCGGCGTCCCGGATGACCCCGGTGCCGTCGCGCTCGAGGACCACCTCGCGGGTGTCGCACTTGTTGCCCTGCTGCGCCCAGTGCGTGAACTTGTCCCGGCTGTAGCCCGCCATCGTCCCCACCGGCGCCACCTCGAGCGCCGCCAACTGGGTCCGTGCCACGGCGGCGGTGACCATACCGGTCAGTACGTCCCCACCGGCCGGTTTGGTGTCGTCGCCGGGCGAGTCGGGCGCCTTCGGGGCCGTCGGCGCCGCGCTGGACGGCGAGCCCGCGGGCGCGGACGCCTTCGGGTCCCCGCCGTCCGGCGCGATCGGACCGGAGCACCCGGTGGCGGCGGCCAGCAACAGCGCCACCAGCACCGGACCCGGCACACGTATCTGACGTCCCATAACCCCACCCCGAGCCGGTACCGCTCCGCACGCTGTCCCGGAAACACTACCCAGAACCGGACAATCAACCTACTGAGGGCCCTCCGGCGGGCGTTGTCAGTGGCTCTCGCTAGTCTCCCGACATACCGCAGCTCAGGGGGGTCGGCTCCCCCCTGTCAGGGCTGCGCGGAACCGGACGGGACAGGCGGAGGGGCACGGTCTGATGGCATGGCTGGCGGCGGGCGAGGGGTACGAGATCGCCCTGGTGGAGGGACGGGTGGCGGCGAGGTCCGCCACCGGACGGACGGCAGGACGGCAGTTGAAGACACTGCCCAAGGCCCTGAAGGACCATCCCGAGGTGGACCGGCTGCGCAGGCTGGCCGAATGGCTCGACCGGCACGAGGCGGCCTGCGCCGCACAGGTCGACAGCTGGATGGTTTCCTCGCTGCCCGTGCCGACCGAACTGCTCGCCCGGGTCTGGCCGGACGAGGCCTGGCAGAGCGCACTGCGCGATGTTGCCGTCGTCGGCGACGACCCGGACGAGGTGGGCTTCCTGCGGGACGCCACCGCCTCCGGTGAGCTGAAGGTGGTCAACCTCGACGGCGAGACCGTCCGGCTCTCCCCGCGCACGGTGACGCTGCCGCACCCCGTGCTCCTGCCCGACCTGGACGACGTACGGGACTTCGCGGCCGAGCTGGGCATCGTGCAGCGGGTCGAGCAGATCCACCGGGCCACCTGGCACAAGCCCGCCGAAGTCGCCGCCAGCGCCACCGAGGTCCGCGACTACGCGGGCGGGTCCTTTTCCAGCCGCTTCAGCCTCGCGGCCCGGGCCACGGGCCTCGGCTACCGGGTCTCCGGCGGCTACGCCACCTGCAAGGTCCGGGACTCGGGGACCGGCACCGAGGCCGCCGTGTGGATCGGCGAACCCTATTACGACGACGAGACCACCACCGGCGCACTGAGCTGGCACGACGAGGACGGTCGGGCGGTACGCCTGCCGGAGGTCGGACCGGTGGCCTGGTCCGAAGGCATGCGGATGGCCGCGGCGCTGTACGCCGGGCGCAAGATCGAGGAGGGCGGGGACGCGTGAGCACGCACCAGGAAGACACCGACATGAACAAGGCCGAACTGCTGCTCAAGGCCGGAGCCGTACTGCCCCGGGACACCACCGGCGCCGGTCCCGACGTCGTGGAACTGACCGCGCGCTCCTACCGCCACCCCGGCCTCGGCGACGACCGCGTCGTGGTCCGGCTCGCCCCCGGTGAACTGGGCGCCGCCGAGGACCTCGCCGCCGGCTTCCTCGGACTCGTACGGGACGAGGGCGAGCCGCCCGTCGTCGGGCTGAGCAAGCGCCAGGCGCTGGGCTTCCCCGAATGGGTCCTGGTCCACCACCCCGAGGACGGCCACCACGCCCTCGCCGTCGTCCCCGAGCTGGACCGGATCGCCCGGCAGGCCAAGACCAAGCCCAAGGCCGCCCTCGACGCCTGCCTCGAACTCGCCGGCCGCCTCGCCGTGTCCGTCCCGCACTTCCTGCCCCTCTTCCACGAGCAGGCCGCGCGGCTCTTCCTCGCCGTCGAGAACACCACCTACGCCGCCCAGCTGTTCGGCCGGGCCCGTGACGCCGAGGCCCAGTACGGGCTGGCCATCGACGAGGACCGCCTGGACGCCGTGTTCCTCGAGTTCGCCCTCGTCGGAGCCCTGCCGGTGAAGGTGCTCACCGGCTACGGCAAGGCCCTGGCCGGCCGCGTCACCCCCGCCGAGGCCTACGAGCGCTTCCGCCGCCTGTGCGTGCGCCGCACCGCCGGCGGGCTGCCGCCCTCCGCCCAGGCCGCCGCCGAACTGCGCCGCCTCGCCCGCGCCGCGGGCTTGACCGGCACCGAACCCGAGCAGGACTACCTCGCCGAGCTGCTGCCCCTGCCCGCCACCCTGCGCGCCGCGCTCGGCTGGTGGAAGGCACACCGCGGCGCCCTCGTGGCCCTCGCCCGCCGCGTTCCCGCCGTCCGCGGCACGCTCCTCGGCCTGACCCCGCCCAGCGGCGACGGCGGGGAGTTCACCAGCGTGTGGCTGGAGATCCTGGAGGAGGCCGGAGTCACCGCCGGCCTCGTCGACGGCGACCTGCCCGCCGAGCAGCGCTGCGCCGACGGCACCGCCGGCTGGCTGGAGCGCTTCCACGCCGCCCGCCACACCGGCTGGGGCCGGCGCCCCGCGCTCCCGCCCCTCCTCGACCTCGTCGATCGCTGCGCTGCCCAACTCCGCACCGAACTCGCCCGGCCCGAACGGGATGCGGGCCTGCGGATCGGCGTCGAGGACACCGACCTCCTCGACCTGCTGCTCGCCCTGGAGGTCCCGGTCGCCGATCCCGAGGCCGGGGGCGAGCACCGCCGGCACCGGTACGACCACCTGAACCTGACCGAGTGGGCCGCCGGCGACCAGCGCCGCGACCTGCTCGCCCTCGGCGCCGACCAGCGCTTCCACCCCGCCTTCCGGCGCGCGCTGAGCAACCTCGGCGACGGCAGCGCCGACGTCGTCCGGCGCGTCGCCGCCTCGCCCGGCGGCCGTCCCCTGCTGGCCGCATGGATGCACGACGTCGCCGTCGCCTCCACCGCCGCCGGTCTGCCCGGAGTACCCGAAGCCATCGCACGGCTGGGGTGGCTGCCCACCGAAGCCCTGGAACTCGCCCCCGAGGAAGTCGCCGCCGCCGCGGCCGCGGACCTCGCCGAAACCCTCGCCCGTACTCTGCGCGGCGGCCTCTTCGAGGAACTGGCCTGGCCCTCCTGGGAGGAGGCCCTCGCCGAACTGAGCCCCGGCCGGGGCCGGGACGCCCTCAACGTGGTGGAGGCCTGGCCCTACCTGATCGTCGCCAACCAGACCCAGGTCCGGGTCATCGACGCCGACTCCACCGTCCTCACGCACGACCTGCGCGTGCCGACCGGGACCTCGTACAACCACGGCTTCCACTACGTCGACGGTGAGCTGCTCGTCTTCTGGTCCTCCTGGAGCACCAGCGGGACACAGGGCTACTGGCACCACTCGCCCGGCACCATTCTCACCCTGGACACCGACCGCAACCACTGGTCGCTGCGCAGCGACCACATCTCCCTGCAGCTCCCCGGCGGCGGGCGCGTCACCGGCGGCGGAGTCCTGCACCGCGGCGACACCAAGCTGCCGGACGAGCGGCCCCTGCTGTCCGACGGCACCTCGTACTGGGTGTGGCAGCGACGCGAGGAGCAGAACGACACCGGCTGGTTCGAGTACGACCCCGTCGGCGGGACCCACGGTCGGTCCTCCCTGCCCGCGTTCTTCGCCGATGCACTGCGCGCCGACCCGGACGGCCGCCGCCGCGGCGGGTCCTCCAACTGGCTGCGGCCGACTCCCGCCGTGGCCGGCTCGGTGCTCGGCGAGCCCACCGACGGCCTGCTCGGCTGGCGCACCGTATCGCTCCGCGACCACGGTTGGGAGGGCACCGACACCGGCGGCCGCACCGTCGCCGTGCCCGAGGGCCGCAACGCGCCCGTCGCCGCCCTCACCTTCCCCGGCGACGACCGGCCCCGCGCACTGTCCCAGAACTGGCAGGAGCTGAGCATCACCGACCCGGAGGGAGTGATCACCGCCTGCTCCCGCGACGGCCACCGCCGGCGCTCCGCCTTCGGCACGGGCAGCGTGGACCTTCCGCCGCTGTCGCACTGGTACGCACTGCGCCCCCGCGACACCGAGGGCTCGGCCGTCCTGCGCGCCGCCGACCGGGAGACCGTGGCCGCCCTGCTCAAGACGGCCGCCGCGGCCGAAAAGGCCGCCGACCTGCCCGAGCTGGTGAGCGCCGCCCTGCCGAAGATCACCGCCCCCGAGATCATCGGCGGTATCGTCGAGGTCCTGCGCTTCACCCTCACCCAGCAGAAGACCCTGGACGCGATCGCCGCCCGGCTCCACCCCGACGACACTCCCGTCGAGGAGCGCGAGCAGGGCCCCGGCGACCGGCTGATCGCCGACGGACTCAGCGGTCTCATCGGCTCGGGCTACTACCGCTGGGGCGGCGAGAGCGACGCCGCCCACTACACGCTGAGCGAACTCGACGCCGCCCGCGCACGGACCGACGCCGCCCCGGTGCCCGGCCTGCTGCACTTCGACACGCCCGGGCTGCCGTACTGGTCCTTCACGTGGACCCCGCTGCTGGACCAGCCCGCGGCCGTCGCCTACCGCGCCGTCACCGTCGCGCCCACCGACGAGCAGCGGGAGGGGCTGCTCACCCTGCTCGGTACGGTCGACGCCCTCGGTCTGGCCTCGGCCGAGGGCTCCGCGGACCGCTGGCGCAGGGTCCTGCTCCGCCTCGACCGGCAGCACCTGCTCACCCCGGACGGCGAGCGCAACGTCCACCACCGCAGCCTGCTGCCGCTGGGCGGCGGAGCCGTCCTCGCGCTGACCGAGCACAGCGAATCCGTGCCCGAAGGGCACGAGTTCGGTGCGCTCCTGTACGACCCCACGGGCCGGTTCACCGTCCCCGGCCCCTACACCGTCCGCGGCGACGCCCCGCTCGGCGACCGCGAACGCGGCGCCGGCTGGCTGACCGCGTTCCTCGCCGCGGCCGCCGCACACGGGCCCGCGCCCTTCCGCCCCGAAGCGGCGGAGGAGTTCGCCCGGCTCACCGGGGTCTCCGGCACCCTCGCCCGCCTGGTGGTCGCCGGGCTCCCGGGCGTCGACAGCCACGAACGCAACTTCCTGGCCCCCGAACTGCGCACCGTCCTCGGGGTCAAGGCCACCGACGCCGCGTACGCCCGCGACGAGCTCAAGAACCTCGACACCGAACTGCGGCGCGCCGTCGTCGGGGCCCTGCTCCCCGCCGATCCGGCGCTGCTGTGGAGCGAGGGGCCCGACGTCGTTGCCGCCGCGGAGGTCTGGAACCGGCGCGTGGGCCGGCGTACCCCCGTCCCCGAGTGGCTGAGCACCGAAGCCGCCCGCGCCGTGCGCGGCAGCTGGCCCGCGCACCGCGCCCTGGCCGCGCTGCTCGACCCGGCCGCCTCGCGCGAGCTCTCCGTCGACGTCGCCTGGACGGTGAAGGGCGACCACGTGGAGCCCGCCGAGCCGACCACCGAACCCTTCACCGTGTCCGTCCTGACCGGAGCCATGGCCATGGCGGCCTGGCTGGCCCACCGGTTGCCCGCGGGCGATTCCGTACGAGCGGTCCTGCCGCCCGTACTGACCGCCGTACGGCAGCGGCTCGCCGCGCCCGAACTGCTCCTGGAGATCGGGCACTACACCAACCTTCCCGACTTCCGGAAGGCGGCGGGCACCCCGACCGAGACCGGCGAGGGCTTCGAACGGTACGGCGCCGTCGTCATGGCCACCCACGACGACATGCCCAGGCCCGCCGTGCGGCCGGCCCTGCTCGACTCCACGGGCTCCGACCCGTACCTGCCGGCGCTGCGCGGCGAGGACCAGCGGCCCTCCGCCGCCGAGACGGCGCTGCGCACCGCCCACGACCCGCGCTTCGCCGCGCTGCTCGCCGATCCGGGCGCCCCGGCCGCGGGCGCGGCGGACGCGGACGGCACCTGGTGGCCGCAGGACCCGAGCCGCTCCGTCCCCGAACTGGTGGCGGAGGCGAGCGCCCGGCACGGCCTGGGCGCCGACGCGGCCACCGTCTACCTCATGCTGCTCGCCATGCCCGACCCCACCGACCGCAACACCGCGCGGTGGACCGGCTGGAAGCCGGCCCGCCTCAAGGCCGCCCGCGCCGAACTGGCCGCCACCGACCTGGTGGTGACGGCCGGCCGCAGCCGCGCCGGGCGCTCGCTGTTCCTGCCGGGCGGCTGGGCCGACATGCCCTCTCCGACGCTGCCGGTGGAGCAGTGGAAGCTCCCGATGTACGGCCCGGGCGCCGGTGGCCGGCCCCCGCTGGGCGTGCTCGTTCCGGCCGAACCGGCTGCGGAGCTCTACCGCCGGGCCTGGCAGCGGGTCCTGGAGGGCGACCTGCCGCGCTTCGAGGAGCTGAAGGTGAAGCGCACCCGCGCCCGCCGCCGCTGAACCGGCCGTCCCGGGCTACCCGGGCTCGCCCGGGATTCCCGTACGGCGCGGCGCACCTACCCGTAGGTGCGCCGCGCCCCCCGCACCGATCTCCCGCCGCACCCCCTTCCAGAGGAACCGATGACCGTCACCGAAGAAACCGCCCCCGCCGCCCGGCAGGTGCTGCCCGCCGAGGAGCGCCACGCCGCCGAGCTCGCCTTCCTCGCGGCCCAGGATCCGGGCCCGCGCCCGCCCGGCTGGGCCCTGACCCCGCGCGCCGTCGTCACCTTCGTCTGCGGCAGCGACGGAGCCGAACTGGCGCTGTCGGGGCGCCGCCGCGCCGGACTCCCCGCCAAGCTCGTCATCGCGCCCAAGTTCGTCGGCGAACGCGCCCTCGTGGAGCGCTGCGTCGTCACCCTGGCCGGAGAGCGCGGCCTGCTCCTCACCGGCGAGCCCGGCACCGCCAAGTCGATGCTGTCGGAGCTGCTGGCCGCCGCCGTCAGCGGCACCAGCGCCCTCACCGTGCAGGGCACGGCCGGCACTACCGAGGACGCCTTCCGCTACGGCTGGAACTACGCGCTGCTGCTGGCGCAGGGTCCCACCCCGCAGGCCCTGGTCGACTCCCCGGTGCTCTCCGCCATGCGCACCGGACGCGTCGTCCGCGTAGAGGAGATCACCCGCTGCCTGCCCGAGGTACAGGACGCACTGGTGTCGATCCTGTCCGACCGGCGCCTCAGCGTGCCCGAACTGACCGCCACCGAGGACGCGGTGGTCTCCGCGGCCCCCGGCTTCACCGTCATCGCCACCGCCAACCTGCGCGACCGCGGGGTCTCCGAGATGTCCGCCGCCCTCAAGCGGCGCTTCAACTTCGAGACCGTCGCCCCGATCGCCGACGCGGACGCGGAGGCCACCTTGATCCGACGCCAGGCGGTGGCGGCCGTCCAGCGGGCCGGCGCCGCCTTCGGGGTGGACGACGCCGTGCTCGACGCGCTCGTCACCGTCTTCCGCGACCTGCGCTCGGGCCGTTCCGCCGAGGGCTGGGACGTGGAACGCCCCGGTACGGTCATGTCTACCGCCGAAGCCGTCCAGGTGGCGGCCTCGCTCGGGGTCGCCGCCGCGTACCTTCCGGGCGGGGACGTGCTGGACCTGTTGCCGGGGCACCTGCTGGGCGTCGTGCGCAAGGACGACCCGGCCGACCACGGGCGGCTGCTGGGGTACTGGGACGGGCCGGTCCGGCGCCGCGCCGAGGACGGTTCGCCGATGTGGCGCCGCCTCTGGGACCTGCGCGGGAGCCTGCGTTGACGCACACCGACCCGCGCGCCGCGGTCGACGCCCTCGCCGCGGCCGGTGAGCCGTACCTCATCGGCGTGCGCCACCACAGCCCCGCGCTGGCCGCGGTGGTGCCGGCCCTGCTGGACGCTTCGGGCGCCGACGTGGTCTGCGTCGAGCTCCCGGCGGAGTTCCAGCCCTGGCTCGAGCACCTCGCCGACCCGGAGACCGTCGCCCCGGTCGCCCTCGCGGGCACGGGGGAGGACGGCCGCCTGGCGTTCTACCCGTTCGCGGACTTCTCCCCGGAACTGGCCGCGATCCGCTGGGCCCGTGCGGCCGGCGCGGCCGTCATCTGTTGTGACCTCCCGCTGTCGGACCGCGGCTGGACCGACCCGGCCCCCGCCGCGGCCCCGGACCTGACCGGCGTGCCGGCTCCGACTCCGGACTCCGTCGTGGCCACGACCGCCGGCCGGGAATCGACTTCGGGCCGGGCCCCGGCCCCTGCTGCGGCCCCTGCCGGTGGGTCCTTCGCGGACGCCCTGACAGCCGCCGGTACGGGTCGCGACGGTGACGACCTGTGGGACCGCGCCGTCGAGGTCCTCGCCCCCGGTTGCACTCCGGAGGCCGTACGCCGTGCGGCGCTCGGCGTCGGCTGGGCGCTGCGCGCGGACACGAACGCCGTACCGGCGACCGACCTGGCCCGCGAGGCGCACATGCGGAGCGTGATCGCGGGCGCCGTCGCCGCGGGCCACCGCGTGGCGGCGGTGATCGGGGCGTTCCACGCCCCGGTGCTCCCGGGCACGGCCGTCGCCGGCTCGCAGCCCGAACCCGGCTCCGCCTCCGGCTCGGGCGGCGACTCCGACGCCGGTTCCACCTCCGGCCACGATGCCGTGCCCGGCAACGGCCGGGCTTCCGGCTCCGGCACCACCTTCGGCGTCGGCACCGGGTCCGGCACCGGACCCGACTCTGGGTCCGGCACCGGCACCAATTCCAACGCCGGTTCCGGACAGGGCCCCGCTGCTGGCGTCGGCACGGGGTCCGCCGCCGACACCGGGTCGCCTTCCGGTACTGGCACTGGCGTGGGCTCCGGTCAGGGATCCGCCTCCGGCACCGGGGCCGGCCACGGACCCGCCTTCGGCGAAGGTTCTGGCACCGGGTTCGCCGCCGTGACTGACACCGGTTCCGGCTCCGGCCACGGGCCGGCTTCTGGTTCGGGGGCCGGCCGTGGCTCCGGGTTCGGGTCCGGCGCTGCCGGGGGCGAGCGCGGTGGCGCCGGCGCGGCCCTCGGGCCGAAGGCGGTCGTGCCGGGTCCTCGGGACCGCACGGCCGCCGCGGACGCGGCGCCGGCCGTCACCTCGTTCGTGCCGTACTCCTTCGACCTGCTCGACTCCCGTTCCGGATACCCCGCCGGGATCCGGGACCCCCGCTGGCAGCAGGCCGTCCTCGAAGCCGGCGGTGACCCCGACCGGGTCCGCGAGGCCGCCTCCGTCGCCGTCACCGGGCTCTGCCGGGAGCTGCGCCGCGCCGGGCACACCGCAGGTACCGGCGAGGCCGCCGAGACCCTGCGGCTCGCCTGCGACCTCGCCGCCCTGCGCGCGCTGCCCGCGCCCGGCCGCGGTGAGCTCCTCGAAGCGGTCACCACCGTCCTCGGCCAGGGCGAACCGCTGGGTCGAGGCCGGGCGCTGGCCCGCGCCCTGGAAGCCGTGCTCGTCGGCACCGCCCGCGGCCGGATCACCCCGCACGCCCCCCGCTCCGGCCTCGGCCCCTCGGTCGAGTCCGAGCTCGCCGCGCTGCGGCTGCCGTCCCCCGAGGACCCCGCGCCCCGCGAGATCCGCCTCGACCCGCTCCGCTCCGCCCTCGACGGCCGCCGCGAGGTCCTGTTGCAACGGCTCCTCGTGTGCGGCGCCTCGTACGGGGAGCCCCTCACCGTGGCCGCCACCGGCGACGGCACCGCCCTCGGCACCAAGTGGCGGCTGTCCTGGACGCCTTCCGTCCCGGCCCGGCTGGACCTCGCCGGGGTGCGCGGAGTCACCGCCGCCCAGGCGGCCGCCGGCACGCTGCGGGACACCGCCCGCCGCGCCGCCGCCGACGGCGGGCCGACCCCGGCGCAGATCCTCGCCGGGCTGGCCGCCGCCGCGCGGTGCGATCTGCCCGAGCTGGTCGACGTACGCCTCCACGAGGCGGCCACCGCCCTGCCGCAGACCGCCACCCTGCCCGAACTCCTCGATGCCCTCGACCTCCTGGAGGCCCTTCACCGCGGCCACCTGCCCGGCACCTCCGACGCCTCCCGGGCGGCCGCCGCCGCCCTCGCGGGCGACCTCCTTGAAGCGGCCGTGCGCTGCCTGCCCGGCCTTGCCGGGAGCGAGGACCCCGCCGACGCGGCCGCCCTCGTGGCCCTCGCCGACCGGGCCGCCGCCCACCACCTGGGCCTGCGCACGGACGACGCCCTCGCCGCTCTGGCCGCCACCGCGGCGCCGATGATGCAGGGCGCGGCGCTGGCCGTACGGGTCCTCCTCGATCTCGATCCGGCCGAGGCGCTCGGCGACCGCGCCGCCGGATGGATCGACGGCGCGGGCACCGCCGACAGCCGTCGCGCCCTGACCCGGCGGCTCGGCGGACTCCTCACCGCCGCCGGGCCCCTGCTGCAGTCCTCCCCGGCAGCCCTCACCCCGCTCCTCGACCGCGTCGAGCACCTCGCAGACCAGGACTTCCTCGACCGGCTCCCGGCACTGCGCGGCGGCTTCGACGCCCTGTCGCCCGCCGCCCGGGACCGTCTGCTCCACACCGTCACCGAACGCCTCGGCGACCGGATCGACCTCGCGCTCGACGCATCACCCGCCCTCCTCGCCCTCTGGGCCGCGGCCGATGCAGCCGGACTCGCCGCCCTCAAGGCCCTTCCGCTACCCGGGGGAGACACGCCGACCCCAACTCCGGCCGCCGAGACGCCGGAAGCCCCGTCCGCCCCGGCCCCCCGGGCCGATGGCCCGCGGCTCGTCCCCGCCGACCGCTGGCGGCTGCTGCTCGGCCGCGAGCGGGACCGGCTCCCGGCGGGCGCCCGCCGCTACGCCCACGCGCTGGACGAGCTGTACGGAGCGGGCCGCGGCGAAGGCGCCTCCGACCTCGACCTCGGCCGGGGGCGCGGCCAGGGCGGCGGCCAGGAGGCCTCCTTCCCCACCGCTCGGGAGTGGTCGCAGGAGCTGGAGGCGCTGTTCGGCGCCGACGTACGGGAGGAGGTGCTGGCGGGAGCGGCCGAAGCGGGCCGCACCGACGTCCTCACCCAGCTCGATCCGGCGGCCGTTCGGCCCTCGGTGGAACTGCTGAGCTCCGTACTGTCCCTCGCCGGCGGGCTGCCGGAGGCCCAACTCGTCCGACTGCGCCCCCTGGTCAGGCGGCTCGTCGACGAACTCGCCAAGGAGCTCGCCACCCGGATGCGTCCGGCCCTCTCCGGCCTCTCCACCCCGCGCCCCACGCGCCGACCCGGCGGCAAGCTTGACCTGGCCCGCACCCTGCGCGCCAACCTCGCGCACACCCGGCGCCGGGCCGACGGCAGCGTGGTCGTCGTGCCGGAGCGGACCGTCTTCAGCACCCGGGCGAGCCGCGAGGCCGACTGGCGGCTGATCCTGGTCGTCGACGTATCCGGTTCGATGGAGGCCTCCGTCATCTGGTCGGCGCTGACCGCGGCCGTGCTGGGCGGCGTACCGACCCTGTCCACGCACTTCCTCGCCTTCTCCACGCAGGTCGTGGACCTCACCGACCGGGTCGAGGACCCGCTCTCCCTGCTGCTGGAGGTCCGCGTCGGTGGTGGCACGCACATCGCCGCCGGCCTCGCGCACGCCCGCTCCCTGATCACCGTCCCGAGCCGCACCCTCGTCGTCGTGGTCAGCGACTTCGAGGAGGGCGCGCCGATCGGCGGGCTCCTCGGCGAGGTCCGCGCGCTGGCCGCCTCGGGCGCCCACCTGCTGGGCTGCGCCGCGCTCGACGACGAGGGGACGCCCCGGTACTCGGTCCCGGTCGCGCGGCAACTCGTGGCGGCCGGGATGCCCGTGGCCGCCCTCAGTCCCCTCGCCCTCGCCCGCTGGGTGGGCGACCGCCTCCGTGGAGAGTCCCGTTGAGCACCGAACTGCCGCCCGTCGCCCCCGAGGTGCTCGCCGAAGCCGTCGAGAACCTCACCCCCCGCCTGCGCAAGAAGCTGGACGCCGCCACCGAGGGCTGCGCGGCGGGCGCCGTCCTCGCGGCCGACGGCACCGTCACCCTCCGCTTCGGGGAGGACGCCCTCGTCACCCTGAGCCCCGGTCCGGCGGGCACGATCACCACTGCGGACCAGGCCACGTGCAGCTGCCTGCTGGCACCCCGCTGCCTGCACCGGGCCGCCGTCCTGGGCGCGGCCCCGCTCGCGGACACCCCGCCGGAGCCGGCCACTACGGCCGAGCCGACCGAGCCCACCGATCCCACCGGGGCCGCGGAAGCCATCGCGTCCCCCACGTCCCCCACACCCCCCGCGTCCGTCGAGCCCGTCGCGTCCCTCGAGCCCGCTCCGGCCCTCACCGCGGCCCAACGGCGCGCCGCCGGCGCCCTCTGGCACGTGGCCGCCGAAGCCCTGGCCGCCGGGGTCACCGCTGGGGGAGCGGTGGTCCAGGCCGAGCTGCTGCGCGCCGCCCACACCGCCCGCCTCGCCGGGCTGCCCCGTGCCGAGGCGGCGGCCCTACGGGTCGTACGCGGCCTGCGTGCCGCCCGCGATCGCCGGGCCGGACAGCGGCTCGGCGACCTCACCGGTGCCTTCCGCGAGCTCCTCCACACCGCCGGTACGCTGGCCTCCGGTTCGGCCGACCCCGCGCTCACCGGCACCACGCGCCGTGCCTACGCGCCCGGCGGCAGTCTCCAGGTGTTCGGCCTGTGCCGGGAACCCGTGCTCTCGGCCACCGGCTACGGCGGAGTGGTCACCCACTTGCTGTCCCCGGACGGCACCCCCTACTCGGTGTCCGACGTCCGACCCGGTGGCCTGGCCCGCGCTCGCGGCGCCGGCTCGGCCTCCGTCGCCCTCGGTGGTGCGGCCCTCGATCATGCCGGCCTCGCCCGCGGTGGCCTGCGCATCGTCGGCGCGACCGTCTCACCGGAAGGTCGGCTCGGCGCCGGACGCGGGGTCAGGGCAACCCCGCTGCCCGGGACCGCTTGGACCGAACAGCCCGCCGCGCCGCTCTTCGCCCGGCCGGCCGCCGAGGCCGTCGCCGAGCTGCTGGCCGCCCCGGACGCAGCCGAGTCGGCGCTGCTCGGCTGCGACGTCACCGTCGTCGGCGCGGCCGGTGAACACCTCCTCGTGCGCGAAACGCGCCCGGACGCGCCCCTGCTGCGGCTGTTGCCCGCGCATCCGCACCCGGAGCTCGCGCACACGGAGAACCTGCGCCGCATCGCCTCGTACCCCGGGCTCCTGCTGCGCGTCCTGGGCCGCCCCGACCTGGACCGCAGCGCCACGCTGCGCCCCCTGGCCGTGGGCCCGGTGCCGGGCGCGGAGCACACCCTGCGGCTGCCCGAAGAATGGCTGGGCCGGGCCGACCTCGGCTACGACCGCCTCCAGGGTGCGCACTTCCCGCAGGGGGGCGCCGCCCCCGTAGCGCTCCCGGCGGCCGAGGGTCCTGACCCGCTGGCCGACTCCCCGCTGTGGCGGGTGCGCCGACTCCTGGAGACCGGGGTCGCCGGTGGCCGCCGCGCCGTCGCCGAGGCGGCCCGCGGTAGGGAGTCCCTGGCCTCCGCCTCGTACGGTCCGCTGCGCCGGGCCGGGCTCACCGGCGCGGCGGACCTGGCCGCCGCGCTGGCCGCCGAGGCCGATCGTCGTCCCCGCGACGTCTTCGGCCGGCTGGCCGACCCCTCGCCCGACGGCTACGCCTGGGCCTGGCTGGCCGCCGCCACCCACCTGGCGGCGGCGGAACGCTGCTTGATCGCCGCGTCCTGGGCGGCGACGACGAACGCCGGCGCCGCGGTCACCGGCCGCTGACGGCCGGCGTCAGCCTGCGGGCCAGGAGGTCCAGGGCCGCCGTGACCTCGAGGACGGTGTCCGGGTCCGGGGCGGTCCCGTCGGCAGCGGTCAGCGCCGCGGTGAGGGCGTCGTCGATGGTGGTGGCCCGGACCTCGGCGACCCGGGCGGAGGGTTCGGCTGCGGGCCGGATGAGCCGACGGCGCCGGTCGGCCGGGTCGGGCTCCGTGTCGACCGAGCCCGCCTCTTCCAACCGGGCGACGGCCGTGGAGACCTGACTCTGCGGCAGGCCCGTCCGTGCGGCGATCTGGCCGACCGTGGTCCCGGGGTGGGAGACGACGTCGCCGAGGACGACGACCACCGAGCGGACCGCTCCCGGAGGTCCCGACTTCGGCTGGGGCATCGCCTGTTCGCCGATCTTCATGAGGGCGCGTCCCAGGAGGAACGCTTCGACTCCGTTCATGAGCAGCAGAGTACATCTGAATAGATGCATCTATCTTGATGCATCTATTCAGATGGATTACTGTCGTGCCGTCAGCCGGAAGGTCCGATGACACCTCAGCAAGGGGGACTCGCCATGCCCAAGACCGTCACCACCACCACTGCTGTCACCCGTACCCTCGCGGTCCCCGGCGCCACCCTGTACTTCCGGGTGGAGGGCCGCGGCCGCGTCCTCCTCCTCTCCCAGAGCGGCGAGGGCGACGCGGACCGCACGGTCGACCTCGTCCCGCACCTGACCGACAGCTTCACGGTCGTCACGTACGACCGACGCGGCCTGTCGCGCAGCACCCTCCACGACCCCGCCGGGCCCGTCACCATGGCCGAACACGCGGACGACGTCGCCCGACTGCTCGCCGAGGTCACCGACGGGCCGGCGCTGATGGCCGGGTTCAGCATGGGCGCCGCGATCGGCCTCCAGGCCGTGGCCCGCCACCCGGGCCTGCTGAGCACCCTGATCGCCCACGAGCCCGTGATGCCGAACCTGCTGGCCGGGGCCGACCGCGCGGAGCACCTCGCCGAGCTGACGGCCATCCAGGACGTCCACGCAGCCGGGGGCCTGCCGGCGGCGTTCCCGGCGATCGCCCGGGACCTGGGCATCGACCCCTCGCACGACGAGACCGAGGACGGCCTCACCCCTCAGCCGCTGACCCCGCGCCGACGGGCCAACTTCGGCTTCTTCATCGGAACGGAGTTCACGGCCGTCACCACGGACCCCCTGGACCCGGCAGAGCCGGTAGAGGCCGCGCCGCGTTCCGGTACGAGGATCGTCGCGGCGGTGGGGCGGACGACCCGGCCCACGGTCCACACCTACCGCTGCGCGCTGGCGCTGGCGGCGCGACTGGGTGCGGAACCGGTCGCCTTCCCCGGCGGCCACAACGGGAACACCGCGTTCCCCCGGGCGACGGCGCAGACGCTGAAGGCCGTCCTCTGCCGGTGATCTCCTCCAGGCCCGGCGCGGCGCCGGTCGGCGGCTACTCCGGGCGCAGCCAGGCCCGCAGCACGCCGAGGTCGGCCTCCGTCAGGCCCCGTCCCGGATCGACCCGGTGCAAGAGCGCCCGGTCCGGGTGCCGATCGGCGATCCATGCCCGGTCGGCGCCGGTGATCTCGTCATCGACCCAGATGAAGGGCCGCCCGGCGGCGTGTTCGAGGAGCGCCCGGGTCTTCCAGTGGATCCCGCCCCGCCCGTCCTCCTCGGACGGCTCCGGCCAGAACACCACGGGCAGCTCCGGCAGCCCGAGCCGGGGCGCGACGCACTCGTTGGCCTCCGCCATCCAGGTCGTGGCCCACACCAGCTCGCAGGGCAGCGCCGCCAGCCGGGGACCGAGCGTCGGATCGATCCGGGCGAGCAGGGGATGGGCGTCGTCCCCCGGTGGGTACGGGCCGGCGCCGAAGGGGATCAGGGGGCCGTCGACGTCGAGGTAGAGCAGGGGGAGGGCCGCGGAACCGGTCATGCGGCCACCGTAGTCCTCCCGGGCATGGGAAACGATCTTGATGTGGTCGGTGTGATCGAGCGGCTGTGGCGGTACCCGATCAAGTCGACCGGCGGCGAACGGCTGGACAGCGCGGACGTCGACGAGCGGGGCCTGGTGGGTGACCGGCTGTTCGCCGTGCGCGACGCGGAGGGCAAGTTCGGCTCGGGCAAGAACACCCGGCGCTTCCGGCGGATGGACGGCCTGCTCCACCTGAGCTCCCGCTACCCGCGCAGCACCCCCGAGCCGGGTCCGCCGGAACTGCTCGACCCGCACGGGAACGTGGTGACCGACCCCACGGCGTACCTGCGCACCCACCTCGGCCGTGACGACGTGGAGCTCGCCCGCGAAGGGGAGGTCTCGCACTTCGACCAACTGCCGCTCAGCGTCCTGACGACCGCCACCCTCGACTGGATCCGCCGCGAGGTGCCGGGCGTACCGGTGGACGAGCGCCGGTTCCGCCCGAACCTCCTCGTGCGCACCCCGCCCGGCACCCCACCCTTCGTCGAAGACGAGTGGATCGGGCGCGAGGCCGCCGCGGGGGACGCCCTGCGCATCGAGTTCCTGCGCTCCAGCGAGCGGTGCGCGATGACGAACCAGGCCCAGCAGGACCTGCCGCACTCGCCGCTGATCCTGAGGGCGATCGCCAGGGCGCACGACAACCGGCTCGACGCGCTCGCCAGGATCGTCATCCCGGGAACGGTCCGGGTCGGGGACCGCGTCGTGCTCGGCTGAGAGCGCCGGAGCGCGCGGCCCCGGCCGCACGGTCCGGCGCTCGGGGACCCGGGGCCGCGGCCAGGGCCGTGTCGAGGGTGGCGGCGGCCAGCGTGGCCACGGCGGCAGTGCGCATGCGCATGCGCATGAGGATTCCCGAGGGTATTCGAATGCGGAGGACGTTCCGTCGGAACGGTCCCCGCTGGTGGGGGCCGGACGGCGTCAGGAACGAAACTGGCCAGCCCCTGGGTCGTTTTCCCGTCCCAGGGCCTCGTGGGACGTCCCGAGACGGCAAGCGGTGAGTCCATGTGAGGCGGATCGCGACCACGAGGTGGAACCCGGGCCGCCGCGATCGCCTCTTGCTGACAGAAGGGGGGTGGACATGACGAAGACAGCGGTGTCCGTGACCGGGCGGGTGGTGGTGGCGGGGATCCTGTGCGCCGCCCTGGCGGCCTGCGGGACCACACGGGCGGGACAGGCCGCCCCGCCCGCGGGCGTACCCGTGCTCGCCCAAGCGGAGTGCGACCTCGACGTGCCGACCGATCAGGAGACGGGCGGGCATGCGGGTCCGCCGACCGATCAGGAGACGGGCGGGTACGCCGGTCCGCCGACGGATCAGGAGACGGGCGGGTACGCCGGTCCGCCGACCGATCAGGAGACGGGCGGGTACGCCGGTCCGCCGACCGATCAGGAGACCGGTGCCTATGTCGGCCCGCCGACCGATGGTCAGGTGACCAACGGCGGTGGCCCCTGCGGCCCGGCGGACTGGTTCGACATGACCCGCGAGTTCACCGCCTACTACCTGAAGCACCACGCCGACGACGGGTACGCGGACTCCGAGGTGATCAAGGAGGTCCGCGTCCGCAAGGTGCGCACGGTTGGCGAGGCGAGGATCACCTTCACCACCGAGGAAGTGGGCAAGAGCCGCGGCGATGCCGCACGCGCGATCGCCAAGTTGTTCGCCGCCTGGCGGCACGAGGTCTACGGGGACACGGGCACCGTGACGCTCCAGACCGCGACGGGCGGACGCCTGAACGTCACCGAGCCCTGGTGACTCCGGGCCACCGCGCGTCCCAGAGCGCACAGTGGTGCTCCGCCCGCGCGTTCACCGTGCGGATCCCGCCCGCCCCGGGCGCCAGCGACAGCGCCGAGGCCGAAGTCCGGTCGCGCGGCCACCGCGGCGCTCCCGGCGCCGTCGGAACGCCCCTGTGGGCGAAGGCGGTCCAGTAGTCGGTCATCCGGTCGGCGAGCTGCCGCTGCGGTCCGGTCAGCGGCGCGATCGTGAACAAGTAGGGCAGTTCGAAGCCGTGGGCCGCCCCGTACGGCAGGTCCGCAGGCTGCGGCAGCCCCGTGAAGTCGGGCGCGCCCCGGTCGCTGAACCGGTACGCGTACACCGGCACGTGCCGGCCCAGCGCCGCGCCGTCCCGCAGCGTCGGGCAGACGAACGACACGTCGGTCAGTGCGGTGGCCCACGCCACCGCCGGGGTCGCGAAGGCGGACACCGGATAGTCGGCCTCCACCGCGCGGGCGGTCGGTGCGTCGAAGGACAGCTCCAGCCGGGCCCGGTAGGCAGCCCCGTCGGGGATCGGATGCGCCGCCAGGGTCTGCGCGAGGAAGAGGCGCATCTCGTCCTGTGTGGTGCCCTGGACGACCGGCACCCGGTGGAACCGGCCGGCCTCCAGCGCCCGCCGGGGCTCCAGCGGCAGTACGCCGCCGCCGTAGGAGACCAGCGAGAAGCGCTGCATCAGTTCGGCGGTCGCCAGGGTGTCGGTGGCCAGGTCGCGCAGGCAGTCCAACACCGCGCCGGGCCGGTCGCAGCCGAGCCGGGCCGCCACCAGGGCGCCGTCCGCAACCGTGCGCCGCTCCGGCACGAAGGGCTCGTACGTGCCGAGGCCGGGCAGCAGGGACCGCGGCGGTGTCGTGGTCGAGCACGATCCGCTCTGCACGATCGCCCGGTGGAACAGGCCCGCCGAGGCGGGGGAGGTGAGGTGCGCGCAGACGCTGAGGGCCCCCGCCGATTCGCCGAAGACGGTGACGTTGCCCGGGTCCGCGCCGAAGCGGGCCGCGTTCGCCCGCACCCAGCGCAGCGCCGCCCGCTGGTCCGCGAGGGCGAAACCGGGTGCCCCGCCGAGCTCCGGATGGCCGAAGAGGCCGAAGACGCCCAGCCGGTAGTTGACGGTCACGACCACGACGTCGCCCCGCGCGGCCAGCCGGTCGGGCCGGTACGCGTCGCCGGAGCCGCTGAAGAAGCCGCCGCCGTGGAACCACACCATGACGGGCCGTCCCCGGCCCCCGGCGGCGGTCCCGCCCGCCGGAGCGGTGACGTTGAGGTACAGACAGTCCTCCGAGCCGGTCGGGCCGCCCGGCCCGATCGCGGGCAGCTGCACGCAGCGCGAACCGGGCGCCCCGGCATCGCGTACGCCCTCCCAGCGCGGCACGGGCTCCGGTAGCCGCCAGCGCAGTCGACCGGTCGGGGGGGCGGCGAAGGGGATTCCCTCGAAGGTGTCGTACCCGCCGTGCCCGAGGCCCCGCACCGGACCCCGGTCGGTCTCCACGACGGGCCGCTCCGGACCGGGCGCCGCACCCAGCAGCAGCAACACGACGGGCAGCAGCAGGGCTCCCCGGCGGCGGAACCGGCGAAAGTCGGACACGGCCGACGCCCTTTCCCCTTCGGGGCCCGGGTGGAGCCCCCGTTTGCCCGCCCCGAATGGCGCAGTGGGCGGAAGTGGCAGTCAATGTAACAAAGCGTGCGCTTTCCGTGACGCATGATGACCGGCGTGCGATTGCGTGGACCCCGCGCGTCGGGGAACGGAGCTTTCCATGGACGACCCCGTTACCGGCGCGGCGAACCAGTACGAAGACCGCCGCCGGACCCCCGACTCCATAGCACCGGACGAGCCGAACGCGCCGCCCGTGAGGACCCTGCCGCTGCCCGACGTCGGACAAGACGCGCTGCGCGCGGCCGCCGAGACCGGACCGGTGCAGGACGTACGACGGATGGTCGCCCTCCTGGGCGAGTCGCCGCACGAGGCGGCCGGTGCGGACCTCACGCCGCACGCCGCCGCGGTCGGACGGTCCATCGAGGACGTCGCCCTGTTGGTCACCATCCTCGGCAAGGAGGACGCGGCCGAGGCGGAGCGCCGGGGCCGCGCCGGGCCCGCCGGTCCGGCCGACCCCTACGCCCTCCCGTCCGGATCGCACACGGAGCCCTCCACGGAGCCCTCCACGCAGCACTCCACGCAGCACTCCACGCAGCACTCCTCAACGCGCTCTGCGAAGCACTCCGCGGAGTCCTATGAGGAGGGGCGCGAGGAGCCGTTCGAGTCGCGGTACCCGGAGCCGTACGACGGCCCGTACCAGGAGCCGCCCCGGCGCGCCGGTCGCGTGACCCCGCGCGCAGCTCCCGCGGCCCCGCGCGCCGCGTCCCGGGACCGGGCGCTGCGGCGCGTCCTGCGCTGGCCCGTGGCGATCGCCCTGTTGGGCAGCGGAGCCCTGCACCTGCCGATCGACCTGACGGCCCTGCAGTTCGCGGCCCCCGTCGACTACCTGCCCCTCGTCGTCACCGTCCTCTGCCTAGTGAGCGGCGCCCTGGTGGCGCTCCGGGACACCCGGGCCGTGTGGCGGGCGGGCGCGGCCACCGCCCTCGGCGTGGTCGCCCTGCACGTGCTGGGCGGGTCGCTGCGCTACGACCCGCTGGCGGGCTCGGTGGGCGGCACCCCGGCCTGGGCCGGTGCCACCGTCGTGCTGTGCGCGGCGATCGGTGCGGTCCTCGCCGGCCTCGCCCTGCGCAACCGCCGGGAGCCCCCGGCCTGACCGACCGGCCGCGGGCTCCACCGGAGCGGCACCCCGCGCCCCGTGCGCGGGGTGCCGCTCCGTTCGTGGCCGTCGCCCCGTGCGGCGCGGCCAGCGCGGTCACGCGAGCAGGTTCACCGCCCGGGTGAACACGCGGGGGAGCCGGGCGGCCAGCGGGACGATCCGGGGCGCGAGCCGCGGCTGGTGACGGGCCCACAGCAGGGACGCGGTGAGCGTGCGGTAGGTGCGCGACAGGTCCCGCCAGGCCTGCTCGTAGGCCTGCGGGCGCCCCGCCCGGACGCACCGCACCAGCTCGCCCGCCGCCGTCACGGCCAGGGTGAGTCCTTCGCCGGTCAGCGCGTCCACGTACCCGGCCGCGTCCCCCACGAAGAGCACGCGCCCCGCCACCCGTACGCGGGCTCCCTGGCGCAGCGGCCCGGCTCCGCGCACCGGCGTCCCCACCGCCGCGGCCAGGCGCGCCGACAGCACCGGGAAACGGGCCAACTGCGCGTCGAACGGGGCCTGGTCGGAGGTCAGGACGGCCACGCCGATCCGGTCGGGCGCCAGCGGGGTGACGTACGCCTCGCACCGCGCCGACCAATGCACCTCGACGAGGTCGCTCCACGGCGCGGCGGCGTAGTGGCGGCGCAGCCCGTAACGTGCCGGTCGGCGCGGGGCGGGCGGCGCCGACAGCCCGAGCCCGCGCCGGACGGGGGAGTGCAGGCCGTCGGCCGCGACCAGGTAGCGGGCGGTGAGCCCGGCCGCGCCGACCTGGTGGACGTCCTGGCGTACCTGGTCGATTCGCCCGGGGAGCACCCGTACGCCGAGCTGCGCGGCGCGCTCGGCCAGCGCGGCCTGCAGTTCCGTGCGCCGGGCGCCGAGCCCCGGGCCGGACCGGAAGAGCCCCTCGGCGCGGCGACCGCTCACCCCGTCGACGTAGCGGATGCCCTGGAACGGCTGCCCGGTCACGGTGACGCCCAGCCCTCGGAGGTGGCGCACGCCCCCCGGCATCAGGCCCTCCCCGCAGGCCTTGTCGATGGGGGTGGGCCTCGGCTCCACGACCACGACCTCGAGGCCGGCGAGCGCGCCGTGGATGGCGGTGGCCAGCCCCGCCGGGCCGCCGCCGGCGATCAGCAGGTCGATCACGAGGCGGCGCCGGCCGAGTGGACGGAGGCGGGCGCCCGGAGCCGGCCGCCGTCGGTCAGGGCGGCGTCCTCGCAGCCGATCCGTACGCGCAGCAGCACGAGATTGAGCACGGTGAAGCCGAGCGCCGTCATCCAGGCGGAGTGCACCAGCGGCAGCGCGACGCCTTCCGCGACCACGGCCACGTAGTTGGGGTGGCGCAGCAGCCGGTACGGTCCCGCCTCCACCAGCGGCAGCCCGGGAACGACCAGCACCCGGGTGTTCCAGCGCTTGCCGAGGGTGGCGATGCACCACCAGCGAAGGCCCTGGGCGGCCACGGCGACGGCGAGGGCCGACCAGCCCAGCAGCGGGACGAACGGCCGCCCGGCCAGCCAGGGTTCCACCACGCAGCCCACGAGTAGCGCGGTGTGCAGGGCGACCATGGCCGGGTAGTGGCCGCGACCGTATTCGCGGCCGCCGCGGGCCAGGCTCCACGCGGTGTGGCGGCGGGTCGTGATCAGCTCGGCGAGCCGTTCGGCCGCGACGAGCCCGATCAGCAGCAGGTACGGGATCAGGGAGGTGGAGGTGGAGGCGGAGGTGGTCAGGGCGGGGATCGGATTCATCGGGCTCACCAGCGCAGGAGGACGAGTTCGGAGGCGAAGCCCGGACCGAAGGCGAGCATCAGCCCGACCGATCCGGGCGGGGGCGGTCCTGCGCTCTGGACGCCGTCCAGGATGTGCAGGACCGAGGCGGAGGAGAGGTTGCCCACGGCCGCGAGCGAGCGCCGGCTCGCGGCGAAGGCCGACTCCGGCAGCGCGAGGGCGTCCGAGAGCGTGTCGAGGATCTTCGGGCCGCCGGGATGGCAGATCCACGCGTCGACGTCCGCGGTCTTGAGGTCGTGCGCGGCGAGGAAGGACTCGACCTCCTCGGCCACGTGGAGCCGGACGAGGTCCGGGAGTTCGCGGCCCAGCACCATGCGCATCCCCCAGTGGCCGATGTCCCAGCCGAGGAGGTGCTCGGTGCCCGGGTACAGGCGGCTGCGGGCGGCCACCACCTCGGGTCCGGCGCCGGTGGCGTACAGGGGGTGGTCGCGGCCCACCGCCACCAGGGCGCCCGCGCCGTCGCCGAACAGTCCGCCGGCCACCAGGTTCGCCATCGAGGCGTCGGTGGACTGCAGGGTGAGCGAGCAGAGCTCGGTGGACAGCAGGACGGCGGCGTGGCCGGTACGCCCCGTCAGATGGTCGTGGACATGGCCCACTCCGGCGGCGCCGGCCGCGCAGCCGAGGCCGAAGAGCGGCACCCGCCGCACGTCGGGACGCAGGCCCGCACGGGTGGCGAGTCGGGCCTCCAGCGAGGGCGTCGCGAGCCCGGTCACCGTGGTCGACATGACCAGATCGACCTTCCGGGCCGCCAGACCGGCGTCGGAGAGGGCGAGTTCGAGGGCCCGGGTGCCGAGCTCCAGGGCCGTCTCGATGAAGAGGGCGTTCGTCGCGCCGAAGTCGTTCCCCGGACCGTACCGCTCCAGGGGCAGCGCGAGATGTCGGCCCTCCACGCGCACCGAGCCGTGGACGCGGCGCAGCAGGGCGGTGTCGGAACCCGGCGGCAGGAAGCGGGCGAGCGCCTCCGTGATCTCGGACTGTGGATGGTGATGGGGCGGGAACACGCTGCGCACTGCCAGAACACGTGTCATTCGTTCACCATAGAAAACAACTGACACATCGCTATGAATCAGGTGAACCGGGCGCGGCGCCGCGTAGCGTGTCGCCGTGCCCGCGCGAACCACGCAGACCCGCGAGAACACCGAAGTCACCAGGAGCGCAGCGCCCGGCCCGGGCCCCGGCCCCGTACGCGGCCTGGCCGCCGCCTGCCACCCGCTGCCCGCGGCCGCCGTGACCCTCTTCGCCGCCGCCCTGACGGCCGCCGCGGGGCACGGCCCGGCGCGGGCGGCCGCCACCGTGGGCGCGGTGGCCGCCGGACAGCTCTCGGTGGGCTGGTGCAACGACCGGGCCGACCTGCGGCGCGACCTGGCCACGGGCCGACGGGACAAACCGCTCGTCGCCGGTACGGTGCCGGCCGCGGCCGTGACCCGGGCCGCGGCCGTGGCGCTACTGCTCTGCGTCCCGCTGTCCCTGGCCTGCGGGCTGCCCGCCGGCGCCGCGCACCTCGTCGGCGTAGCGGCCGCCTGGGCCTACAACCTCCGGCTCAAGAGCACGGCCGCCTCCTTCGTCCCGTACGCCCTGGCCTTCGGCCTGCTGCCCGCCTTCGTCACCCTGGGCCTGCCCGGCGCCCCCTGGCCGCCGCCCTGGCTCACGGTCGCCGCGGCCCTCCTCGGCGCGGGCGCGCACTTCGCCAACGTGCTGCCGGACATCGAGGACGACCTGGCCACCGGAGTGGCGGGGCTGCCGCAGCGGTTGGGCCTACGGGTCTCGGCCGCGCTCGCCGGGCTGCTCGTCCTCGGCTCGACCACCGCCCTGGTCGTCGGACCACCGGGGCGGGTGACGGCGTACGGCTGGACGCTGCTCGCCGCGACCGCGACGGCGCTGCTCCTCGCGGCCCGCCGGCCCGCCGGAAGGCTCCCGTTCCTCGCCACGATGGCGGTGGCCGGAGCCGACGTGATCCTGCTGGTCGTCGAACTCCGCCCGTGAGCCACCGGGGCGGGGCGGGCCGCGCGCTCCGGTTCACTCCGCGCGCAGGGCCCGCGCCGTACGGGTGCGCGCCGCCCAGAACGCGGGCGCCAGGGCGCCGGCCACGGCGATCGGCACACCGGCGAGGGCCATCAGGACGGGCAGCGCCCCACCGTGCACGTCGATGAACGCCTGCGGGATCGCGAACCCCGCCGCCCGGCCCATCGCCGGCATCACGGCGCGGTGCAGGGCGGCGCCCAACGGCGCCCCGACCGCCCCCGCGGCCAGGCCGATCACGGCCACGCCCGTCAGGACCTGGACCACGGTCTGCCGGGGAGTCATCCCGAGCGCCTTGAGGATCCCCTGGTCGCGGACCCGGTCACGGGTGTCCAGGACGACCGTGTTGAGGACGCCGAGACCGGCCACGGCGACGAGCATCAGGGTGAGCACCGCGATCAGCCCCCGCATCGCGGAGAGGACGCTCGACGACGGGCCCTCGGTGGCCGAGGCCCGCGCGCCCAGCGGCTCCAGGATCCCGTTCAGCTCCGCGAGGTAGCGGTCCCGGTCGGTCCCCGCCGTCAGCTCGACCCCGAAGACGGCGGGCAGGTAGGGGGACTCCAGCGCCGCGACGGACTGCCCGGCGGTGCGCAGCGTCATCCCGTCGTCGCCCAGGTCGAAGACCTCGCCGACGATCGTCAGGCGCGCCGAACGCCCCTGTTCGGAGACGACGAGGCCGTCCCCGACGCGCAGCCCGCTGGCACGCAGGAACCGCCCGGCGACGACGGCCTCGCCCGGCGCGGCGAACCAGCGGCCCGAGGTCATCGTCGTACCGGCGCCCGTGTCCTCCCCCTCGTACGCCACGAGCGGCGCGCCGCCCGTCAGCCCCGCCACGTCCACCTCGGTACGGGCGGTCCGCCGGAAGGACCGGGTGCCGGCATGCCCCTCCAGGACCCGTGCGACAGCGTCCGGATCGGCCGGGCGCACGGCTGCCGGGGCGCCGGGACCATCCTCCGGCGGGAGTACGGTGCGCACCGTGACGGTGCCGGAACGGTCCGGGTCACCGCCGGTCTGCACGGCCACCAGGGTGCTCCCCAGACCGACGGCGAGCGTCACCGCGAGGGCCCCGAACGCCACCGCCGAGGCCGTCGCCGCCGAACGGGCCGGCCGGGCGAGCGGCCCCGCGAGCCCGAGGATGACCGAACGCGGCAGCGGCAGCCGTCCGAGGGCGCGCCGCGCCCGCAGGCCCCGCCGGGCTCCGGTGCCCCCCGCAGCGCGGCCGATCACCAGGGCGGCGGGCATCCGTGCCGCGCGCAGCGCCGGTACGAACGCGGTCGCCGCGACCACCGCCAGTGCCGCGGCGGGCACCAGCACGTCCACCCACACGGGGACCAACACCGCTGCCGTTCCGTACGCCTGCGCGACCTGCGCCATCACCGGTACGGCGAGCGCGTTGCCGAGGAGGGCGCCGAGCAGCGCCCCGGCCGATGCGGGCAGCAGGGCCTGCGCCAGGTAGGCGCGGCCCACCTGCAGCGGAGTGAACCCGAGGGACTTGAGGATCCCGATCCGGCGGGTCCCGGCGACGACGGTCCCGCTCACCACGGTGCCGATCACCAGGACGGACATGGCCAGGCCGAGGAGGGCGAAGACCGTCAGGAAGGGAATGAACGCGGCGGTGTTCTGCTGGGCGACCTGGCGCACGTCGAGGTACGACCGGGCTCCGGTGAGGGCGGCGCCCGGTACGGCCGCGGTGATCGCCTCCTGCCCGGCGCGTACGTCCTCGGCGGTGCCGGCCGCGGTGAGCCGGTAGAGCATCTGGACATCGGGTCCGGCCGCCGTCAGCCCGGCCACCTGCTCCGGCACCACCCAGGCATCGGCGCTGCGCCCCGCCGACGAGGCGATCCCGACGACGGTGAGCTCGATCTGCTCGGCCCGTACGCGTGCGCCCGGCCTGATCCCCGGGGGCAGCGTCGCCCGCTCCAGCACGATCTCACCGGGGGCGGTGGCCCACCGGCCGTCGACCAGGGCGACCCGGTCGACCGGGCCGTCGGGGGCGGCGCGCCCCACCAGGGTCGAGGGCGGCGGGGTGTAGCCGGGCGGGGTCTCCCGTACGGGCCACAGGCGGACCGACGCGAGGGGGTACGGACCCGCCGCGTCGGCCACTCGCGCCGCGCGGGCGCTGTCCGCGAGTCGTGGCGGCCTCCCGCCGACCTCGGACCCGGCGAACCGGACCGTGAGGTGCGCTCCGTGCTGGCCTTCGAAGGCCCGGTCGAAGGGCCCGCGGGAGCTGACGAGCAATCCGAGCGCCTGGAGCGCGGCCGCCACCGCGATCAGCGTGGTCAGGGCCATCACGGCGGTCTGCAGGCGGCGTCGGCCGAGGCCGGCCCGGACCACCCGCCCGAGTCCGCCGGGCCGCCCCTGGGCACGGCCCGGCCTCACCGGGTCACCGCCCGGCCGACGTCGCGCGCGATCCGGCCGTCGACGACCTCGATCGTCCGCGTCGCGCAGGACCCGGCGAGCGCCAGGTCGTGCGTGACCAGGACGATCGTCTGCCCGTCGGCGTTCAGGCCGCGCAGCAGCTCCCGTACGTCGGCGCCCGAGGCACTGTCCAACGCGCCCGTGGGCTCGTCCGCGAGCAGCAGCGGCGGCCGGTTCATCAACGCCCTCGCCACGGCGACGCGTTGCCGCTCGCCGCCGGAGAGACGGCCCGGGTACGCGCGGGCGTGCCGCTCGATGCCCAGGCGCGCGAGGAGCTCGGCGGCGCGGTGAGCCGCCCGGGCACGGGGCACCCCGGCCAACTGGGCGGGGAGGAGCACGTTGTCGGCGACGGTGAGGTCGTCGAGGAGGTTGAAGAACTGGAAGACCATGCCGATCCGGGCGCGCCGGTGCCGTGCGGAGGCCGTCTCGCTCAGCGTGTCGACGCGCACCCCGTCGACGGTGACACCGCCCGAGGTGGGCCGGTCGAGGCCGGCGATCAGGTTGAGCAGCGTGGACTTGCCGCTGCCGGAGGGGCCGAGGACGGCGAGGGCCTCACCGGGGTGCACCTGGAGGCTGACCCCGGTGAGGGCGGGCGGGCCCTCCTCGTAGCTCTTGGTCACCTCGCACAGGTCGATGAGCGGGTCGGCGGTCCGGTCGATCATGGTTCCTCCGTCTGACGGGGTGTCGGGTACGCCACGACGCTACGGAGACGACGCGGATCAGCACGTCGGCAGCAGTGCGGAACGTCCGTACCGTGCCGGGAGGACCTGGCGGCGGATCATCCCAGCGACGTACGCCCGTCGGCGGTGGCCCTCCACCCCTGGACGGACCCGCGGGGAGCGGCCCCTTGGCAGACTGGCCCGATGATCGAAGCAGCCGTTCGCCGGGCCGGCGCGGCCCGGGCCGACTGGCTCCGGCCGCGCCCGTCGCGCATGGCCTGGGCCGTCGACGCGCTCCTCGCGCTCGCGCTGGCCGTCGCCACGGTCGCCGGCGACATGAACCGCTCGTACGTCGACATCGCGGAACCGCCGCCCGGCAGCTCCGGGATCCCGCTGCCGCCGCCCCCGCCGCCCGTACGCATGGGCGAAGTGCCGGACCCGGCGCAGCTCGTGCCCCTCCTGCAGCACGACCTGCCGCCGGTGGAGCCGTGGGAGCTGTTGGCGGCCGTGCTCACCGCGGCGCCGCTGCTGCTGCGCCGCCGGTTCCCGCTGACGGTCTACTGGGCCGTCATGGGCGCGACGGTGCTCTTCCACCAGGGGCACGTGGCACAGGACGCGACGACGGTCGTCTTCGCCTCCGGGTTGGTCGCGGCGTACAGCGCCGCGATGCACAGCCCCCACCGGATCTCGGCCGTGCTGTCGGTCCTCGCAGGGATGGTCCTCACTGCCGCCTTCCCCCTGATCCCGAAGGTGGACGGGGGAGTGGTACCCGTACTCGTGCTCCTGCCAGCCGGGTTCGCCGCACACGGCATCCACCGCTGGCGCGAACGCCTGCGCACCCTGCGCGAGGGGCAGCACGATCAGCTGCGGCGGGCGGTGGAGCGGGAACGCGCCCGCATCGCGCGGGAACTGCACGACGTGGTGACCCACAACGTGAGCATGATGACGATCCAGGCGGGCGCGGCGCGCAAGGTGCTCGACGCCTCGCCCGACCAGGCCCGCGAGGCGATGCGGGCGGTCGAGGCGGCAGGACGTACGGCGATGTCGGAACTGCGCCACGTGATGGGGCTGCTGACGATGTCCGACGGTGGCTGCGACGGTGGCGGAGACGACGGCGCAGGCGCCTCGGACCCGGCGCGCGATCTTGGCCTGGCCCCGCAGCCCGGCCTGGACCGGTTGGAGGAACTGGCCGGCCGGGTAAGGGATTCCGGCGTCCCCGTCGACCTGGCGGTCCGCGGCGGCCGGCCCGGCCTGGCCCCGGGTGTGGACCTCGCCGCCTACCGGGTCGTGCAGGAAGGCCTGACCAACGCGGTCCGGCACGCGGCCGGGGCGCGCGTGTCGGTGACGGTGGAGTACGCGCCCGGCGAACTGCGGGTCGAGGTGGCCGACACCGGCGGGACGCCGCGTACCCCGGTGGCACCGGGCGGCGGCCGGGGCCTGGTGGGACTGCGCGAACGGCTCGCCGTGTACGGCGGTACGCTGCGAGCGGGCAACGACCCCCGCGGCGGATACCGGCTCCGCGCCGTGATCCCCGTGGAGGAGACATGACCGAGGCGGCCCCGGTGGTACCCCGTGTGGTGATCGTCGACGACCAGGCCCTGGTACGCACCGGATTCCGCATGATCCTCACGGCGGACGGCATCGATGTGGTCGCCGACGCGGCCGACGGGGAGCAGGCGGTCGCCGCGGTGCGCCGCACCCGGCCCGACGTCGTCCTGATGGACATCCGCATGCCCGGCACCGACGGCCTGGAGGCGACCCGCCGCATCCTCGCCGACGAGGGGACCGCGCCCCGGATCGTCATCCTCACCACCTACGACCTGGACCGGTACGTGTACGCGGCCCTGAGCGCGGGCGCGAGCGGCTTCCTGCTGAAGGACGTCACTCCCGAACATCTGACGGCCGCGGTCCGCCTGGTCCGCTCGGGGGACGCGCTGCTCGCCCCGACGATCACCCGGCGACTGGTGGAGCGGTTCGCCACGGCCGGGGAGCGCACGACATCCTTGCACCGCGACCTCGGCACGCTGACCCCGCGCGAGCTGGAGATCCTCGAGGCCCTGGCCCGCGGCCTCAGCAACGCGGAACTGGCCGCCCGCTTCCGGCTGAGCGAGGCCACCGTCAAGACGCACGTGGCCCGGGTCCTGTCCAAACTCCGCCTGCGCGACCGTGCTCAGGCAGTGATCGCCGCGTACGAGACGGGCCTGATCACCCCCGGCGCGCGCTGAGCACCGGTGGACGTCCTTCAGGGCACCTCCCGGGTGCGGGTCCAGGCCAGGAGCGCGTCCGCCGGCCAGGTGTTGATGACGCGCCCGGCCGGTACCTCGCACTCCACGGCCCTTTCGCAGCCGACGACCTGCCAGTCCAGCTGGCCCGGGGCGTGCGCGTCCGTGTCGATCGCGAAGAAGGTGCCGGCAGCCACGGCGAGGCGCAGCAGCCGCCGGGGCGGGTCCAGTCGTTCGGGCCGGCTGTTGATCTCCACGGCGGTACCGCTCTGTGCGCAGGCCGCGAAGACCGCCTCGGCGTCGAACCGGGACTCAGGCCGGGTCCGGCCGGTGACCAGCCGCCCCGTGCAGTGCCCCAGGACGTCCATCAGCGGGTTGCGCACGGCCGCCAGCAGCCGCCGGGTCATCGCCGGCGAGTCCATCCGCAGCTTCGAGTGCACCGAGCCGACGACCAGGTCGAGCCGGTCCAGCAGCTCCGGCTCCTGGTCCAGCGCCCCGTCGTCGAGGATGTCGCACTCGATTCCGGTGAGCAGCCGGAAGGGCGCCCAGGTGGCGTTGAGCTCGGCCACCACCCGCAGCTGCTCGCGCAGCCGCTCCGGGGAGAGCCCGCGGGCGACGGTCAGGCGCGGCGAGTGGTCGGTCAGCACGGCCCAGTCATGGCCCAGTGCGGCCGCCGCCCGCCCCATCGCCTCGATCGGACTGCCGCCGTCGGACCAGTCGGAGTGCACGTGGCAGTCCCCGCGCAGCGCCGCCCGCAGCGCGGTGGCGGCGGGCGTGGCCGGCGGCCCTTCGGGGAGCGCGGCGATCTCGTCCTCCAGCGCCTGCAGGTACGCCGGCACGGTCCCGCCGAGGGCCTCACGCACGACCTGGGCCGTTTTGGGGCCGATGCCCTTCACGGCCTCCAGGGAACCGGCCGCGACCCGCTCGGCCACCTCGTCCCCGCCCATCCGCGTGATCGCGGCCGCGGCGGACCGGAAGGCCCGTACCCGGTAGGTGGGCGCCTGCGCGCGCTCCAGCAGGAAGGCGATCCGGTCCAGCGCCGCAACCGGGTCCATCGCGCACCTCCTACCCGCCGCCGCCCCGCCGCCCGTCTCCCGACCCAGTGTCGGGTGCGGGGGGCCGCTACGCCTCTCCGGCTTCCCGGGGCACGGCGGCGTCGAGGGCGGCGGTGAGGCGGTTCAGCCGGGTCTGGAGGTCGAGGACCTCGGCGAGCTCGAAGCCGGTCGCGGCCGCGATCCGTCGGGGCACTTCCACCGCGCGGGCGCGCAGCGCGGCGCCCTCCTCGGTCAGGTGGGCGTGCACGGACCGCTCGTCCTCGGTGCTGCGCTCGCGGCGGACCAGTCCGGCCGCCTCCAACCGCTTGAGCAGCGGGGACAGCGTTCCGGAGTCCAGCCGTAGGTGCTGCCCGATCTCCTTGACCGGCATCTCGCCGTGCTCCCACAGCACCAGCATCACCAGGTACTGGGGATAGGTGAGCCCCAGGTCCTTGAGGACGACGCGGTAGAGGCCGCCGAAGGCGCGGCTCGCCGCGTTCAGTGCGAAGCAGATCTGGCCGTCCAGGCGCAGGAAGTCCTGGTCGGAGTGGGTCGCGGTGGGCTGCTCGGTCATGTCGGCCAGTGTACCCGGGCAGAACTTGGAGGGCATTGAATTGTGCGCAACTGAATTGCGTGCTCTACTGGTGGAGCGCGGTCGACCATCGGCCGCCGCCACGGTTCATTTCTGCGAGAGGAACTCTCATGGACGCGCTCTACACCGCTGTCGCCACCGCCAATGGCCGCGAGGGCCGCGCCGTCAGCTCCGACGGCCAGATCGACCTCGCCCTCGCCATGCCCCCGGCGCTGGGCGGCAACGGTCAGGGCACCAACCCCGAGCAGCTCTTCGCCGCCGGCTACGCCGCCTGCTTCGCGAGCGCGCTCGGCCTGGTCGGCCGCCAGGCCAAGGTGGACACCAGCGAGGCCTCGGTCACCGCGGAGGTCTCGATCGGCAAGGACGGCGCCGGCTTCGGCCTCGGCGTCACCCTGCGCGTCGAGCTCCCGGAGTCCCTGGCCGGCGAGACGGGCGCCCTGCTGGTCAAGCAGGCCCACGAGGTCTGCCCGTACTCCCGCGCCACCCGCGGCAACATCGACGTGGACCTCGTGATCGAGTAAAGGTGCCGGACACCTGGCGGGCGGCCACCATGGAGGGGCATCCACTCCTACGGGGGCCGCACGCCAGGAGGCGCCAGTGGCGCACAGCTACGCAACGGACGTCCTGGTCGTCGGCGCCGGCCCGGTCGGGCTGACCGCCGCCGCAGAGCTCCGCAGACGGGGCGTCACGTGCCGGATCGTCGACCGGCTGCCGGCCCGGCTGCCGTTCGCGAAGGCCGTCGGCATCCAGCCGCGCACGCTGGAGGTGTGGGACCGCATGGGGATGGTCCGCGCCGCACTGGAGGCGGCCGTCCCGATGCGGGGGCAGTTCCTCTACGTCAACGGCGTCGAGCAGGCCCGCACCGAGCTCGCCGTGCCGCCCGAAGTGCCCTACGGGTTCGCGGCGCTGCCGCAGTACGAGACCGAGCGCATCCTGGACGAGTTCCTGGGTCGCTTCGGGACGGCCGTCGAACGGGGCACCGAACTCGCGTCGTTCACCCAGGACGCGGACGGGGTGACCTGCCGGCTGCACACCCCGTCCGGGGCGGAGGAAGAGCTGCGGACCCGGTACCTGGTGGGTTGCGACGGCGCGCACAGCACCGTCCGCAAAGGGCTCGGCCTCACCTTCGAGGGCGGGGCCTTCGCCGAGGAGTACATGCTCGCCGACGTACGCGTCGACTGGGACCTACCGCCCGGGTACAACCTGCGCGCCATGCACCTGGACGAGGACGGGGCGGTCGACGACGTGCTCGTCTGCATCCCGCTGCCCGGCCGGGGCCGGTACCGGATGTCGATGATGGTGCCGCCCGAACTCTCCACCGCAGGGCAGGACGCGGCCGGCTCCGACGGCATCACCCACGGCCTGCAGAGCGGCCGGGGCCCCGAACTGGCCGACATTCAGGCCGTCTTGGACCGGCTCTCACCACAGCCGACCACCGCCTTCGACATCCGCTGGACCTCGGTGTTCCGCATCAGCCACCGGATCGTGGACCGCTACGGCGACGGTCGGGTGTTCGTCGCCGGGGACGCGGCCCACATCCACCCGCCGACCGGCGCCCAGGGCATGAACACGGGTATCCAGGACGCCTGGAACCTGGCGTGGAAGCTCGCGCTGGCCTGCGCGGGCGCGGCCCACCCCGGTCTGCTCGCCGGCTACGACGCCGAGCGCCGGCCCGTCGGCGAGGAAGTCGTCGGCCGCACCGTGCGGCACGCCGTCGAGGGAATGGAGAACGACCCCGACGACCCGGCGACGGTGATGATGCGCGAGGCCCAGCTCCTCGTCGGCTACCGGGGAAGCCCGACCGTGGCCCCGGCCGGCGACGGCCGCGGCCCCCGGCCGGGCGACCGGGCACCCGACTGCGCGGGCCTCACCGGGCCCGCCGCCGCCTATCCGCTGCGCCTGTACGACGTCCTGCGCGAGCGGGACCACGTACTGCTGCTCTACGGAGCCGGGTTCGGGCCCGGCTCCGAAACCGGGTCGGGCCTCGACGAACTCGTCCGGACGGCCCGGGAGTCCTCGGGCGGCCGGATGGAGGTCTGTCTGGTGCTCGCGGCGGACACGGGCGCCGGCGCTGACGCGCATGCCGTCGTCGAGGCCGACGGGACGACGCTGCCGGTCTACACCGACAGCCGGGGAGAGTTCGCCCGCCTCTACGCGGCCGAGGAGCCCACGGCCTTCGTGATCCGTCCCGACGGATACCTCGGCGCCCGGCTCCCGCTCTCTCCGCCCGCCCCGCGCCCACTGGCCGCCCACCTCGCGGCCGTCTTCGCCGCGAGCCCGCCCAACTGATCCCGGCCCAGCGACCGGCCGGCCCGGGACGGCGCGCGGCCGGCATCGGTGTCGTTGGTCATCGCTGCGTGCGGCGGGTCAGGCGGGCGGCTGCGAGGTGGAGCACGTTGTCGATGGGGGGACGGGACGGGCCGTCGAGATGGACGGCGTGGCTGCGCAGCATCGAGACCAGGTGCCGGCCGGCCGACGGGGTTTCGGCGGGGACACCTCGGTCGAGGGCGGCGGCCAGCATGTTGGCGAGTTCGCGGGTGTGATGGGCGAGGGCGCTGGCGGCGAGCCGGGCGGCCTCGGCGGGGCGGTGGCGGCGGGTGAGGTGCCCGGTGAGGGTGGCGAACGCTTCCCCGGGCAAGGCGGGGAGGAGCTGCTCGGCGTCGAGCTCGTTGGCGAGGCGGCGCAGCACGGCGGCGACGGTGGCGCGCGGGAGGTTTGAACGTACGTCGGCAGGGCCCTGGTTCGGGAGGGTGACGATCAGGCGATGGGTGTCGAGGGAAGCGAGGGTGACGACGTCGGGTGTGCGGTTCACGGGGGTGGGACTTCCTGTCCGGGGTCGAAGTGGTGCTCTCGCACGCGGACACGGCGAGGGGTCGGGACGGCTTCTGCGGGTCCATGGGTCGTGGGCGGAGTGGGTGCGGTGCGGAACGCGGTGATTGCGGCGCTTTTGGGGCTGAACCTTGCGTTCGGGGTCGTCGGTCAGGCTGCCGAAGACGGTCACAGGGGTCTCGCCCCAGAGGGCGCCTTCGTAATTTCCTCACATATGGAAATTAATTTCAACGTATGCTGAAACTCTCGCCGAGGGGAAGCCCCTCCTGTGAGCGTTGCGGAAGGTGATGCGGTGTGACTGGTCGAGGCCCTCGGGGCGAACGCGGAGTGCAGGCGGACAAGATCGTCGCCGTCGCCCGCAGATCCTTCGCCACGCGCGGCTACGCCGCGACCTCACTCCGGTCGGTCGCCCAGGATGCCGGCGTCGACCCCGGCCTGGTGAACTACTACTTCCGCACCAAGATCGGACTGTTGGAAGAGGTGATGCGACCTCCTGAGGCGTTCGGTGCGAACGTGGCCGCCGCCGCCGAACAACCCGTGGAACGCCGGGGGCACGCCTTCGTGCAGGCCGCCCTGAAACTGTGGGAGGACCCCGTCTCCGCCGAGGTCCTGCGCTCCATCATCCTCACCGCCGCCCAGGAACCCGCCGCCATGCAACGCCTGCGGCAGCTGTTCTCCGAACTCGTCCTGGCCGTCGTCTCCCACAGCTTGCCCGACACCGAACGCAACCTGCGGGCCAGCCTCATCTCCACCCAGATCGTCGGCATGGTCATGAACCGCTACATCTGGCAGGTCGGCACCATCGCCACCCTCCCTGCCTCCTCCGTCGCCGACCTCATCGCCCCCACCATCCAGCACTACCTCGCCGACCCTCTGCCGCTGAGCCCCAGCGACGACAGCCGGAGCCCCGCCTGACCCGACCCTCTGGTTCACCGGCGGCCGGCGGGACGACCAGGTAAAGAGACACCTCATGCAGTTAAGCCGTCAAGCCGCTGCCCCATCGCGCCCGCAGGACCTCGGCCCAGTCTCCGGCTTCCGGACCCGGATCCTCCCACTCTGGCACCGGTCCGGGAGCCGTCTCGATCAGGTGCACGAGCGTCCAGGCGACGCCGTAGCAGTCGTCGGGGCCGAAGCAGGTGGCCAGGGCGGCCGCCTCTTCGGACGTGACGGGGCGGGAAATCACCGCCAGCTGGTGGTCGCGCCGGTGGATCTCTTCCTCGCTCGCGTCCCAGTCGGGTAGCGGTCCGTCAGCGACGAACGTCTGCACTTCGGGTCTCATGACCGAATGATCGTCTCCCCTGCCGCCCCTGGACAAGCTGCCTCGTTCTGCTTCGCCCGGGGTGGACCACCAGTACTCCGGCACGTTGGGCAAGGCCACGCTTCCTGCGCGAGCACCCGCTGGCTGTAGGGCGCTGGCCTGGCATGAAGGCTCCGAGGCGGAGATGAGTTCGCCTTCGTGGTTCTTCGGGTCCGCCTCGTGGGCCTTCGTCGGGTCTGCCTCGTCGGCCGCCGTCCGAAACCGGCGGCCGACGGGACGACTCCGCTGGTCTGGCCGATCGCGCCAGCTGGACCGACACCTGCCCCACGACATCAGCCAACACAGCACTACTAGGCCGCGAGACTCGACCGCGCCCATGTCCCGTCCTCCGTGAGGTACGCATCCACCTGCAGGCCCACCTCTGCGAGAGCCTCCTCGAACTGCGCCTTGGTCAGCGGCCGGGACACGAACGTCTGGGTCCATGCGGCGTCCGGGAACTCATACTCTGCATGCACCGAGTTCGCCCCGTCACCAGTCGGCTCCGCCGACACGATCCGCACCTTGAAACCGCTGGGGTCGACACGCTCACGCGGCAGGTTCGTGTGCCAGTCCTCACCCTCCCGTTGGATCAGCACGCAGCCGCCCACCGCGAGGTGGCGGACGCAGCTACGCAGCAGCGCTCGGCGCACTTCGACGTCCCCGGCGTGCACGAGGAACGACGCAAGCATCACCACGTCGAACGTCTCGCCCAGGTCGAGGTCCTCGATCGCACTGCGTATCGCACGTGCTCCGCGAATGCGATCGAGCATCTCCTGGGACTCGTCCACAGCAGTCACCACGAAGCCCCGTTCCAGGAGCGGGTGGGTCACGCGCCCCACACCACAACCCAGTTCCAGGATGTGCGCACCCGGCGGCACGGCACCGGAGACGATGTCCGGCTCGGCCCCGACCGGCAGCCGCGAGTACAACTCGACCGCGCAGCCGTCGGGGGTGATCACCCCGGGCCCGGTCCCCTGATGTCCCGCTCGCTCGTTCAGCTCCATGCCTGTCCAACGGTCCGGGCCACAGCGCAGTTTCCTTGACCCACCTGTTTCCGCTCCGGACCCGAAGCGGAGGTGAACCGCCCTCGTTCGGGCCGGTGTACGCCGGCGGCCGGGGCGACCACGTCGCGCTCCGCCATGAGCTGGCTGATCGCGCTGCCTGGTCCGAGCGGCTCTCGCCCGTCCCGTCGGACGACGGTGGTGGTGCGCCGCTTCGGTTTCCGGACGGTGGCACCGTTCTACTTCGCTGCCCCCCACCCCGCCGCAGCCCTACGACAGCACATGACGCAGCACCACTAGGCGTCGGCCCGGGCGGCCTCGCGACGCTGTCGCTTGCCCAGCGGAGCCAGCGACATGTCCTGGGCCTGCGACCTCAGCTGCTTGAAGCCGTACCCCCGATCGGCCAGCCAGCCCTCCGCCGCCAGCTCCGCCCGGGCCGTCGCGTCGAGGATGTCCTCCTCGGCCTCACCCGTGTCCACGAAGCGGAAGGTGAAGAAGGGACGGGCCGCGAGGTCGTACGTGAGGTGACCCTCTGCGGTGAACTCCGCGCGCAGCATGTCGTGCTCGGGCGCGGCCGCGAGCAGCTCGGCCCTCTGGTCGTCGGTCAGACCGTCGAACGAGCCGCGGACGGTGATACGGAAGGTACGGGTGGCACTCATCCCCGGAGCGTAGATCGGGCCCCGCGCACCCTGCACCTGGATATCCGCCGGCCCGCCCCCGCCCACCATCCCGCGGACGGTCGCGCAGGGCCGCGCAGGGCCGCGTACACCGCACGGACACCCGGAATGCCCCGGCCGGGAGCCCGTTTTGGATTGCCGGACGATCCTCAATACGATCCGGCGATGATCACAAGAAAACGGCTTGCGGTCGGGGCGTGCGGCCTGCTCGCCGCCCTGGCCGTCGGGCTCTTCCCGGCGAGCGCCACCGCCGCCGACGAACCGACGGCGAAGGAACCCCCCAAGGTCGACCTCGTCCTCGACGTGAGCGGCTCCATGCGGGCCAACGACATCGACGGACAGTCCCGCATGGCCGCGGCCAAGCAGGCCTTCAACGAGGTCATCGACGCGGTCCCGGCCGAGGTGCGCCTCGGCATACGGACCCTGGGGGCCGACTACCCGGGCGACGACCGTGCCACGGGATGCAAGGACACCAAGCAGCTCTACGCGGTCGGCCCCCTCGACCGGACCGAGGCCAAGACCGCGGTGGCGACCCTCGCCCCCACCGGCTGGACGCCGATCGGACCGGCCCTGCTCGGCGCGGCCCAGGACCTGGAGGGCGGCAACGGCTCCAAGCGGATCGTGCTCATCACGGACGGCGAGGACACCTGCGCCCCGCTCGACCCGTGCGAAGTGGCGCGCGAGATCGCCGCCAAGGGCATCCACCTGGTCATCGACACCCTCGGACTGGTCCCGGACGCCAAGACCCGGGCCCAGCTGACCTGCATCGCCGAGGCCACCGGCGGTACCTACACCTCGGTGCAGCACAAGGCGGACCTCTCCAACAGGGTGAAACAACTCGTCGACCGGGCCGCGGACCCGGTCGTCAACCCGGTGGCGACCGAGGGCACGAAGCAGTGCGAGGGCGCCCCGCAGCTGAAGGCCGGCCTGTACAGCGACCGCGAGACCTTCGGTGAACACCGCTGGTACCGGGTCGACGTCCTCCCGGGGCAGGAGCTGCGCGCCTCGGTCAGCATCGGTGCCGACCGCGCCGTCAATAACGACTACGGCGTGTTGCTGCGCGCCACCACCGTCCACGGGCGCGAGATCGTGCGCGGTTCGGAAGCGGGCAACGGGCGTACCGACGTCCTCTCGACCGGCCTGCGCTACCCGAAGGCCGAGATCGACGGCCTGGACTCGGACGCCAAGCCCGTGCCGGAGACCGTCTGCCTCCAGGTCAGCAACTCCTTCTCCGCTGCCGCCTCCGTCAAGACGACCCCGGGCATGCCCGTCGAGCTGACCATCGACCTGGTGGACGGGCCCGACGGGGCCTCCGACGTCGCCGCGTTCGGTCTCGGACGGGGCTGGTGGCTGCTGGCCGTGCTGGCGCTCGCCGGGCTGCTGGCCGGTCTGGTGTGGGGATGGATCTCCCGCTGGCGCATCTCCGTCTGGAGGACCAACTGATGCGTAGAGTAGGCACACTGACCGCGTCCCTGCTGGCCGCGGCCGCCGCCCTCACGGTGGCGGGCACGGCCGTGGGCACGGCCGTCGCGGACACGCCCTCGCCGAGCGCCAGCGCGAGCGCGAGTCCGGGCGGGGGCGGGGCCAAGGCCGAATCCGCCCCGACTGAGGCCGGCACCAGCTTCCGTACCGCAGCGGCCTTCCGCCCGGGTCAGAAGGCCACGGCCGGCGCGTCGAGCGGCGACTACCTCTACTGGGTGGTGCCGATCGACGCGCAGCAGCGCGCCACGGTGAAGGCCGCCGTCACCCTGCCCGAGCCGGCGACCCGGCACGGTTCCTCGACCTGGCAGCTCGACGTGTACGACGGACTGCGCCGCCGACAGGCCTGCACCTACGGCACGCAGACCGCGGCCGCGGCGAAGGAAGCCGCCACGGTCGAACTGTCCTGCACCCTGCGCACCGTGCGCGCCGGCGCCGAGCCGTGGGCCAACGACCCGCTGCCCGGTAGCTACTACGTACGCCTGACGGTCGTCGACCTGCCGGACGAGGACAAGGGCCTGCCGGTGCGCGCGGCCGTCGAGGCCGAGGTGAAGGAGACCGGCGGCGTCCACGCGGTGGACGGCGCCCTCTCCACCCCGCTGGTCGCCGGCACCGTGACCGCGACCCTGCGCGAGCCGGAGGACGGCTGGTCCGGCGGCTGGTGGTCGGACCGCTGGATCTGGACCGCGGCGGGCGGCGTGCTCGCCGCCCTCGCGGGCGTCTTCGGGTACTCCCTCACGCGCGGCACGGGCCGCCCGTCCAGGATCCCGCCGGGCGCCTGAGGAACGGGTGGGCCGCGCCCGCGGGCGCGGCCCACCCACCTCTGCCGGGGCCGGCGATGCTGCCGGTCGCCCGGCCAGCAGGTCGGCCGGTCAGCGACCGCGGGTGAGCCGGGTGCCGAAGCTGGGCTCGACCAGGGCCCCCTTGACCGCGACCGGCACGCTCCGGGCCCCCTCACCGCTACCCACCGTCAGCACGGCCACCTCGGAACCGGCCTTCGCGCTGTGCGGCAGCGGTCCGGCGCCCGCACCGGCATCGGCACCAGCCTTGAGGGACAGCTTCAGCTGCTGGCCCGGGACGCCGATCACGTTCAGGTCTTTGGTGGCCACCAGCGGCGTACGGCCGCCGAGTCCGTCGTCCACATGACCCACGACGTCGCCCTTGCGGATCACCGGAGCCGACGCGAGCGCCGTCCGCACCCCCTCGATGATCGTCTTGCTGTTCGCCAGCACCAGCTTCAGGCTGTTCGCGCCGTTCTCGTCCGGCCCGTCCACGTGCTGGTCCATCAACGTGCCGAGGATCAACTGGTCCTTGCCGTCGACCGACTTGTACGCCGCCCACATCAAGGCCCCGCCGGCGGGCGTGCTGGAACCGGTCTTGATCCCCCGGATGGTGGAGCTGAGCAGGGTGTTGTTGTTCTCGAGCCGCGTGGACACCCCCTTGATGGAGGCGTTCGGGAGCGCGACGATCGACCGGAACACCTCGTCCTTCATGACGGCTTCGGCGAGCTTCAACTGATCGACGGCGGTGCTGACGGTGCCCGAGTCCAGACCGCTGGGGTCCGTGTACGTGGTGTTCGTCATCCCGAGCTCCTTGGCCGCGGCGTTCATCTTCGCGACGAACGCGGCCTCGGAGTCGGTACCGGTGTCCCAGCGCGCCAGCAGGCGGGCGGCGTTGTTGCCCGAGGGGATCATGAGCATCTTGAGCACGTCCTGCTGGCTGAACTTCTGCCCGGCGGTGAGACCCTCGACGCGGGACTCGTTGTCGGATTTGCCGTCCGCCACGGTCTTCGCGTCGATCGTGATGTCCGGTCCCGGGTCGGACTTGCGCAGCGGGTGGCCCTTGAGGATCACGTAGGCCGTCATCACCTTGGCGACGCTGGCCGTCGGGACGGGCTTCTGCTCACCGAAGGTGCCGATGTCGCCGGAGCCGGAGATGCGGACGGCGCCCTGGCCCTTGGCGGGCCACGGGACGGAGAACTGACCGTCGATGGTGCGGTCGGTCTCGGCGGCGACGAGCTGCGGGGCGGGCAGGGGGCGCATCAGCTGCGCGCCGGCGCCGGCGCCCACGAGGACGAGCAGGATCGGCGTCCATATCTTGACGCGGCGCACCGCGGTCCGGCGCGGGGTCTCCGCCGGCGGCGGGGTGTTGGTGAGCTCGGCCAGCAGATCGAGCGGAGGCAGCGGTACGGCGGGGGCCTGCCGGGCCACCTGGTCACCGGGGGACTGCGGCTGAGCCCGCGGCGCGACGGGCGCGGGCAGGTCGACGTCCTTGAGCGCGACGAACTGGCTCGTCCGCTCGGGGTCCGGCTCCACCTCCCGAGCCCAGGTGGGCGTCTTCCGCGGGGCATCCGCCTCGGCGGGCTTCTGCTTGGGCAGGGCGATGAGCATCGTCTCGTCGGACGCGGCTTCGACCACGGGGCCGGCCTCGGGCGCGGGTCCGGTGTCTGCCCGGTCCCCAGAGACGGGTTCGCCGTCGTCGCCGGCCGCACCTGCGGGGCCGGCCTCCGCCCCTGCCCCGGAACGGGCCGTGACCTCGGCCTCGGCCTCGGGGCGGGCGTCCGTCTCGGAACGGGCTTCGTCCGGGAGTCCGGCGGCAGCTTCGCCCGCGCGCTCGGATCCGCCCTCCTCCTCGGACTCGGCTTCGTCCTCGGGGTCGGCGCCGGTGTCGGCTTCGGGGCGCACGTCGTCCGGGAGTTCGGCACCGGTCGTGCCCGTGCGCTCGGATGCGGCCGGGGAGTCGGCTCCGCCCGGGAGTTCGGCGTCGGCCCGGCCCTTCGGTTCGGCCTCGGGCTCCGTGTCCGTCCCGGCGTCGGCCTTCGGCTTCGCCGGATCGGCTTCCGTCCCGGTGCGGGCCGGGCCGGCTGAGGCCTCGGCTTCGGGGCGCACTTCGTCCGGGAGTTCGGCTTCGGCCCGGCCCTTCGGTTCGGCCTCGGGGGCGGGTGCGGGATCCGCGTCGGGGCTGGTTTTCGGCTCGGCTGCAGCCGCTTCCGCCCGGGAGCGGGCCGTGACTTCGGGATCGGCTTCGTCCTCGGGGCGCACGTCGTCCGGGAGTTCGGCACCGGTCGTGCCCGCGCGCTCGGATGCGGCCGGGGAGTCGGGTCCGCCCGGGAGTTCGGCGTTGGCGTTGGCATTGGCGTTGGCGTCGGCCCGGCTCTTCGGCTCGGCCTCGGGCCCCGTGTCCGTCCCGGCGTCGGCCTTCGGCTTCGCCGCATCGGCTTCCGCCCCGGTGCGGGCCGGGCCGGCTGAGGCCTCGGCTTCGGTGGCGGTCTCGGAGCGGGCTCCGCCAGGGAGTTCGGCGTCGGCCCGGCCCTTCGGCTCGGCCTCGGCCCGGGGGGCGGCTTCGCTCCCGGGCTCCGTGCCCGCCTCGGCGCTCGCTTCCGCGCCGGCTTCGACCTCGGTCCCGGTCTCGGCCGTAGCCTCGGGTGTCCCCTCCGGAGCGGTGCTCACTGCCTCGATCTCCGGGTCGTCCGAGGAACCGCCCGCCACCGTTACCGCCTTCATCCCAGCCCCGCCTTGCTGCTCACATCATGCCGATACGACCGGCGAGGCCCCGGGGGCCTCGCCGCACTGCCAGATGCCCCCGGTACCCCGCCCGTTCCATCCACTGGATCTTGTGACCGTTCGGTCATATTCGCTGAGTACGCCTACTCATGACCCCGCCCACCCCACCGGCCGACCATGGGACACATCGCACCGCACCACCACCGCACCGTCCGAACGGGGTCGTCCATGCTCAGTCGAATCGCCGCCGCCCTCGTGCCCGCCTTCGGGCAGCTGACCGTCACCGCCGATCCCGGGGACCGGCCCGCTTCCGGCGCCGTCCTGGTCGCCAACCACACCTCCCTCGCCGACCCGGCCGTCGTGGTCGCCGCACTGCGCCGGTACGGGATCGAGCCGGTCATCCTGGCCACCAGCGGCCTCTGGCGGGTACCGCTGCTCGGCTCCGCGCTCCGCCGCGAAGGCCACATCGCCGTCCACCGAGGCACCGCCCGCGCCGCCGACTCCCTCGACGCAGCGGCCGTCGCCCTCGCCTCGGGCCGCAGCGTGCTGCTCTACGGCGAAGGCCGGCTGCCCGTGCGCCGCGACGCGGGGGAGACGGCCCCCGGCCCCTTCCGTAGCGGCCTGGCCCGGCTCGCCGCCGCGACGGGCGCCCCGGTCGTGCCCGTCGGCCAGGCGGGCGCCCGCCGCCTCTGCTCCGGGAGCGGCGCCAAGCAGTTCGCCGGCGTCTTCACCGCGCCGCTGCGCAGGCCCCGCTTCCACGTCCACATCGGCTCGCCGCTGCACCTGCCCGACCGGGTGCCGGAGGCTACGGACCGGGCCCGTGAGGCGGTCACGGCCGCCTGGCGCATCGCGGCGTCCGCCCTCGGCGAGGCCGCTCGGGAGACGGCCTGAGGCCGGCTCCGCGGAGGCGCTCCGGGGCACCGCGCGCTGCCCCGGAGGAAGAAGATCGGTCCCTCGGACCGTGTCGCCGTGCCCGTCACCGGTCACGGCATGCGACCGTCTCCGCATGACCGAAGGTTCGACACCACACATTTCCGCAGCGCGGATCACCGTCCTCGGGGTGCAACCCGGGACTCCGCCCTTCCGCATCGTGGAGGTCGACGGCGAGTTCGTCGGCAGGGCGACGTCGATGACGGACGTGCTCCTGATCGCGGCGGAGGCCGGGATCACGATCCACGACCTCGACGACCTCGAGGTGGTCCGGTGGGTCAGTGGCGGCAAGTTCACCTGGACGATCCCGGGCGACAGGGCCTAGTGCTGTGCACGGCGCTCAGCGGGTGCTGTGCCCGAGGACCACGTGGGCCGCGGCCGTACCGCCGGCGTCCGTGTCGATGAAGGACACCACCACCGGGCTGCTGCCCGCGGGTCCGCCCGCCGTGGCGCGCAGCCGGTAGCGCTCGGTGCGGACGGCCTCGCGGGCGAGCGGGCCGCCACCCGAGAACAGGGACGGTGGCTTGGCGTCATTGGCGATGCGGAAGTCGGCCGGGCGCCAGCTGCCCGAGGCCGGGTCGAAACGTTCCAGCAGGAACCCCGGACCGCCGCCCGCCCCGGCTCCGGCCCCGCCGACCAGCATTTCCATCTGGAAGGCGACCAGCAAGTGCCGGTACTCGACGGAGTTGCCGTTGTGCAGGGTGACGGTGAACTCCTGCGGGGCACCGCCCCGTACGAGGGCGAGCCGGCCTCCCCGGGTGTCGACGGCGACCGTGAGCCGGGTCCGGGCCGGGGGAGGCGTCGCGGCCCGGGTCATGCCCCCCGTCGGGGTCGCGGCTGCGGAGGACCCGGGCGGCGAGGAGGTGGGTGCCGACGGCGATGGGGAAGCCGACCCCGAGGCGGAGACCGACGGGGAGACCGACGGGGAGACCGACGCCGACACCTCTGCGGAGGCCGGAACGGAGGCCGCCGCGGCCGCGCCGTTGTTGTCCCCGCACCCGGTGGCGCCCGCCAGCAGGACGGCGGCCACGGCCGCTGCGCTCAGAGCGCTGCGGCGGCCTCGGGATACTGGCATGGGATCGGTCCTCCGGGTTCGGCTTCGCCAGGAAGCTAGCAAGGGGACGCCCCTGCCGACGAGGTCGATCACGCCTCGAGGCGGCGACGGTTCGGTCACGGCCGTCCGGGGCCGGTCAGACGCGGAGCGTGGCCTCCAGGACGGTGACCGCGCGCCCGGAGAGCAGCACCCGGTCCCCGCGGAGCGCGACCTCGACCAGCCCGGGGCGTCCCGAGGCCTGCAGACCGGTGAGGGCGTCGGTGCGCCCCAGCCGCGCCGCCCAGTAGGGGGCCAGTGCGGTGTGGGCGCTGCCGGTGACCGGGTCCTCGGGGATGCCCCGCGCGGGAGCGAAGAACCGGGAGACGAAGTCGTACCCGGACGTCGCCGTGTCGGCCGCCGCGGTGACGATGACCCCGCGCGACTCCTCGCGCAGGGACAGGGCCGCGATCGCCGCGAGGTCGGGCCGCAGGGCCCGTACGGCAGCCTCGTCGGGCAGTACGGCGAGCAGATCGCCCAGCGCGCCCGTACGGAACGTGGCCTCGGGCCGGATCCCCAGGGCGTCGGCGAGACCTTCGGGCTCCGCAGCCTCGGTCACGGGGGCGGCGGGGAAGTCCAGGGTGATCTCCCCGTCCTCCCCGAACTCCCCTCCCTCCCCGTCTTCGGCCCACGCGGTGAGCAGACCACTGGACCGGCTGAGGAACCGCACGGGGCCGCCGGTCAGCAACCCCTCCCGGCGCAGCGTGTGCACCGTGGCCAACGTGGCGTGGCCGCACAGGTTGGCCTCGACGAGCGGGGTGAACCAGCGGATCTCCCAGTCGGCTGCGGCCCCGGCCGGGAGCGGCCGGACGAAGGCCGTCTCGGGATGGTTCAGCTCGGCGGCGAGCTGCCCCAGCCACGCGTCGTCCGGCCAGGGGTCGGCCGGGAGCAGGCACACACCGGCGGGGTTTCCGGTGAAGGGGCGGCTGGTGAAGGCGTCTACGATCTGGATGCGCATGCCGCGAACGTATCGAGGCCAATCCGCCTCCGGGCAAGGCCAATTCTGGGAGAGTGGCCTGCGGCCCGCTGTGGGCGCTATGACCGCCGAGGTGACGACGCGGTCAGGCGGGCTGCCACAGTTCGACCCGGTTGCCCGCAGGGTCGGTGACCCAGCCGAACCGACCGACACCCTCCATGTCCTGTGTCACCTCGTCCACGTCCGCGCCCTTGGCGCGCAGTTGCGCGAGCATCGCATCCAGGTCGCGGACCCGGAAGTTGAGCATGGTCTGCTGGGCCCGGGAGCCGAAGTAGTCGGTCTCGGACTCGAACGGCGCGAACACCGTCGGCCCGGCGCCCTGCTGCCACAGGCCGTGCTCGTCGGCGTCGAGGCCCAGGTAGTCGCGGTACCACGCGCCGAGGGCCGCCGGGTCGGCCGCCCGCACGAAGTACCCGCCGATTCCAAGCACACGTTCCATGCCGCCATGGTGCCAGGGCGGCGACCGGACGGCCGGGCACCACACCCGCACCCTCCCGAGGTCCACGTGACCCCGCGGGTGGACGCGTCAGCCCAGCGGCTTCTCGAAGCTGAAGGCGGTCACGGCCATCCGCTCGCGGAAGTAGAAGCGGTGCGCGTCGGTCCGCTGGGTGCCGGATTCCAGCGTGAGGGCGGTGCAACCGGCTGCCAGGGCGTGCTGCTCCAGGTGCGCGAGCAGCTCGTGGCCCACTCCGGTGGAACGGGCGGCGGCGGCGGTGACCAGGTCGTCGACGTAGAGCGAGCGGACCGCCGCCGTGTTGACGACGATTCGCCAGCCGGCCGCGCCCACGCACCCGCCGTCCGCGTCGTAAGCGGCGGTGAAGCGCAGCCCCTGGCCGTGCGCCTCGGCGAGGATCCTGAGGAACAGCTCCTCAGTGAGGTGGGGACGCAGTTGGAGCAGCACGGGGAGCAGGTCGGAGGTGAGCCGGGGGTCGCCGGGCTCAAGGTCGATGATCTTCATGCGATGACCCTACTGGGCCGTACGGGACGGCCCCGGGCCGGAGCCGTCGCGCGGGGCCGCGGCCGACGTGTCGAAATGGGAGGGACGGCTCCGACGTCCCGTACGAAAGGCTCCGATCCCGATCCCGTTCCGGAGCCGCCGCGCAGAGCAGAAGGAGTGGCACCCCATGAAGTACATGCTGATGGTTCTCGGCAAGCAGGCCGACTACGACGCCATGGGCGGCACCGCGAACAGCGACGGCCCCGGATGGTCCGAAGCCGACCTCAAGGCGATGTTCGACTACATGGGCGCCCTCAACGACGACCTCGCCGAGTCGGGCGAGTGGGTCGACGGGCAGGGCCTGGCCCACCCCCGGCACGCGCGCCTGGTCACCGCGGCAGCCGACGGCAGCCCCGTGATCTCCGACGGGCCGTACGGGGAGGCCAAGGAGGTGCTCGCCGGGTACTGGATCGTCGACGTCGCGGACTTCGACCGCGCCGCCGAGATCGCCGCCCGCGCCTACGCCTGCCCGGTGCCCGAGGGCGCACCCAACTACCCGGTCGTCGTCCACCCCGTCGACAGCCGGTCGGGGACCGAGATGTGTTGACCGCCCCCGGACCCGCACCCGCCGGCGAGGACCTGCTGCGCCGACTGGCGCCGCAGGTCCTCGGAGCGCTCGTCCGCCGCTACGGGCACTTCGACGCGGCCGAGGACGCGGTGCAGGAGGCCCTGCTCGCCGCCGCCCGGCAGTGGCCCGAGGAGGGCCGCCCGGCCAACCCGCGCGGCTGGCTGATCCGTGTCGCCTCCCGCCGGCTGACCGACCAGTTGCGCCGCGAGGAGGCGCGCAGGCGCCGCGAGGAGACGGCCGCCGCCCTGACCCCGCGCGACGCGTTCGTGGCTCCGCCGCCGGGGGAGGGGCGGGCCCCCGCCGAGGACGACACGCTCGCCCTGCTCTTCCTCTGCTGCCGGGCCGAACTGCCTCCCGCCGGCCGGATCGCCCTCACCCTGCGGGCCGTCGGCGGCCTGACCACCGCGGAGATCGCCCGCGCCCTCCTGGTGCCCGAGACCACGATGGCCCAGCGGATCAGCCGGGCGAAACGCCGCATCAAAGCCTCCGGGACCCCGTTCGGCGTCAGTCCCGACGACGCCCACGACGCCCACGACGCCTACGACTCCCACGACTCCCACGGCGCCCACGGCGCGGACGGCACCGACGGGACCGGCCCGCAGGCGGCCGCGGACCGTGCCGCACGGCTCGCCGACGTGCTCCACGTGCTCTACCTGATCTTCAACGAGGGCTACACCGCCACCTCGGGCCGCGATCTGCAGCGCTCCGACCTCGCAGCCGAGGCGATCCGCCTCACCCGCGCCGTCCACGCGCAACTCCCCGCCGACGGCGAGGTGGCGGGCCTGCTGGCGTTGATGCTGCTCACCGACGCCCGCCGCGCCGCACGCACCACGCCCGACGGCGACCTGATCCCCCTCGCCGAACAGGACCGCACGCGCTGGGACCGCGCCGCCGTCACCGAAGGGGTCGCCCTGGTCAGCGACGCCCTCACCCGTGCGCCGCTGGGTCCTTACCAGCTGCGCGCGGCGATCGCGGCCGTGCACGACGAGGCGTCGAGCGACGAGGACACCGACTGGGTGGAGATCCTCGCCCTGTACGAGGTACTGGTCCGGATGGTCCCCGGCCCCGTGGAGCGCCTGGGCCACGCGGTCGCGGTGGCCATGGTGCACGGGCCCCGGCGGGCCCTGGCCCTGCTCGAAGACCTGGACCGGGACGAGCGGCTGGCCGGTCACCACCGCCTCGAGGCCGTACGGGCCCACCTGCTGGAGAGGGCGGGCGAGAGGGCGGCGGCGCGGGCCGCCTACGCGAAGGCCGCCGGGCTCACGCTCAGCGTTCCGGAGCGCCGCTACCTCCTGCTGCGGGCAGCCCGGCTCGCGGAGTGAGCGGGCAGGGCCCCGCTCCGGGCGTCCGCATGACGGACACGGTCCACCGTTGTCAGAGGCACCGCCTACTCTTGATCACGTGAGCCCGACCTCTGACGACCACCTCGTCCCCGAACGTTCCCTCGCCGAGATCAACGCCGACATCCGCTGCCTGTTCGCACGTGCCGAGGGTCGCCTCTCCGACGCGGAGCGGATCCGCCACGCCCTCCTGCTGGGCGAGTGGGCCTCTGCGATACGAGCCTCGGTGGTCCCGGCCGCGTAGCGGCCCCGCCCCTCGCGGTCATGCCGCGCAGGTCGTGTCGCACCGATGATTCCGGCGCCCGGCGGCAGTCTTCCCTACGAGCATCCGCACGTACGAGAAGGTGGACCATGAGCGACCTGCGCAGTCTCCTGGAGATCCACGTCGGTGAGGGGTCACTGCCCGGCGCGGTGGCCCTGGTGGCACACGGCGAGGACGTCGAGGTCGCAGCCGTCGGCTCCGTCGACACGACCGGCACCGCACCCATGGCCCGCGACTCCCTCTTCCGGATCGCCTCGGTCACCAAACCCGTGACCGCCGCGGCCACGATGATGCTGGTCGAGGACGGACTGCTGGCCCTCGACGTCCCCGTGGCCCGCTGGCTGCCGGAACTCGCGGCGCCGACGGTGGTCCGTACCCCCTCCGCTCCGCTCGACGACGTGGTGCCCGCCGATCGTCCGATCACCGTCGCCGACCTGCTCACCTTCCGCGCCGGGTACGGCTTCCCCGCGGACTTCTCGCTGCCCGCCGTGGCACCGCTGTTCGGCGAACTGAAGCAGGGGCCGCCCCGACCGCAGGAGGTGGCGGCGCCGGACGCGTGGACCGCGGCCCTGGGGCGGATCCCCCTCCTCCACCAGCCCGGCGAGGCGTGGCTCTACAACACCTGCTCCGACGTCCTCGGGGTGCTGATCGCCCGAGCGACCGGACAGACCTTCCCGGACGTGCTCGCCGAGCGAATCTTCGAGCCGCTCGGCATGCGGGACACCGCGTTCTCCGTACCGCGCGGGCAGCTCCACCGGTTCACCAGCTACTACCGGGCCGCCCCCGACGGCGGAGCCCTGGAGCTCGTGGACGGGCCCGACGGCGAGTGGAGCACCCTCCCCGCCTTCCCGTCCGGCGCGGGCGGCCTCGTCTCCACCGTCGACGACCTGTACGCCTTCGGCCGGATGCTGCTCGCCGGAGGCGCGGACCGAGGTGGCCGGCGGCTGCTCTCGGCCGATTCGGTACGGCAGATGACCACCGACCACCTCACGGCGTCCCAGCGCGCGGCGGGCACCCTGTTCCTGGAGGGCCAGGGCTGGGGTTACGGCGGCTCGGTCGACGTGGCCCGCCTCGACCCGTGGAACGTACCGGGCCGGTACGGCTGGATCGGCGGCACCGGCACCGCCGCCCACATCGTCCCCGCCACCGGGACGCTCACCCTGCTCCTCACCCAGCGGGAACTGGCCGGTCCGACCGCGCCCGAGGTGATGCGGGAGTTCTGGACCTACGCCGCCGCCCGCCCCTGACGTCCCGGTCCGCCCCCGCCCCCACCGGTCCCTGACGTCCCGGTCCGCCCCGCCCCCCACCGGTTCCTGACCTCCGTGCCGGCCCCCCCGGCCGTCCCGACCGGCCCGCCGCTCCTACGTCCGCCGGCCGGCGCCCCCTTCCGCCCGTTCCCGCAGCCGGCGCTTGTCCGGTTTGCCCCGCGCCGTCAGCGGGACCGCCCGTTCCCAGAACACCGCGGTGGGCCGGTGTGCCGGGGCCAGCTCCTTCTCCACCAGGTCACAGGCCTCGGCGGCGAGCCCGGGGTCGGGCTCGTACCCCGCCGCGGGCACCAGGAAGGCGCACACCTCCTCGCCGGTGAGGTCACTGTGCCGCCCCACCACCACGGCCCGTGCGACGGCGGGATGCCGGGCGAGCGCGGCCTCGACGGGCACGCAGTACACGTTGTCCCCGTGGACCATCACCACGTCGTGGATCCGGTCGTCCAGGTACAGGTAGCCGTCCGCCCCGAAGTGCCCGAGGTCCCCCGTCCGCAGCCATCCGTCCCGCAGCACCCCGGCCGTCAGTCCGGGCCGGCCCCAGTACCCGGTCATCATCGCCGCCGACCGCACCCACACCTCGCCCGTGCGGCCGGCCGCCACCGCCGTGCCCCGCCCGTCGCGCACCTCCACCTCCACCCCCGCGACGGGCCGCCCCACCGACGACAGCAGCTCCGGCCGCCCGCCCACCGCCGCATCGTGATCGGCGGGGGAGAGCCGGCAGATCACCGCCGCCTCGTTCGTGCCGTAGCCCTGCCGCCACCGGCCGCCCCAGCGGGTCACCGCCTCGCGCAGCCGCTCGGGATGGACGGGCGAATCGCCGTAGGAGACCGCCACCAGCCCCGGTACACCGCGGGCGGTCGCCGGGTCGTCCAGCAGCCGGTAGACCATCGAAGTCGTCAGGTACGTGGTCACCGGCCCCAGACGCCGGCAGGCCGCCACGAACCCCGCGGGCGTGAACGGTTCGAGGACCTCCACCCGGCCCCCGGCCCGCCACTGCTCCAGGCACCGCCCGCCCGACCGCTGCGCCAGCGAGGTCACCGACAGGTACACCGAGTCCGCCCAGGCCGCCGGCCGTACGGCGTTCCGCGCGGCCATCGCCCCGAAGGTGGAGGCCACCCCCTTGGGCCGACCCGTGGTCCCGCCCGTGTACGTCACCCGCGCCACGTCGTCCTCCCGCGCCCGCACCGGCACAGCGCCGAGATCGCCCCGGGCGGCCCGACGGAGCAGCTCGGCCAGGCCGAGCCCGGGCGCCCCGGTCGCGGGCACCGGTACGTCGTGCACGATGAGGTCCGGCCGGCAGTCCCGTAGGACGAAGTCGAGCCCGTACTGGGCGGGGCCGGCGAGCACCTGGGTCAGCCGGGCGCCCAACAGGTGCGCGGCGATCCGTACCAGCAGCACCTCCGGCCGGTTCGAGCCCGTGACGCAGGCCAGTCCCGAGCCGCGCCCGATCCCCTGCTCGGAGAGCGCCCCGGCCAGTCGACAGGCGCCGTCGAGCACCTCCTGGAATCCGAGGACGACCGGGCCGGCGCCGAGCGCGGGCCCACCGGCGTACCGCTCCAACGCCCCCACCAGCGAAGTGACATACCGCGCGGCCACCATGGGGGACTGCCTCTCCGCGCCGCTCCGGGACACCGGCATGATGGACGTCATGACGAACGAATCCCGTGCTCGTTCCTTCAGCTCCGCGGCCGCACGCTACGCCGCCCACCGCCCCGCTTACCCGCCCGCGCTCTTCGACACGCTGGCGGAGATGGCCGGCTTTGCGCTGGCCGGCGCACGGGTCGCCGACGTCGGGGCGGGAACGGGGATCGCCACCGCCCTCCTGGAGGCCCGAGGGGCCCTGGTGGTCGGGGTGGAGCCGGGCGAGGGCATGGCGCAGGAGTTCCGCCGACGCAACCCCGGCACGCCGCTGGTCCGCGCGGACGGGAACCGGCTGCCGCTGGCTTCCGGCTGCCTGGACCTGCTGACCTACGCGCAGTCCTGGCACTGGACGGACCCGGCGCACGCGGTCCCCGAGGCCCTGCGCGTGCTGCGCCCCGGCGGGGCCCTGGCGGTATGGCAGAACGACCCGGACACCGGGGTCGGCTGGATCGCCGATCAGCAGGACCGGATCGAGAAGAGGTTCGGCCCGGGCTGGTACATCAACGAGCGCGCGCTCTCCCAGGAGGGGCTGCGCTTCACCGACCGCCGGCTGGCGTGGTCGCGCCGCGTCCCGGTCGACACGCATCTGGCCAAGCTGTCCACCCACTCCCTGTTCCTCATCGGAGAGCCCGGCACGGACGCCTTCCTGGAGGACGAGCGAGCCCTCCTCATGGACCGGTTCCCGGACGGTTGGGTGGAGGAGCACTACGTCGTCGAGCTGAGCGTGGCCGTCCGGGGGCGTGAGACGCGGTAGGGGCCGTTCGGGTGAAGCGGCGCAACCTGTGTTCTCCCCGGACGTTGATCAAGGTGCTTATCACCGTGCACTCGTGCGACATAAGGACCACTGATGATCAAGAAGTTCATGGCCACCGCCGCCGTCACCGCGTCGATCGTCGGCGTGGGCGCGGCCATGGCCGCCCCGGCCATGGCCATCGGCAACGACAACGGGGTCAACACCGTCCAGGGCAACGGCGCCGCGCAGATCTACGGCAACCAGGAGACCCGTGGCGACCTGAGCCCGCAGCTCGGCGCGATCCAGGGCACCCTGAACAAGCCCTGCATCGGCCTGCCCGTCAAGGCCAACGTCCAGTCCGTGGCCGCGCTCCTCGCCAATGTCGGCGTTCAGGACATCAACGTCCTGGCCAACCCGCAGAACCAGCAGTGCACCGAGAACTCCACCCAGGCCAAGGGCGACGAGCCGCTCTCGCACATCCTGGACAACATCCCGGTCCTGTCGGGCAACGTCTCGGCCAACAGCTGACGCAGTCCCCTCGTACGAGCCGGGGCCTCCGACGCCTGCGCGAGTGCCCACGGGGCCCCGGCTTGTTCCACCCGGATCCACGGTTCCCCGGAACCGCCTCCTCCACCGGCGCACGGCGGCCGACCGGCCGCCGGGGTGGGCACCGAACCGTACGCCACAGAGCCTCCGCCCGACCGGGCCGGAGGCTCTATGCATGTCCCTGCCGCCCCTGTCAAGACACGAATGCCCGCGGCGTGACGCGCGGTGTTCCGATCATGCTCACTGGAATCTCCCGCTTCACCCGGAAGGGGTGGGGCACGGCAGCTCCAGGAGGCGAGTGACGATGAACCCGGAAGGCGCGGAGATGGACCGCTGGGCGACCATCGCAGACGTGGACGGAGGCGAAACGGTCTTCGAGGCGATCGCGGCGGACATAGGGGCGGCGATCGAGGCGCTGCGCGCGAGCCGGCTGGACGTGGCGGCGGACCACGTGGACCGCGCGGCCGGACTCTTCGACCGTGCCTCGGCACCGTCGCGGACGGTCGCCACCGAGCGACCCCGACACTTCCCCGTGTTCCCGCGGCCCACCCAGGACTCCGACGCCGTCCGGTCCGAACCGTACGAGCGCTTCGAGAACCTGTGCGGCCTGCCGACCGCCCCGGGCGAGGCCCACGACACGGTGGTCCGGGCCTATCTCGACCTGCGCCGCTCGGCCCGGTTCGGCGAGGCCGAGTGGAACCGCTTCCGCAACGCGCTCTCCGGACTGGAGGAGCGACACCAGCGCTGGAAGTCCGAGTGCCTGGCACGACCGGCACTTCCGGCGGCGCGGTGAGCCGAGCTGCTCGGACGGACGCGCCCGAAGACAGGTCAGAAGGGGCGGGTCGGGAGGTACTTGCCGTCCAGCGTGATGACGGCACGCTCGCCGCCCTCGGGGTCGGCGACCTTCTTGACGTCCAGCTTGAAGTTGATCGCGCTGATGATGCCGTCCCCGAACTGCTCGTGGACCAGGGCCTTCAGCGTGGTCCCGTAGACCTGAAGCATCTCGTGGAAGCGGTAGATCGTCGGGTCGGTGGGGGTGCCGACGGGGACGGACCCGCGGGTCGGGATCGTCTGCAGGAGCCGCACCGCGTCCTCGTCCAGGTCCAGCAGGTCGGCGACCGCCCTCGCGGCGGACCCGGGCAGGGCGTGCTGGCCCAGCAGGGCGGCGGTGACGAAGGCGACCGACAGGCCGGTCGCGTCGGCGAGCTGCTGCCAGGACAGGTCCCTCCGGGTCTTGGCGTCGACGACGGTGGCGGCCAGGGCCTGGCGGGCGGTGGGGTCGAACTGGGCGTGCGGCATCAAGTCGTCCTTCGGGGAGGAGGGGTGGGGAGGGTTGAGGAGGTGGAGGACGGGGTGGCGGGGGCGCGGGGTCAGCCGTCGGCTGCGGGGCCGAGGTCCGTGACGGCGCCGGAGCGGATGTCGTAGACCCAGCCGTGCAGCGTCAGGGTTCCCGCGGCCCGCGCGCGGGCGACCGAGGGGTGGGTGGCCAGGTTCGCGAGCTGGGCCCGTACGTTCTCGCGCACCAGGGCGGCCAGCCGGTCGGGGCCGGCGACGCCCGCCGTACGGGCCACCGAGGCGTCCGCATGCCGCAGCCACCCCGCTACGGAGGCGGCGGCCCTCAGGTCGGCGCCCCCGGCCAGGGCGGTCATCGCCCCGCAGGCGGAGTGCCCGCACACGACGATCCCGGTGACGCCGAGGACGGCGACGGCGTACTCGATGCTGGCCGCCACCCCGTCCGCGCCCGGCGCGTGGGCGGGGACGAGATTTCCGGCGGTGCGGACGACGAACAACTCGCCCGGCTCGCTCTGGGTGATCAGCTCCGGCACCACACGGGCGTCCGAGCAGCCGATGAACAGGGTCGTCGGCCGGTGCACCTCGGCCAAGTGGGCGAAGAGGTCCGCCTTGGCCGGAAACACCTCGCGCCGGAAACGCGCGACGCCGTCGGCGAGAACGCGCGAGGTGGGCCCGGTGTGCGTGGTCGGCAAGGGACGCCTGGTCTGCGTGGTCTGCGTGGTCTGCACGGTCACTCCCTGCGGTGGGATGCGCCCCTGCGGGGCTGGACGTGTTCCACCATGCATGACCTGCATCTATTGTGTCCAAGACGCAATATGCATGCCGGCCATCGATGTCATCTATAGTCGGCTCCATGGCACCGGAACTGCGCCACCTGCGCTATCTGATCGCCGTCGCCGAACACGGCAGCTTCACCCGCGCCGCCGAAGAGCTGCGGATCTCCCAGCCCACCCTGTCCCAGCAGGTGAAGCAGCTCGAACGCGCCGTCGGCGTCCAGCTGTTGGACCGCACCGGGCGCGGCGTACGGCTCACCGACGCCGGCGCGACGTACGTCCACTACGCGCGCGGCGCCCTACGGGACCTCGCCGTGGCCGAGCGCGCCGTCCTGGACCTGGCCGACCTCTCCCGCGGCCACCTGCGCCTCGCGCTGACCCCCACCTTCACCGCGTACCTCGTCGGTCCGCTGGTCGCGGCCTTCCACACCGCGCACCCCGGCATCACCCTGGAGATCCGGGAAATGCCGCAGGACCGGATCGAGGCCGGGCTGCTCGCCGACGAGCACGAGTTGGGGCTCGCCTTCGAGGGGCTACACCTGCCCGGGATCGCGGCGACCCCGTTGTTCACCGAGACCCTCGGTCTGGTCACGGCGGCCGACGCGGACCCCGGGCCCCTGCCCGTACGCGACCTCGCGACGCGCCGACTGGCGCTGCTCAGCGGGGACTTCGCCACCCGCGAGCACGTCGACGCCTATCTCGCCGCCCATGGCGTACGGCCGCACATCGCGGTCGAGGCGAACTCCGTGCAGGCCCTCACCGAGATCGTCCGACGCACCGCACTGGCCACCGTCCTGCCCGACGCCGTCACCCACGACCGTCCGTACCTGCGCCCCGTACCGCTCGACCCCGCCCTGCCGTCCCGAACGGTCAGCCTGCTGCGCCGGGAGGGCGCGTACGAGAGCGCCGCGACCCGCGCCTTCACCGAGCTCACCGCCCGACTGGTGCGCGCCCGCGGCTACCGCCCCCCGCCGCGCGCGCACGCGTAGCGGGGGGCGGCCGGGAGCGGGGCGGATCACTTGTCGGGGCACTCCTTCCAGGCCAGGTGGTAGATGGTGTTGATGCTGCCGTCGGTGGAGTCCATCGTCATGTAGCTGGTCGACGAGGGGGACGAGGTGCCTCTGGTCACGCGCAGTTCGGTGTTGATGTTGAAGTTCCGCTGCACCCCGCACGGTGCCCACACCAGTTGGGCCCAGTCGGTCACGTCGGTGGCCTGCCAGTTGTCCTCCTGCGGCCCGCTGAAGTTGTGGGTGCGCGCGGCGGTGTCCGGTGAGCCCTGGAAGTAGTACGAGGCCTTCTCGGTGGCCTTGGCGCCCGGCGCGAGCGAGGCGTAGCCGCGGTAGTCGGCACTGGCGACCGCGTAGGTGAAGCCGTGGGGCACGTGCACGATCAGGCTGAGCTGGCAGTTCTTGCGGGCCGCCGTGGGCGGGGCGCCGCCGCCGACCTGGGCCAGGTACTGGCTGTAGGTCACGGTGAAGGCGGTGTTGTCCTGGGACACGGCGACCTGTGCGGTGTCCTTGGGGCACCCGGATCCGTTGACCGTGGCGACTTCGATCACGATCCGGTCGGGCGGCGGGTTCACGATCGTGGAGGGGGTGGCGTGCGTGGGCAGGGTGGCGGTGAGCAGGGCGCCGATCGCGCCGCTCACGAGGAATCCGCCGGACATGTTTCTCCGATCCACTGCTTCGGTACCGGGCGGCGCGCAGGCGGGCGTGCCTGAGTGCCGGTGGGTGTGGGGGGTGCGGCCGGCCAGAGCGGGGCCGGGTCGTCACAGACCGGTGTGCAGGGTGGAACGGGACGGGCCCAGGAAGGGGAATGCGGGCATGTCCCTGACAATACCCGGCCCGTGAGGACCGGGTGCCCGAATCGTAGGAACCCCGGGCGGCCCGGACCAGGGCGATGTCCGGCCAATCGCGCCGCCCGGCCCGGACCGGCCGGATCCGGACGACCGGCCGGAAGCCGAAGAGCGGAATCAGGCCGTGGCCGGCCGGGCCAGCCGCTCGACGCGCGCCACGAACTCCGCGGGATGGAAGGGCTTCGCGAGAGCGTCGCTGACACCGGCCTCCAGCGCGCGCACCGTGCACTCGGGATCCGCCGGCGGCAGCGCGAGGATCGGCACCCGCCCGTGATCGGGGTGCCGGCGGATCTCTTCGAACAGCGCCACCTCGTCCAGGCCCGGCCCGGTGCGCTCGCAGATCACGAGGGAGATCGGGCCGGCGCTGCCCAGGAGGGAGACGGTGTCCGCCCCGGTCCCGCCGTCGACCACGGTGAACCCCCGGGCCACGAGGAGGCGCTCCAGCAGGCCCCGCAGGGTGGTCTCCTTCGCCACGAGGAGGATCCTGCCCGGGGTGTCGCCGCTCATGTCTTTCCTCTTCATCCGTGTGGGGGGTCCCGCAGAGCCTACGAGGCGGGGCGTGTGCACGCCCGCTCCGGGGCACGTCATCCGGTAGCTTCGGTCCATGAGCACAGAGCCGCAGAGCTTTGAGATCCTGCTGGTGCCCGGGCACATCGAGAACCTGCGCGGCGAGTCCCCCGCGGACCGGGCCCTGCGGTCGGCCACGGTGGAGGCGACCGGCGAGACGGGTGCCTCGGGCTATCCCCGCTACCGCGGGCAGGGCGTGGAGGCCGACATCGACCCGAGCACGCGCACGGTCGAGGCCCTGCTGGTCGACGGCGCGGAGCTGGACTACGGGCTGGTCGCCATGGTCGCTCCCGAGCGGGACCGCGGCAAGCACTGAAGGGCCGTCTGGGCGCGGGATCCGGACCCCGCGAGGTGTCCGGGCGACTCGCCGCTCCGCGCCGGCACCGGCCATTTCGCACCCACGGTACGTACGGTCGCGGTGATGCCCCGTAGCCTCGATGTGCGGCCGCCCCCGTGCGAAGGGCCGCCGTACGCGAGCCACCTCCCTGCCCCGCCCACCCCCTGAGCGGAGAACCACAGATGGCACCCACCCTCGCCCTCAAGCCCGGTACGGCCTGGTCCGACGCATGGCGGCGGTCCCTGGCCGCCGCACCCGAGGCCTTCCGTGACGATCGCGTCCTCAACCTCTGGGCCGGCTCCTGGCAGCCCGACGGCCGCAGCCTGCCGGCCACCAGCCCGGTCGACGGCAGCCCCGTCGCGGGCCCGCCGCGGCTCGACCCGCAGACCGCGGGCGCGGCCGTACGGGCCTGCCTCGACGAGCACCGCGCCTGGCGGCACGTCCCGCTGTCCGAACGGCGGGCCCGGGTCACGGCCGCCCTCGACGCCCTCACCGAGCACCGGGAACTGCTCTCCCTCCTGCTGGTCTGGGAGATCGGCAAGCCCTGGCACCTGGCCCAGGCCGATGTGGACCGGGCCGTGGACGGCGTCCGCTGGTACGTGGAGCACATCGAGGCCATGGCCGAGGGCCGCTCCCCGCTCGCCGGGCCCGTCTCCAACATCGCGAGCTGGAACTACCCCATGTCCGTGCTGGTCCACGCCATGCTGGTGCAGGCCCTCGCCGGCAACGCGGTCATCGCGAAGACCCCCACCGACGGAGGCCTCGCCTGCCTCACCCTCGCCGGCGCGCTGATCCGCCGCGAGGGCATCCCCGTTACCCTGGTCAGCGGCAGCGGGGCCGAACTGTCCGAGGCCCTCGTACGCTCCCCGGAGATCGGCTGCGTCTCCTTCGTCGGCGGCCGCGACACCGGAGCGCGGATCGCCACAGCCGTCACCGACCTCGGCAAGCGCCACATCCTGGAGCAGGAGGGCCTCAACACCTGGGGCATCTGGGAGCACACCGACTGGTCCGCCCTGACGGCGGTCATCCCCAAACTCTTCGACTACGGCAAGCAGCGCTGCACCGCCTACCCGCGCTTCGTCGTCCAGCGCACCGCCTTCGACGCCTTCCTCGCCGCCTACCTGCCGGCCGTCGCGTCCATCCGCACCGGCCACCCGCTCGCCGTAGCGCACCCCGAAGACCCGCTGCCCGAGCTGGACTTCGGCCCCCTCATCAACGCGGCCAAGGCCAAGGAGCTCACCGACCACGCCGCAGAGGCCATCGAGCGGGGCGCCGTACCGCTCTACCGCGGCACGCTGGACCCGGCCCGCTTCCTAGAGGGCCAGGACACCTCCGCGTACATGGCCCCGCTCACGCTGCTCAGTCCGCCGGCCTCCTCCCCGCTCTACCACGCGGAACCCTTCGGGCCCGTCGACACCATCGTCCTCGTCGACACCGAGGCGGAGCTGCTCGCCGCGATGAACGCCTCCGGCGGCGCCCTCGTCGCGACCCTGTCCACCGACGATCCGGCCACCTTCGCCCGGCTCGCCCCGCAGATCCGGGCCTTCAAACTCGGCCACGGCAAGCCACGCTCGCGCGGCGACCGCGAGGAGCTCTTCGGCGGGTTCGGCGCATCCTGGCGCGGCGCGTTCGTCGGCGGTGAACTGCTCGTGCACGCCGTCACCGACGGCCTGGGCGGCGAACGGCTGCCCGGCAACTTCCCCGAGTACCAGCTGATGCCGTAGCCCGCGGGGCGACCGGGACGCGCCCGACCTCGCGCTGCTCGCCCCGGCCGACGGCCAAGCCCCGCCAGGAGGTTCCCGGCGGGGCTTCGTTTCGACACGGCGGATCAACGATTCCCACCGGTGACCGGCGGGGTTCGTCCACATCAGGAGAAGAGGCGGTCCACCTCGTTTCCGTCCTGGTCAAAGACGATCACCTCGCCGTACAACCAGACCGTGACCCCGCCCGTCCAGTAGACGATCTCCATCTCGCCCAGCCGGGAAGGGGAGACCTCGAAGAACATGCACGCACCCGGGTCGACCGCGTAGACCATGCCGAGCGGTTCGATCATCAACCGGCATCCGGTCGACTCATCGGCGGCGATCCTGATCCTGCTCATGAACCGTTCCTCATGTCCATCGGGGGCATCCGTAGGCGTCAATGATGCGCTGGAGCAACACGACACGGCCCGGCCTCCGCGCTGCGGGGGCCGGGCCGGGCTTCGGGCGATCGGGCGATCAGGTGGGCGTCAGCTCACCTGGAGGGTGACGTCGTCCACGACGAAGGAGGTCTGCAGGGACTGGTCCTCCGTGCCGTTGAACTTCAGGGTGACGGTCTGGCCGGCGAACTGCGAGAGGTCGTAGGACTTCTCCACGTAGCCGGAGTTCGCGTTCAGGTTGGAGAGGGTCTCCAGGGTCTGGCCGGCCACCGAGACGGTGAACCGGTCGTAGACGACGTTCTCGTCCTCGTCGGTGTCGATGTGGAGGAAGAAGCCGAGCCGGTACGTGGAGCAGCCCGACGGGATGGTCAGCGTCTGGGCGGCGCTGTCCGTGTGGGTGGACCCGTACCCGGCGAGCCACGCCTTGTAGCTGCCGCCGTGCGGGGTCTGGCCGGACTGGTTGGTGATGACACCGGCGGTCGCGCTCCACGGGCTGGAGCCGTTCTCGAAGCCGCCGTTGGCCACGAGCTGGCGCGGGGTGCAGGAGCCGCCACCGGTGACGGTGAGCGTGTAGGTGGTGGCGTGGCTGACGGTTCCGGAGCCGGTGACCGTCAGGGTGTACGTGCCGGGCGCGGTGCTCGCGCCGACCTGGACGGACAGCGCCGAGGAGCTGCCGGACTGGACGGACGTCGGGCTGAGCGTCGCGGTGACACCGGCCGGCGCGCCCGAGACGGAGAGCGCGACGGTCTGGGCGGCACCGCTCACGGTGGCGGTGTTGACGGTGGCGGAAGCGGAACCGCCGGGGGCCGCGCTGCCCGCGGACGGGCTGACGGCGATGGAGAAGTCCTGCGCGGGGGTCTCACCGCCGACCGCCTGCTTCCAGACGGCGTAGGCGACGCCGTCGGCGCTGCGGTTCAGCACCGTGGCGTTGATGTTGTTCGTGGTGTCGCAGGAGCTGTGGTAGCAGGAGTCGTAGGCGGCGTTGGCCGTGCCGCCCCACTTCGTGGCCTGCGCCGAGGTCTTGCGGGCGCTGGCCCCGGCCGCGTAGCCGGAGGTGGGGATGCCGGCTTGCTGGAAGGAGTAGTCGTCGCTGCGGCCCTGGCCCTCGGTGTTCTCCTCGGGCGCCAGGTTCAGCGAGGTCCAGTACGCCTTCAGCGGGGCCGCGGTGGTGGAGTTGACGTTGTTGATGAAGTAGCCGCCGTTGGTGGAGCCCACCATGTCGAAGTTGTAGTAGCCCTTGATGGCGCTGCGCTGGGCGCTGCTCAGCTGGTTGACGTAGAACTCGGAGCCGTTGAGGCCCTGCTCCTCGTCGGTCCACCAGGCGAAGCGCACGTGCTTGGTCATCGTCGGGTTCTTCTGGGCGAGGACCAGGGCGTTCTCCAGCAGCGTCGCGGAGCCCGAGCCGTTGTCGTTGATGCCGGGGCCGGCCGAGACGCTGTCGAGGTGCGCACCGAACATGACGGTCTGGTCGGCGGGACCGCCCGGCCAGTCGGCGAGCAGGTTGTTCGACGGGTAGGTGCAGGAGGTGCAGTTCTGCTCGGTGACGGTGTAACCGGCCGCCTGCAGCTTGCCCTTCACGTACGCCAGCGACTGGGTGTAGCCGGCGCTGCCCGCCCGGCGGTGGCCGCCGTTCTGGCTCGCGATGGTGTTGAACTGGGTCAGGTGCGCCTGCACGTTGGCGACGTCGATGTCCGGCGGGTCGTTGCCGGGCTGGGTCCCGCCGACGTTGAGCGCGTAGTCGACCGTGTGGGAGAGGGCCGCGCCCTGACCCTTGACGACGACCGTGGACGCGCCGGGGGCCGCGTTGGCCGTTGCGGTCAGGGTGAGCACCGAGGACTGGCCGGACTGCACGGTGGCCGGGTTGAAGGAGGCGCTCACGCCGGCCGGCAGGCCGGAGGCGGTCAGCGTCACCGACTGGGCGTTGCCCGTGGTGACAGTGGTGCCGACGGTGGTGGTCACGGAGGCGCCGTGCTGGACGGTGCCCGAGGAGGGGCTCAGCGACATGGAGAAGTCGTTGTTCTGGCCGCTCGGGGTACAGGTCGGGTCGGCACTCTGGGCGGGCACGCTGATGCCGTCCCAGGCGGCCTTGGTCTTGTTGAAGAGGTCACAGGTGGCGTCGAGCGACTTGGCGGAACTCAGCGTCGCCGTACGGTACTTCTTGTAGGACATGCTGCTGGTCTTGAGCAGCATGCCGCCGTAGAAGATCTTGCCGGCGTTCTGCACGCCCACACCGGTCAGCGTGCTGCCGTTGCAGGTGCTGCTGCTGGGCTTGCCGCCGCCGGGGCTGGTGCCCTCGGCCAGCAGGTAGAACCAGTGGTTCAGGGGGCCGGCCGCCGCGTGCACCTCGGTGCCGGGTATCGCGGAGCTGTAGCAGGCCGGGTCGTTGTTGACGGCCGGCGGGTTGTACATGTTCCGGATCGGGCCCCGGCCCTGGAGGTTGATGACCTCGCCGACCGTGTAGTCGGGGGTGTCGTACGGGGCCGGCTCGTTGGCGAAGGCCTCGGTCAGCGCGCCGAAGATGTCGCCGGTGGCCTCGCCGAGCCCGGACTCCTGGCCGCTGGTGCCGCCCGGGGTGTTGGAGTCGATGGCGTGCCCGTACTCGTGGGCCACCACGTCGATCCCGGCGATCCACTCGCCCGCGCTGTTGCGCCCGATGGTGACGGAGCTGCCGTCCCAGTAGGCGTTGAGGTCGCTCAGGCCCACCTTGGCGGGGAAGCTGCGGCCGTTGCCGCTGACGCCGTTGCGGCCCAGCCACTGGGAGAGCATGTCCCACTGCTTCTGCGCCGCGAACATCAGGTCGACGCAGCCGGTTTCCTTGCTCGTGGGGTTGCCGGTGCCCCAGGAGTCGGAGGACTTCGAGAAGACCGTGCCGGTGCTGTAGTCGGCACAGCTCAGACCGGTCCGGACCGGGTCGCGCAGCGTGTACGTGGAACCCGAGTTGGTGGTGTCGATGGTGACCGGGCCCGGCCCGTTCCACTTGCTGTTGCCCGTGCCGGCGACCACCTCGTCGTAGCTGTCGACGAAGGCGCCCGTCCGCGCGTCCACGAAGACGTGCAGCCTGCTGGGCGCCGTCTTGGTCCGGCCGACCAGCACCGTTTCCCACGCCAGCACCGGCTTGTCGTCCTTGAGCCGGACCGCGAGCCGGCTGCTCTCGACCTTGTCGACCGAGGCCAGCTTCGCCCGCGAGGTCGATTCGGCGTCCTTCGCGGAGACCGACGCCCGGGTGGAGACGTCGATGCGCACGGCGGAGGCGGACTGGAGGGCGCGCACCTTGCCGGTGCCGTCCGCGAGCACGACCGCGTCGCCGCCGACGACCGGCAGGCCGCGGTAGCTGCGCTCGTACGAGACGGAGTAGAGGTCCTTCACCCAAGGGGTGACGAGACGTCGTTCGTACTGTTCCTGGGAGGAGTTGACCAGGGAGTCCAGGCCGCTGTCGACGGCCTGGTCGGCGGCCGCGACCGCACGGGCGGCCGGTGTGTCCTTCTGGGACGGGGAGGGCTGCGCCGGCTGCGCCGCCGATGCCGTTCCGGCCAGAGCGCCGGCGAGGCTCGCGGTCAGCGCCATCGCTGCCACGGCCGCCGTCCATCTGCTGGGATGCAACGTCCACTCCGATCGTGGGGGGTCGGGGATGAGTGTCGTTCGCGGCCGAGTATGAGCGTGAACATGACGAGATTGGGACATCTCGGGGGGCATAAGGCCCGCGTTATGGTGCCGTGGCGGCCCGACTCGTACGCTGCCCGGATGCAGCTGGAGTTGAGGCATCTGCAAGCCGTTTGCCGGATAGCGGAGGCGGGCAGTCTGGGGGGCGCGGCGCGGCGGCTCGGAGTGTCCCAGCCCGCACTCTCCGCCCAGTTGCGCCGCATCGAACGGGTCACCGGGGGCGAGCTCTTCGTACGGGGCCGCAGCGGGGTGGAACCCACGGCACTGGGCCAGTTCGTGCTGGCCAAGGCGCGTCGGGTGCTCAGCGAGATGGACGATCTGGGGGCGGAGGCGCGCGCCATATCGACCGGTGGCCCGCTGCGGCTGGGCTGCATCATGCTCGTGCTGCTCGACGGCCTCCTCGCCCAGACCGACCTGTCCATGTCAGGCCGGGAGATAGCCGTGGACCTGGAGGATTCGGTCACCGTGCTGGCGCGGATGCTCGGCGCAGGACGCTACGACGCCATCGTGTACGGGGAGGTCAACGACCACGAGGTGCCGCTCCCGGAGGGAACCCTGGCCAGGACGCTGATCCCGAAGGAGCCGTTCTGCATCCGGGTGTCCGCCGCGCACCCCCTCGCGGTCCTGGACCGCATCGAACTGGCCGACCTGGCCGGGGAGTCGTGGATGACACTGGTCGAGGACGACGACGGCGGCCCCGAGGCGCTCGTCACCGCCTGCGCGAAGGCCGGATTCAGCCCCTCACTGCGCTACCGGATCACCGACCGCAAGATGCAGCACGACCTGATCGCCGCGGGACGCGCGGTCGCGCTCAGCCAGCCGACGGCCCCGTCGGGGGAGGGCACGGTGATGCGCCCGCTCGTCGGCACCCCCATCATCGGCCGCATCCGCCTCGCGTGGAGCCGTGCGGCGCTCTCGGCCGGGCAGGCGGAACTGCTCTACCGGGCCGCGGCCCGCGCCTACCTGGCCAATGTGGACAACAACCCCTTCCACAAGGTGTGGTGGGACGCCCACCCGGAGGTGCATCCGGTGCTCGACTGACCGGTGGTGCGTCGCGGGACAGGGCGCCGGTCAGCTCCGGCGGTGGGCCGTCAGAAGCAGGTACTCCCACTCCATGACCCCGTCCACCGTGTGCTCGGCGGCGAGGGCGTCGAGCGCCGCGTCCAGCTCGGCGACCCGCTCCGGTTCACCTGCGACGGCGCGGTAGACGGCGACGGTGGGCCCGTAGCAGGCCTTGAAGAACTCCCGGAAGTCCGTGGGCCCCGTGAAACGGTCCACGCGCACCGTCCGCCGGCGGGAGTCCACGTCGGTGACCGCGTCGCCGAGCAGCTCGTGCACGTGTTCCTCCTCCCCCCACAGCGGGGGCGGCTCGGCCCCGGGCGGCGGCGGGGGAGCGTACGGCTTCATCGTGGCGAACATCCGGCCCACGAAGCCCTGCGGGGTCCAGTTGATCAGCCCGACCGTGCCGCCGGAGCGGCAGACGCGCAGCATCTCCTCGGCGGCGGGCCGGTGGTGCGGGGCGAACATGATGCCGACGCAGGACATCACGACGTCGAACTCGCCGTCGGCGAACGGCAGGTGCTCCGCGTCCGCCTCCCGCCACTCCAGCGTGGCCCCGCGCACGGCGGCCAGGTGCCGGCCGATCTCCAGGAGTTCGGGAGTGAGGTCGGAGGCCACCACGTCGGCCCCGGCCAAGGCGGCCGGGATGGCGGCGTTGCCCGAGCCCGCCGCGATGTCGAGCACCCGGTCGCCGCGCTGGACGCCGCACTCCTTCACGAGCACGGCCCCGAGATCCGGGATGACGTGGGACGCCACCGACTGGTAGTCGCCCAGCGCCCACATCGCGCGGTGTCGGGCCTTCAGAGTGCGGTCCGCCTGGGCCGCATCGCTCGCCTCGGTCATGACGGCCGTCCTCCAGGGCTCGGTACAGCCCCTTCTCCGAGCATAGGTACGTTTTGCCGACCCGGCCCGTCGGCGGCCCGGGGGCGCCCCTTCGGCGCCGGCGGGCCCGCGCCCGCCGTTCAGTCGCGCGACGCCAGGCGGCCGAAGTCGCGGGCGAAGCCTTCGCGGAAGCCGGGCCGTTCCAGAGCCCGCTCGAAGGCGCGCGCGGCACGGGCGAGTGCGGCCTCGTTCTCCTGGGCGGTGGCGAGTTCGGCGAGGTACGCGCGCAGGCTCAGTCCGCGGCCCGCGGCGAGTGCGGTGAGGCGGTCGTGCACATCGGTGTCGACCTCGACGGTGGTGGTGTCGGCCATGGTCCGAGTATGCGCGCCCGGTGACCGGGCGGGGGCCCGTTCGGCGCAGGCGTGCAGCCTACGGGGAACGGACCCCGGTACGGTCCTCCAGGTTCTGCGGTGGTCCGGAGACGGATCAGAGGCGGTCCGGCGGGCTCACAGGGAGCAGGTGTTGACCGTGTCCGTCCCGGGCGCCGCCGCAGGCACCGTACGGCTCACCGGCGGGGCGACACCCCGCCCCGTCCAGGCCGTCAGCGCGTCGAAGGCGGTCCTCAGGCACGGCGACATCGGGCGGACGAGTTGAGGGAAGGGCTGGACCAGGCCGTCGGCGTGGGTCCCGCCGGTGATCCGGTAGTAGCGGTGCAGATCGCCGCGCCCGGAGTCCTCGACCATCTTCGCGTAGACGTCACCGCTCCTGCTGATCGGCAGGAGGGCGTCGAGCGTGCCCTGGACGGTGATCAGCGGCCGCCCGATCCTGCCGGTCAGCGACAGGCGCTCGACCGTCCTGTGCACCCGGTCCGGCCGGTCGGCGTAGACGTAGTCGGCGTCGCAGCCCTTCTGCGTCCCCGCCGCGCAGAGCGGGATCCCGGCCTCCCGGTCGCCGTCGTAGCCCGGGTCGATCTCCTCGCGCATGGTCCGCTGGAGCGGGTCCCACAGGTTGCGCCAGTGCCATTCCCACATCGGCCTGGTCTCGGCGGGATACCCGGCGGCGTACATCTCCGCAAGGGCGGCCGGGTCGCCGAGGGCGGCGCGCGGATAGGCGCGCAGCGCGGCGGGGGCGGTGTCCAGGATGTTGGGTCTGTCCGGGGTGAGCAGCAGGCCGTGCAGCTCGACGCCGCCCGTGTAGAGCTCCGGGTGGTTCTCCAGCTGCCACCGGACCAGATAGCCGCCGGCGGAGGCGCCCGCCATGAAGGTGTTCGCGGGCATGCGGCCGTAGTGCCGTGACACGGTGCGCCGGGCGGCCACGGTCAACTCGGTGACGCGCTCGTTCCATTCGGCCATTGCGTCACCGGGGCGCTTGCCGTCGGTGTAGATCCGTTCGCCGGTGTTGCCCTTGTCGGTGGCCGCGTACGCGTACCCCTGGGCGAGCACGTGATCGGAGATCAGGCGGTCGTTGGCGTACTGCTCGCGCAGGCCGGGCGGTCCCGCGACGACGAGACCGCCGTTCCAGTGGTCGGGGAGCCGGATCACGAACTGACTGTCGTGGTTCCAGCCGTGGTTGGTGTTGGTGGTGGAGGAGTCGGGGAAGTAGCCGTCGAGCTGGATCCCCTTGACCGCCGACGGAGCGACCGCGCCGGGCGCCTCCAGTCCGAGCCAGTCGTTCTTGTCGGTGTGCCCGGAGGCCATGGTCCCGGGCGTGGTGAGATCGGCGAGGCAGGCACCGATCAGGTATTCGGCGCCGGGGACGCGCACCGTGCACTTCGAGGAATCGGGCGCCGCGCTCCCGCTCCCGCTCGCGCTCGCACCGGTCGAGGTCGAGACCAGTGCCGCGGCCAACAGCGCCGCGACGACGGCGGCGACCGGTCGGACAACTCTCATCACGGGGTTCCTGCCTTCTCTGGCCTCTGCGTCATCTGCGTGATCTGCGATAGCTGCGTCGGCAGCGTCGGCTGCGTCGGCTCTGAAATCCGTGGCATTTGCTTCTTCCGCTGTCATCGGCGGACCCGACCTGCCGTCCGGTGTTCCGAGGCTAGGAAGACCGGGGCGCCCGGCCCCAGATGCCGAGCGGCCACACCGCGCAAGCACCCACCGCCGGACGGCACATGACCTCCGGCCGAAGTTCGTCACTACGACGGGCCCGGGAAGCCGTCAGGAGCCGCCGCACCGTCTGCCGCGCGTATCGTTCGACGTCGGCGGGCCCGCAGGCCGCGTCCGCACTCCAGGAGAGGGAACCGATGACCGCGCTGCCGAACCCGGCCACCGGGCCCGCACGCCCGCTGCCGTGGCTGCCGCCCCTCGTCCACGCCGTCGTGCTGGCCGGCGGGCTCTACGGGGGTGTGGTGGCGGCCGGTCCCGCCGACCCGCGCGCCCTCGGCGGGTTCGCCGTGAGCCTGCTGCTCCTGGCGGCCCTCGACGTGGCCGAGCGGCGTCGCCACCCGCAGCGCACGCCCGTCCGCCCTGCCCTCGCACTGCTCGTGTCACGCCTCGCGCTGTTCGCCGTGGCGAGCGCCCTGGACCCGACGGGCGTTTCGCGGGCGCTGTTCGTACTGCTGCCGCTCACCGCCTACTTCGCCTTCGGCCGCCGCAGCGGTATCGCGCTGGGGGTGGCCTGCCTCGCGGTGATCCTTGCGGGGAACCTCCTGCGGGTCCCCGAGTGGTACCTGCGGCCCGACACGGTCACCGACCTGCTGATGTCCGGCCTCGCCCTGCTGCTCGCCGTCACGATGGCCACGGTCGCCGTACGGGAGCAAGAGGCCCGCCTGAGGCTCGGGGAAACCGTGGACGAACTGCGGGACTCCCATGCGCAACTGACCGCGTACGCCGCGCAGGTCGCCCAGCTCTCGACGGTGCGCGAACGCAACCGGCTGGCCCGGGAGTTCCACGACGGCCTCGGCCATCACCTCACGGCGATCGCCATCCAACTCGAGAAGGCGTCGGCCTTCCGGGCGACCGACCCGGAAACCGCCGAACGGGCCGTGGCCGATGCACGCCTCTCCGCGGTCCGCGCCCTCGACGACGTCCGCCGGTCGGTCCGGGCGATGCGCGACGAGGACGACGGGTTCTTGCTGTCCACCGCGCTGGCCGACCTCGTGCACCACGTGGACGCCGCACCGCCGGTGGTCACGCTCAGCCTCTCCGGGGACGAGCACGGCCACCGCTCCGAAGCCCTCGCCGCGCTGTACCGGGCGGCGCAGGAGGGACTCACCAACGTGCGGCGCCACGCGGGCGCGAGCCAGGTCCGGCTGTCAGCGGTCTTCGGCGAGGACGAGGCGCGCCTCGTGGTGGCCGACGACGGCCGCGGCTTCCCCGCCAACCCACCACCGGGCCAGGGCGGTTTCGGCCTGCTCGGCATGCGCGAACGCCTCGCCCCGCTCGGGGGCCGGGTCCGGGTCGAGGCGGCGCCGAGCCGCGGGACCGTGCTCACCGTAACGGTGCCCCGCGTCCCCGCAACGGTGGGGCGGGCCGGACGATGACGGCGGATTCCGTCGCCGGCACGGTGCGCGTGCTGGTCGTGGACGACCAGGAGCTCGTTCGCGAGGGCATCGCCTCGCTCCTCGGGATCCAGCCCGGCATCACCGTGATCGGGGCCGTGCCGGACGGCCGGCAGGCGGTCGAGGCGGCCGTGGCCCACCACCCGGACGTGGTCCTCATGGACATCAGGATGCCCGTCATGGACGGGGTGACCGCCGTCGCCGAACTGGCCGACCGGGCCCCCGACTGCAAGGTGATCATGCTGACGACCTTCGACGACGACGAGTACGTCGGCCGGGCCCTGGGGGCGGGCGCCATCGGCTACCTCCTGAAGAACCTGCCCTCGGCCGAACTGGCCGCCGCGGTACGCCTGGCACACGCGGGCGTGGCCCAGCTCGACGCCGCGGTGGCCCGCAGGCTCGCGGCCGGAGCCTCCCGCCCGGTGCCCCCGCCCCCGGCCCCCGCCCCCGCCCTCTCGGCGCTCACCGAGCGCGAGACCGATGTACTGCGGCTGATCGCCACCGGCTCCACCAACCGCGAGATCGCGGGCCACCTCTTCCTCAGCGAGGGCACGGTCAAGAACCACATCTCCCGCGTCCTGTCCCGTTTGGGCCTGCGCGACCGGACGCACGCCGCCATCTACGCCCGCGACCACGGCCTGCTCTAGGGGGTGTCTTTCGACCTCAGGGACGGACGCGGCCCGAGAGCCAGGGCGTGAGCGAGGGGCCCCCGACGCGTTCCCGGTACGTTTCGTCGCCGGGCAGGGGGACGGAGAGCCAGTACCCCGGCGGGAAGAACCGCCCCTTCACGAAGGCCAGTCCGCCGTAGACGGACCGTAGGAACGCGGGGACGGAGTCCCGGGGGACGTCGTCGAACTCCACCCCGTCGACGGTGATCTTCGCGTCGTCCTCGGGGAAGATCCGCACGCTGACGGTCGGGCTGCCGCCCAGTTCGACGAAGGCCTCGTGGGGCAGGGATCCGTTGGGGTCGAGGACGGAGAACAGGGCCGAGGAGGCCCGCCGCGACGTCTGGTCGGCGCCGATGTCATCCGTGACGGACACGGCCAGCCGGTACTCGTCCGCGACGGCCCGTATTGCGCCGACGGCCGACTCGGTGGTCGGCAGGGAGGGATGCGTCATGATCCAGATGATGCCGCATGCCGCCCCCGGGGACGTCGGGCTCCGCTCCCCCCTCAACGCGGGGGCGGGGAGCCGGATAGGGTGCGGGCGAAGCCGGGTGCCCGGACCGTCGCGGGGGAGGTGGCAGTGTGCACACCGTGCCCTGGGTGCACGTCGTACCGGAACAAGGCGCGCTACCTGTCGATCTGTTGCTGCCCGAGACCGGCAGGACGTACGCGGTGCGCCTCGACGGTCGTGAGATGCGGGACACGGACGCGGTCTTCCTGCAGTTCTACGACCGACTGAAGCTGCCGGACTACTTCGGGTGGAACTGGAACGCCCTCCTCGACTGCCTGCGCGATCTGCACCGGCTACTGCCCGCGGACCGCTACGTGTTCATCGTCGAGGCTGCGGACGAGGTGCTGCCGGACGATGCCGACGCACGGCAATTGCTCTTCAGGACGCTTCTGCGGGCGGGCCGGCGATGGTCCTTCACACGGCGGTCCGACGGCGTCGACCTGAGCAGGCTCGTGATCGTGATGTCCTGTGCGGCAGCATCCGTTACGGACCTGCGGGAGCAATTGCGCCTGTGCTGGGACGAGACGGTCGCGTCGCCACCGCGCATCGTGGAAGGGGCTCCGTGACGCTCGTCATCGAACTTCGGCGTGGGGTGTCCACCGCTCGGACGCGCCGGAAGCCCGGGCCGCGTCCGGCAACGGGGATGTTGGAGCGGATCATCGCCGAAGACGCGTTCCGGGCGGCGATCGAGCGGCTCGGGCGCCCCGGGCGCCCCGGGCTGCCCACCCTTGCGGACGTGGACCCGTACGCGGACACCGTGCTCCGTGGTGGAGCGGTGGCCCGAATGGTGCGGGAACTGGAGGCCTCGGACCTGACCCGCTTGCACGGTGCGGAACGCGAGGTCATGGCCACCCTGCTGACCTGGGGCCTGCGATGCCGTCGGGAGACGGACCTGAGGATCGCCTTCTCGGGCGACTGACCGGGCGCCTGACCGGGCGCGGGTCGGGCGGGTCCGTGCGGCGGGCGACGCCGTTATCCCGCCAGGGAGTTCTCGGGGGCCAGGACGGCGGCGATCCGGCCGGCGATGGTCTGCGCCGTGTTGTTCTCGGGGCTCTTGGGACCGACCGTGGTGGACACCGCGATGGCCAGGCGCTCGCTCGGGAGGTACGCCTGGATCGCGGCGTAACCCGCGAAGGACGGGTTCGACTGGATCCAGCCGTTCTGGACGATCACGCCGTAGCCGAAGTGCCGGGCCGGAAGCTGGCGGAAGCAGTCCTTGGGCGCGCAGCCGGGGGTGTTGCCGCCGAGGCCCACCGTGCCCGGGTCCAGCTGGACCTTGAAGCTCTGCGGCGATAGGAGCTCACCCGTACCCACGACCTCGGCCGAGCGGGCCAGGTCGCAGATGTGTGTGTTCAGGACCGCGCCGGGGGCGGTGGTCCAGGAAGGGTTCCAGTAGGTGGACTCCTCGTACTTGCCGCGCTCCGCGTCGAACGAGTGCAGGACGGGCTCCTCGATCTGGGGCGTGAAGCTGTTGCGGGTGTTGTCTAGCCCGGCGGGCCCGGTGATCTGCTGCTCCATCACCTTGGCCAGCGGCATGCCGGAGATCTTCTCCAGGGCCTGCCCGAGGAGCACGAAGTTCGCGTGGGAGTAGCTCCAGCTCGTCCCCGGCTCGTAGAGCAGCGGGTGGGCGGCGGAGATGCCCACGAGTTCGTCGGGGGTCCACTGGCGGAACGGATCGGCGTACAGGGCCGCGAGGAACTTCGGGTCCGGCACGTAGTCGCGCAGGCCCGAGGTGGAGGCGCCGAGCATGCGCAAGGTGATCTCGTCGGCGTGCGGCGCGTCCGGGAGCCAGCGCGAGACCGGGTCGTCGAGGCCGGCCTTGCCGTCCTCGACGAGTTGCAGCATGGCGATGCCCATGTAGACGATGGCCACCGAACCGGCCCGGAAGTGCATGTCCGCCGTGGCCGGGACCCCCGTCATCGACTCGCCGAGGGCTCCGGTGACGATCTCCCGCCCGTCGCGCGTGACCCGCAGGACGACCGCGTTCAGGTCCAGCTCCTTCTGCGCGGCCCTGGCGATGTCCAGGATCTGCTTCGCCTCGCCCCCCGAGGGCTCGGTGGACGCCACGCACGACGTGGTCGCGGCCCCCGCCCCGGTCGCCGCCCACGCGCCACCGGCCGGCAAGGCCGTGCCGAGCAGGGCGGTGGCGCACAGCAGCGCCGTCCGGGCCCGGCCCGGGTGCGCGGTGCTCACTCCGGTCACGGCGACCTCCTCCGCGAAGGGCCCCTGGGGACGAGGCCCACCCTTCGATGGAACGCCCACCGTGCGCGACCGGCCAGTCGACGCCACCTCGGCCACAGCACTAGCCGGCCCAGCGGCCCGTCAGGAAGGTGATGGCGACCACGGTGGAGAGGGGAGTCACGACGTAGAGGTAGGCGGTCTGGATCCGGGGGCGCTTCAGGCTCCACGAGGCCAGGCCGATCCACAGCGGCCACCACAGGAGGGTGGAGCGGGGCACGGACGTGTACCAGTAGGAGGTGCCCAGGGCCCACAGGGTGAGGCCGATGTACAGGGCCTCGGGCCAGCGGCGGCCCCGCACCAGCAGGGCCAGGAGCACGACGCCGACCACCATCGCGAGGAGTTCGGCCTGCCACATGAACGCGTACCCGGTGGGCTGGACGTGGTGGAAGGCGGCCTCCCAGGTGTTCGCCCAGGCCTCCCACGGTGCGTGGAAGTCCCGGTACCAGCCGCGCTCCTGGGAGTGCTTCCAGGCCATCCAGTCCCCGGTCCAGCTGTGCAGGTACCAGCTGTAGAGGGCCGGGGCGAGGGCCGGCAGGAGGAGCCACGGGGCCGAGCGCCAGGCGGTACGGCCGCGGGCGGTGAGGACGAAGTGCAGGGCGAGGGCGGCCGCGAGGAACAGGCCCGTGACGCGGACCGAGCAGGCGAGGCAGGCCAGTGCCGCGGCCGCGGGCCAGTTCTGGCGCTGCGCCGCCAGCCAGGCGGGCAGGGCCAGGGCGAGGAAGAGCGCCTCGGTGTAACCCGCGGCCAGGAACACGGCGCACGGCGAGAGCAGCAGGAAGGCCACCGCACGGCGGCCCGTTTCGAGGTCGGCCAGGTGATGGCGGGCGATCCGGGCGAGGGCCAGGACGGCGACGCCTCCCGAGAGGAACGAGATCAGTACCCCGGCAGCGGCCCAGTCGGGGACCACGGTGTGGACGACGCGCAGGGTGAGGGGGAAACCGGGCAGGAAGGCCTCCCGGTTGTCCCAGCCGGCCGTCCAGGGTCCCGCCTGGCCGGGGAAGTAGCCGTCCTGGGCTATGTGGAGGTAGAACCACCAGTCCCATTGCTGCCAGGGCGAGAAGACCGAGGCGGGCCGCCGGGCCTGGCCGTCGGCCGGGAACAGCCAGCTGACGGCACCCGCGGTGGCCCAGATGCCGACGCGGGTCAGCAGGTACAGCCACACCACCTCGCGTTCACCCGGGCCGAGCCGCAGGAACGCAGGACGGGCGCGGCGCAGGAGACGGAGGCGGCGATCGGTCTCGCGTACGGGGGGCCAGGCGGTGGGCGAGCCGGGCAGCTCGGCCGGCCGACGGGGGGCGGAAACGGACATCTCGGGATCTCCTGGCCGTTTGAGGGTGTGCGGATCCACCGGCCCTGGTTCAGGCCGGTGTCCGCTGACGGTGTGCTGCGGGGAGAGGGGTGCAGAAGAAGGAGGGAAGGGAGGGGGCGGGAAGCGGGGACTACCGGGGCGACTGGGGCGGCGTGGCCGACGTGGTCGGACGCGTGGTCGCGGTGGAACCGACCGGCGGCGCTGTCGAGCTGCTCGACGGCAGCACGCTGTTGAGCGGCGGCGGCGTGGTGCTGCGCGGCGGCGTCATGGAATTCAGGCTCGGCGTCATGGAGTTGGACGGCGGCGTCGTGGAGTTGAGCGTCGGCGTCATGGAGTTGGACGGCGGGGGCGGTGCGGACGTCGGGGACGGGGCCGCGGGAGAGGGGGTGGTCGCGGGGAGGTTCGGGCCCGGGTCCCCCGGAAGGAACACGGACAGGGCCGCACCGGATCCGGCGAGGACGAGGAGGCAGGCGGCGGCGATACCGACGATCCGGCGCCGGCGGTGCCGTTCGCCGCGCCGCTCGATGACGGCGACGGGCGGGGCCGTGCTCGCGGACTGTCCGGCGGAGGCCGCTGCCCGGAACAGGGACCGCAGCGGGTCGTGGGAGTCAGGCATCGGGAGCCTCCTCAATGCGGGGGTCCTGCAGATGACGGGAGAGCGCGACCCTGCCCCGGGACAGGTGGGTCTTGACCGTGCTGGTGGACAGCGAGGTCTCGGCGGCGATCTGCTCGACGCTCAGGTCGCACACGTAGTGCAGCGCCATGGTCCGGCGCTGTTTCAGGGGCAGTTGCCGCAGCGCCTCGACCAGCGCCACCGCCTCCGGCCCCGGTCCGTCCACATGAGCGGCGGGGGCGGTGCGCTGCCAGGCGTCGGCGGTGCGCCGCCGCCCGCGCCAGCGGCTGACGGCGAGTCGCCACGCGACAGTGCGGATCCACGCCTCGGGCCGGCCGTCGCGGTCCAGCTGACGCCGGCGGCTCCACCCTCTGACGAAGGCTTCCTGCACCACGTCCTGTGCCTCGTGGTGGTCGCCGAGCATCACGTAGAGCTGTCCTGTGAGCCGTCCTGCCGCTTGCGCGTAGAACTCCTCGAACTCCTCGATGGTCAAAAAATCGCTCCCGAATCCATGTGTCCCTCTCACCGGGCATACGCACGCCGCGCCCCATCCGGTCGACACCGGACGACAGATCGTTGTGTGAGTGCCGTCACACGGCGGGTCGGGTACCCATCGTCGCGGCGGCCACGGCGCGGCGGGGCGGCGGCGCCACGGGCCACCGGGTGACGTGGAGCCAGGCTCCGGGCCGGCACCGGTCCGGGGGAGCGGACGGCGGAAGGAACCGGATCGGGACCCGCGCCCGCGCCCGGACCCGACGCCGGCCGATGCGCCGTGCTGTGCGGGGGAGAAGGGCCCGGCACGGCAGAAGGGCCCGGATCCATGAGGATCCGGGCCCTTCTGATCAGTAGCGGGGACAGGATTTGAACCTGCGACCTCTGGGTTATGAGCCCAGCGAGCTACCGAGCTGCTCCACCCCGCGTCGGTGGACCTCACCTTACGGCATCTCGGGGGCGGTCTTGGACGCGTTTACGGGCGGTCGTGTCCGGAGTGTGGGCGAAAGGGCTGAATCTCATCCTGAAGGCGAAATCATTCCCCCTGGTGACAGTGCGTGCAGGCGTGTACCTTCACGGGTAGCTGTCGTGGTTCCAAGTGCCTTGCCCGTGCCTTTTGGTGTGGGCAGTTTTGCTGTGTTGTGCCGTAGGACCAGGGCGATCACCTCCGTCTTCCACGCCGTGTGGAAGACGTACGTCAACGGGAAGGCATGAACATGGCTACGGGAACTGTGAAGTGGTTCAACTCGGAAAAGGGCTTCGGCTTCATCGCCCAGGACGGTGGCGGCCCGGACGTCTTCGCCCACTACTCGGCGATCAACGCCTCTGGCTACCGTGAGCTGCAGGAGGGTCAGGCCGTGACCTTCGACATCACGCAGGGTCAGAAGGGCCCGCAGGCGGAGAACATCACCCCCGCCTAGTCCCGGACGACGGCCCGGTGTGACCACCGGGCTCCGGAGAACCGTTTCCCCGTCCCGCCCGTTCGCTGAACGGGCCGTGGGAAAGATCAGGGCCGTGCGGCGCCGCCGCACGGCCCTGATCCGTCTCCCGGCTCCGCACGCTGCCATGCCCGGGTGGGCCACAGGCTGAGCACGGTTGTGCAGGCACGGGTCGGCGGAATGCTCCAGGAACTCGTCGACTCCGGTCGGGAGAGTGGCCTCCAGGTGGCGGCATCCGGTCGGCGAGCCGATCGACTGGGACACCGTGTGCGCGGTCGTCGCGCCCGCGGAGCCCCTGTGGGAACCGGGCTCCGCCAGCGGGCACCACGTGGCTGGACCTTCGGCTGGATCCTCGGCCAGACCGTGCGCCACTTCGTCGGCCTGCCCCGGACGGCCGGCAGGTGAACGCACGGCTTTCGGCCACCACGGAAGCGGCGGCAGCATCGCCTTCGCCGACCGCGCCCGCGGCCTGGCCCGGCCTTCAGGCTCACCCGGACCCGCCTGGTGGGCGGCGCGGCCGATACGGCCGCCCGGACGCTGGCGGACGAGATCCGATCGGTCGTCACAGGAGCGAAGGGGTCCTGGCGCGACGTACTCCCCGCAGCCGAACGGCGGCCCCGATCACGGCGAGCGCCACGGTCGCGATCCCCGACGCGGCCAGCACCTGCCGGGGCCCGAGGAGCGCGATCAGCGGGCCGCCGAGCGCGGTGCCCACCGGCCCGGCGGTCAGCAGGGCGGCGCTGCGGGCGGCGAGGACCGTGGTGAGCGAGGCGGGCGGGGTGCGTTCCTGGAAGAGGGTGTAGGACAACGCCGTGAACGGTCCGTAGATCAGGCCGCCGAGGGTGAAGCAGGCGAGGGTGACAGCCACCGGCGCGCCGAGGCCGAAGGGTACGAGCGCCAGCCCCCAGCCCGCGACGATCCCCAGGGTGACCGGCCAGAGCGGGAACCGGCGCAGTACGCCCGCGGTCAGGCCACCCAGCACGGCGCCCGCGCCGAACAGCGTCCAGTACAGCCCGAGCAGGCCCGCCCCGGCGTGCAGGTCGTCGGTGACGTGCAATGGGAGCGCGACCTCCGCCGGCCCGTAGAGGAAGTTGAAGAACCAGGTCAGGGCCAGGACGCCGAGGAGCTCGGGCTGCTTGCGCAGCAGGCGCAGGCCGGCCGCCGACCGGTCGGCGTCGACGGGCGCGGCCGTTGCGGCCGTCGCCCCCTTCCCGTCCTGCCCGGCCGCCGCACCCCGCAGTCGCCCGACCTGGACGGCGAGCACGGCGAAGGACAGTGCGTCGAGGCCGATGAGCAAGGCGGGGCTGATCACCGTCGCCAGGAACCCGGCGAGCGCGGGGCCGACGACGATGGAGGCCGAGGCACTGGAACTGACCAGCGCGTTGGCGGCCAGCCGCTGATCGGGCGGAAGGATCTGGGCTATCAGGGAGTACCTGCCCGCGTTCCCCCAGGCGTGCAGGACGGACGAGCCCGCGAGCAGGGCCACGTACAGCACCGGGTGCAGCACCCCCGCGACCCAGGCCAGCGGCACACAGCCGAGGAGCACCGCGCGGATCCGGCTGTCGGCCACCAGCAGCCGCCCGGCGGGAAGCCGGCGCAGCCACCGCCCGAAGAGCAGTGCTCCGGCCGCCCCCGGAAGCGCGTACGCGGCGAGTGCGGCCCCCAGGAGCATCCCGGACCGCCCCGGCGGAGCGATCTCGATGGCCAGCCATGCCACGGCGACCACGCTCATTCCGTCACCGAGATCGGAGGCCGCCAGAGCGGGCAGCAGCCGCCGGAAGTCGGCATGGGCGAACAGCGGCCGGTAGGGCCGGGGGAGGAGGCGAGTTGTCTGTACGGGAGTCACCAGGTCAGACTCATGGTTCAAGCGCACTTGAAGTCAAGGGGGAGTGACGGGTGCGACAGCTCGGGATCGGTGAGCTCGCTCGGCAGGTGGGGATGAGACCCTCGGCGCTGCGCTACTACGAGAGCGTCGGTCTGCTGCCGCCCGCCGAACGGGCCGCGGGCCGGCGCGTCTACCCGGCCGGCACCGTGCGGCGGCTCGCCCTGATCAAGATGGCCCAACGGGCCGGATTCACCCTCGCCGAGATCCGCGACCTGCTCGACGGCGACGCCGAGCGCGGTGCCACCCGGCAGTGGCGCGCCCTCGCCGAGAGCAAGCTCCCCGAACTGGACCGGTTCATCGAGCAGACGCAGATCCTGCGGGACGCCGTCGCCGACTGCCTGGCCTGCGGATGCATGAACTTCGAGAAGTGTGCGCTGCTCTCCGCCGAAGGCCCCGGCTCTTGATCGGTGCGGTCGGCCGATGCTGCTCAAGGCCCCATCAAGCCGTTCAAGGCCCGTTCAAGGCCCGTTCGAAGCCTGCTCAAGGCCCGCCCAAGGCTCGATCGAGGCCTCCTCAAGGACCCGCTCGACGGTCCCGTTCGGCCAGCCCGGCCTCGTACGCGGCGATCGCAGCCTCCACCCGGTTCCGTACCCCGAGCTTGCCCAGGATCGCGCTCACGTGTGCCTTCACCGTGCCCTCGACCAGCAGGAGGCGAGCGGCGATCTCGGCGTTGGACAGACCGGTGCCGAGCAGCGCCAGGACGTCGTTCTCCCGTTCCGTCAGCCCCTCCACGGCGTTCCGCGCGGGCCCGCCGCCCACCATCCGCCCGCTGCGCAGTCCGGCGACGACCCGGGCGGCGACCTTCGGCGAGAGGTACGCGCCGCCCGCGGCCACCGCGTGCACGCCCGCCAGCAGTTCCCGGGGGTCGTCCGCTTTGAGCAGGAACCCACTGGCACCCTCACGCAGGGCGCGGCCGATGAACTCGTCCTCGCCGAAGGTGGTCAACATGATCACCGCAGTGTCGGGCAGCTCCCGGTGGATCCGTGCGGCCGCCGCGATCCCGTCGAGCCGGGGCATCTGGATGTCGAGCAGCGCGACGGCGGGCCGGAGCGCGCGCACGGCGTCGAGGGCCTCGTACCCGTCGGCCGCCTCGGCGACGACCTCGATCTCCGGATCCCGCGCCAGGATGGCGCGCACGCCCGCCCGGACCATCGCCTCGTCGTCCGCCAGCAGCACCTCGACCACCGGTGCAGTCTAACGCCGGTCCGCGGTCGGGCCGTTCGTCGGGGACCCCTGACGAAAGGCGGGGATCCATCGCCGACCTGCGGGCGATGCCTGCCGGCCCTGCTGGTTCTTACGGTCGTCACAGCACCGACGACACCGGAAGGAAACCGTGATAACCCTACGAGGCCTGACCAAACGCCACGGCGACACCGTCGCCGTGGACGGATTGACCCTGGACGTCGAGGAGGGCCTGGTGACCGGCTTCCTCGGCCCCAACGGCGCGGGGAAATCGACCACGATGCGGATGATCCTCGGCCTGGACCGGCCCACCGCCGGCCACGCGCTCATCGACGGGAAGCCCTACGCGTCGCTGCGCCACCCGCTCCGCGAGGTCGGATCCCTCCTCGACGCGAAGGCCCTGCACCCGGGCCGTCCGGCGCGCAGCCACCTGATCGCACAGGCCCGCAGCAACGGCATCCCCGTGCGCCGGGTCGACGAGGTCCTGGAGACGGTGGGCCTGGCCACGGTGGCGCGCCGACGGGCCGGGGCGTTCTCCCTGGGCATGTACCAGCGGCTCGGGATCGCGGGCGCCCTCCTTGGGGATCCGAAGGTGCTCATCCTCGACGAGCCGGTCAACGGCCTCGACCCGGACGGCGTGCGCTGGGTGCGCGAGCTCGTCCGTGCCCAGGCCGCGCAGGGCCGTACGGTCTTCCTCTCCAGCCACCTGATGAGCGAGATGCAGCTGACGGCCGATCGGCTCGTCGTCATCGGCCGGGGCCGGCTGTTGGCCGACACCCCCATGGCCGAGCTGCTCGCCGCGAGCGCCTCGGCATCGGTACGGGTGCGCACCGCCGGCCCCGACGACCTGCGCGCCCTGACCGACCGCCTGCTCGCCCACGACGGGGTGTCCGCCGAACCCGCCCCCTCGCCCGGCGGCGGCGCGGGGAACGAGATCGTCGTCAGGGGCAGGACCGCCGGGGAGATCGGCGATCTCGCCCACCGCCTCGGCATCCCTCTCCACCAACTGCACAGCGTCTCGGCCTCCTTGGAACAGGCCTACATGGAACTGACCGAACAGAGCGTCGAGTACGCGACCCGAACGGCGAAGGTGTGACCCCGATGACCGACACCAGGACGGACCCGGCGCGCCGCGCCGCCCCGGCTCCCGCGGGCGGCGGCTTCGCCGGTGCGGTCGGCGCGGAATGGACCAAACTGTGGTCCATCCGCACGCCGTACGTCTCCCTACTCGTCGGCATCCTGCTGACGGGAGTCTTCACCTTCTACTACGGCTCCATCGCCCGGATCAACGACAAGCCCGTCCAGCCGCTCGGCAACGCCCCGGTCTCCTCCGTCATCCTCGGTCAGTTCGTCATCGTCGTGCTCGCGATGACCGTGGTCACCAGCGAGTACGCGACGGGCAGCGTCCGCACCTCGCTCCAGTGGGTGCCGGTCAGACACCGCCTGCAACTGGCCAAGGCGGTCGTCGCCGCGGCGGTGTCGTTCACCGCCGGATGCCTGTTCGCCGTCCTCGGCATGGCCGTGGCCCGGGCGCCCTTCCGCGGCCACGCGTCCTTCGATCCGGGCAAGGCGGTCGCCCAGACCCTGGCGATGGGCCTGTACTGCGCCCTGGTCGCCGTGCTCACGGTGGGGGTGGCGTTCGCCCTGCGGACCGCGGTCGGCACGCTGGCCGCTGTCTTCGGGCTCGTCTCCGCCCTCCCCACCATCTGTACCGGACTGGGTGGCTCCGTCCTCCTGGCGGTGAACGACGTCCTCCCGCAGACCGCGGGCGGCCACTTCATGCTCGCGGACGGCGACGCCCCCTACCCGCCCGTGGTCGCGATCCTGATCGTGCTCGCCTGGACGGCCGCCGCCCACGTGACCGGACGGTTCGTACTGCGGCGGCGCGACGGGTGACAGGGTTGGCCTCGGCCGGTGACCGGGGCGGTAACCGGGGCGGACCGGAGCAGCGGGACCGATGAGAGGGGAGTGGCGGGGGTGGGTGTGAGGATGCGGGGGGCCGTGTCGACGGCCGCGGGGCGGGGGCCGGCCGTGCGGGACGCAGCGCTGTGGGCGGTGATGGCGGGCGCCGCGGTCCTCGCCCACCGGGAAGCGGCCCATCATCCCTCGCCGGTCTTCGGCCTGGTCCTGCCGCTCCTGGTCCTGGCGGTGGCGGTGCCCGCCGGCCGGACCCGGCCCGGGGCGGCCGTGTTCCTCGCCAACGCGGTCGTCGCCTCGGGTCTGGCAGATCCGACCACGACGGCGAGTCCGTACCTGACGGCGCTGGCCGTACTGGCGTACCTCCTCGGCCTGCGGGTGGACCGTACGGGGCCCGCTCTGGTGCTGTTCGGAGCCTGCACGACCATCGACCTGGCACTGTGCGCCGTCCTGGGCGTCGGCGCCGTGTACTGGTTCTACGCGATGTCGTTCATTCCCGCGGCCCTCCTCCTGCCCTGGCTGGCCGGTCGCTACCGGCGGGCCAGGCTGGCCCTGGTGCACGAGGGCTGGCAGCGGGCGCGCAGCCTCGAACAGCGGCAGCGGTCCGTGGCCGAGCAGGCCCGGCTGCGCGAACGCACCCGGATCGCCTCGGACATGCACGACTCGCTCGGCCACGAACTGAGCCTCATCGCCCTGCGCGCCGGGGCCCTGGAACTCTCGCCCACGCTGACCGGCCAGGACCGGGCGGACCTGGCCGTGCTGCGCGCTGCCGTCTCCGACGCCGTGGGTCACCTCCGGGACACCGTCGGGGTGCTGCGGGACGGCTCCGACGGTGCGGAGCCGACGGCCTCGTCCGTGGAACCGGTGGAGGAACTCGTCGCCCGGACCAGGGAGTCCGGGGTCATGGTGCACCTGCGGCGGGAAGGTCCGCCGCGGTCCCTGCCGCCCCTGGTCGACCGCAGTGCGTACCGCGTGGTCCAGGAGTCGCTGACCAACGCGATCAAGCACGCGCCCGGCAGCACGGTCCACGTCAACATCGCCCAGCAGACGGACCGGACCGAGGTACGGGTGACCAACTCCGCGCCGCGGGCCGGCTCACCGGCCGCAGGCCCGGGGGGCGCCGTGGGGCGGGACCCGGGACACCGCGGCCTGACCGGCCTGCGCGAAAGGGTCCTGCTCATCGGTGGAACGTTGCACGCCGCACCCAGGGAAGGCGGCTTCGAGGTCCTCGCCACGCTGCCGGACCAGGTGAGCCCGGGGCGGGGGAGAAGCACCGGGGAGCCCGGGGAGCCCGGGGAGCAGGCCGGCTCCGCATCGGCGCGGCGGCTCGCCGTCGCCCGGCGCGGCGCCCGGTACCGGTTCGTCGCCGCGTTCGCCGCCCCCGTGGGGTTCGGCCTCGTGACCCTCGCCTCCTGCGCCTACCTGGCCCAGCAGCTGACCACCTGTGTCCTGCGCCCCGCGGACTTCGCCGAGGTCCGGGTCGGCCAGGACGTCGCAGAAGTGGCCCGGTTCCTTCCGGAGCAGCAGTTCCGGTACGTCCCGGACGCCGTGCGGGCGCTGCCCGTACCCCCCGGCACCGTGTGCGCGTACTACCGCTCGAACGGCAACCTCCTCGATCAGGTCGACGTCTACCGGCTGTGTTACGCGGGCTCCCGGCTGGTGGCCAAGGACGTGCTGCCCGGCTGAGCGATCGGGGAGCCCCGGCGGATGAGGCATGATCAGGGGATGTCTGATCGCATCATCGCCGCCTGTGACGGAGCGGCCAAAGGTAATCCCGGTCCGGCCGGCTGGGGTTGGGTCATCGCCGACGCCCAAGGGCGCCCGGAGCGTTGGGAGGCCGGCCCGCTGGGACGGGCCACCAACAACATCGGGGAGCTGACCGCCCTCCAGCGGCTGCTGGAGGCAGTGGACCCGGGGACGCCCGTCGAGGTGCGGATGGACTCCCAGTACGCGATGAAGGCCGTGACGCAGTGGCTGCCGGGCTGGAAGCGCAACGGGTGGAAGACCGCCTCCGGCCAGCCCGTCGCCAACCGGGAACTGGTCGAGGCGATCGACCGGCTGCTGGCCGACCGTGACGTCACCTTCCAGTACGTTCCCGCGCACCGCGAGGACGGCGACCACCTGAACGCGATCGCCGACCAGGCCGCCAGCGACGCGGCGGTCAGGCAGGAGGCTGCCGGAACCGCCCTCGGCAGCACGCAGATGCCGGTTCCCGCTCCGGCCGCGGCCTCCCCCGCGCGCCGTAAGGCGGCCGCGCCGGGGAAGCGTTCGTCCGCGCGCACCGCGACGGGCGGCGGCGGATCCCGGGCCATCAAGGCGAAGTTCCCCGGTAGCTGCGCCTGTGGAAAGCCCTACGCGGCAGGCGACATGATCACCAAGAACGGCAGCCGGTGGGGTCACCAGGCCTGCGGTTCGCTAGGGGCGGTGGACGCGTAGGTACTCCACCGCGTAGGACATCTGGGACACGCCCGGGGCGGGCGCCGGGTGGTAGCGCCCGGCGCACACGGACAGGTTGACGATGAGGTACGCCCGCCAGTTGCGCCCGACTCCCCGGCGGTCGGCGAAGACCCGGGTGCCGTTGACCCACCACACGACCGAGCGCGACCCGAACTCGACCTTGAGGTCGATCCAGCCGCCGGGGGCGATGGAGGAGTCCCGGTGGTAGCGCGAGCCGCCCCTGACGTGGTTGGAGAGTTCGAGCAGGTCGGGATTGTCGGGGTGGTACTCGAAGACGTCGATCTCGTTGCCGCCGTCCAGCCAGGTCCAGATCGCAGGCCAGGCACCGATCTCGGAGGGCAGCCGCACCCGGGACTCCAGTACGTCACCGGTCCGCACCATGAACCCCTCGTCGCTGCCCTCGGTGGTCAGCAGACCCGCGTTCCACTTGCCGTCCGGGCGGCGGGTCGCCCGGAAGGTGCCGGTGCGGCTGTAGGAGGGATCGGCCACGAGGTAGTCGAGTTTGTTGTCACCGGTGTTGGTGGGGCCACCGTTCGGATACGCCCAGGACCGGCCGGCGACCCACTGGGTGGTCGACCTGAAGTCCGCGGTGAAGACCGGGGCCCGGGCGCTCAGCGGTGCGGCCCCATCGGTAGGGGTACCGGTGGAGCGTCCTGTGAGCCGTCGGAGCCAAGAGAGAACCTGAGTGAGCATGAGCGGCTCCTTCCCCATGGATTGACGCTCTTGCAGCATGCCCGGTCGCGGTGCGTTACATACCGGTGGACCGGTTTGTGTTTTCTCCGCCCGGATGCCGGCCGGAGCCACGGGATAAACGAGACCCCAACATCCGTTTTTCATAAGCCAGTTAGGCGGGACCGCGGCGGGGTACGATCCGTGCCGTGGGGGGACTGGTGGGAGAGAGCAGAGGGAAGGCCGTCCTGCGCGCCTGCGGCTGCGCGGTGGCGGGACTCTTCCTCATCGCAGGGTGCACGGCCGACAGCACGTCGAAGGGCGGTGCCGCGAGCGGCACCCCGGGCACGTCGGCCGCGCCGTCGGACACGCCGTCGGGCACGGGCAGCCCCGGCGCGAGCACCCCGGCCGCCCGACCGAGCAGCTCCGCCCGGATCCCGATGCCCCCGGTCGACGAGTCCAAGCAGCCGAAGACGGCCGCCGAGGCCCGTGACCTGCTCGCCCGGATCATCATCGCCGAACAGGACCTCGGGCCCGAGGTGGTGCGCAGCGCCCCGTTCGAGAGCGGCCCCGGCCGCTGGCCCGTGCTCGACGAGGCCTGCGTCTGGCAGACCGAGGGCCTACCGGACGACGTGCTCGCCACGAGCACCCGCCACTTCCACGTCCCGGCCAAGGACGGCCGCGGCCGCGTGCGGGTCAACGCCACGGTCACCGTTCACCACAACCGCGAGGAATCCGGCTGGGAGACCGCCCGCGCCATGGAAGAGGTCCTGCGGTGCCCGGAGCAGAAGCTGCGTGAGGGCGAGGACCTCAAGGATCTGTGGGGCGGCGCCTTCTACCTCGGCGAGCAGATGAACGAATGGACCGAGGACGCCTTCACCGAAACCGGCAAGTACGTCAGCGAGCAGGACGGCGGCCCCTACCCCTACACCTGGTCCCAGGCCCAGTACGGACCCGTCACCGTGGCCATCGCCGCCAAGGGCGCGCAGGGCGTCGCCGACGGCGACCTGACCGCCTACGTGGCCAAGGGCACCGGCCAGATGATGTACCTGGCCAAGCAGGAGCTCGGAAAGGCGGCGGGCTGATGGAGCCGCTCCATCCCTCTGACCCCTCCCGGATCGGCGGCCACCGGCTCCTCGGGCGCCTCGGCGCCGGCGGCATGGGCGTCGTCTACCTCGGCCGGACCGACGACGGCGCGCTCGCCGCGGTCAAGGTGATCCGTGCGGAGTACGCCGAAGAAGCCGACTTCCGGGCCCGCTTCCGGCGCGAGGCCGAGATCGCCGCCGAGGTGGACAGCCCCTGGGCCGTCCGCATCACCGGCGCCGACCCGGACGCCACCGAACCCTGGCTCGCCACCTCCTTCGTCGCCGGACCCTCCCTCGCCGAGGCCGTCGGGGCCCACGGCCCGCTCCCGCTGCGCGCCGTACGGATCCTCGGCAAAGCCATGGCCCGGGCCCTCGCGGTGATGCACGAGCAGGGCCTCGTACACCGCGACGTGAAGCCCGGGAACGTCCTCCTCGGCATGGACCGTCCCCGGCTGATCGACTTCGGGATCGCCCGCGGCGGCGAGCACACCGCCCTGACCTCCGCCGGCGCCGTACTCGGCACCCCCGGTTTCCTCCCGCCCGAGCAGGCCGAGGGCCGCCCCGCCGAACCGGCCGGCGACGTCTTCTCGCTCGGCTGCCTCCTCGCGTACGCCGCCACCGGACGGCTGCCCTTCGGCACCGGCACCGTGGACGCGGTGCTCTACCGCACGGTCCACGACGAACCCGACTTCGGCCCCGAGGTCCTCGCCGACCCCGAACTCACCGCGCTGCTGCGCACCTGCGTCGCCAAACACCCCGACATCCGCCCCGGCGCGCGCGAGCTGGACGCTGCACTGACCGAGGACACCCCGGGGGAGGGCACCGACTGGCTGCCCGACCCGGTCGTCGCCACCATCGCCGAACGAGCCGCCGCACTGCTCGCCCTGCCCGGCATCGACGAGACCGTCGCCGACCCGGACGCCGCCCCCGCGCCCGGCACGGCCGCGCCGGCGCCCACCCGCAGGCGGTTCCTCGCCCTCGCCTCCGGCGGCGCCGTCCTCGCGGCCGGCGGCGGCCTGGCCGCCTGGCTGGCGCTGCGCGACCAGGACGAGCCCGGCACCCCGGCCGCGGACGCCCCGCGGCAGTGGGTGATCGGTGTGCACGCCGACCTCTCCGGCCCGCAGAAGGCCGCCGGACAGGCCCAGGAGCGCGGGGTGCGGCTCGCCGTCGACGCCTTCAACTCCCGGAAGGAAAAGCCCTTCACGCTCACCGTCGCCACCGCCGACGACGGCGGGAAGGCGGACCGCTCGGCGGCCGTCGCCACCGGACTCATCGCCAACCGTGACCTGTTCGCCGTGGTCGGCCCCACCGGCAACGACTCCGTGATCCCGTGCCTGGAGCTCTACGGCGAGAGCTCCGTCCCCCTGGTGACCGTCTCCGCCCTGGCGACGACTTTCAGCATCACCGACCGGCGCAGCTTCTTCCAGAGCTGCCCGATCTCCTCCGGCCAGGCCGCCTTCGTCAACTTGCAACTCGCCGGCCGGCAGGGCGTCCGGCGGATGGGCATCCTCAGCGACCGCGCCGGGGACACGGACACCTTGCAGGCGGTCCAACTGATCAGCCGCACCATCGGCGCCTTCGCACCCGAGGCCACCTACTACGGGCGCGTCGTGCCGCGCGGAGTCACCGATTTCGCCCCGGTGGTCACCGATCTGCTCGCCCACGGCATCGACGGCTTCTTCTACACCGGCACCCCGGCCGGCGGGGCCAAGGTCGCCGGGCTGCTGGCCGCCGCCGGTTTCAAGGGTCCCCGGGCGGCCGACTACACCATCGCCGGCCCCGAGTTCCTCGGCGCCGCCGGCCGGGCGGCCGAAGGCTGGCAGTTCTTCACCCCGTACACCGGCCCGGAGGCCCCCGAGGTCGCGGAGGTGACCCGGGCGCACCGGGCGGCGTACGGATCCGCCCCCGACATCTGGACCGCCGAAGCCTTCGACGCCACCCGACTGATCATCGACCGGCTGGTCACCGCCGCCGCGGGCGGCACGCGCCCGACCCGTTCCGCGCTGCTCACCGCGCTTACCCAGGGCACCTTCCGGGGCCTGACCAAGGAATACGCCTTTGACGAGCGACGCCAGGTCAAGGGCAACGTCTACTTCACGCACCAGGTGGAAGGGGGCCGGATGCGCTACGTCGGCCCGGCCGTCCAGCCCGCGCCGGGATAACCCCGGATGCGCCCGCTCACCCCCGCCGATCCGGCCGCGATCGGCGGCAACCGGCTGCTGGGACGCCTCGGTTCGGGCGGCATGGGCACCGTGTACCTCGCCCGCTCCGCCGCCGGAACCCTGGTTGCCGTCAAGGTCATCCGCGCCGACCACGCCGCGAACCCGGACTTCCGCGCCCGGTTCCGGCGCGAGGTGGAGGCCGCCGGGCAGCTGACCGGGCGCTGGGTGGTCCCGGTCGTCGCCGCCGACCCGCAGGCGCGCGAGCCCTGGCTGGCCACCCCCTACGTCCCCGGTCCCTCTCTGGCCGAGGCCGTGGGCGGGTACGGTCCGCTGCCCGTCCGGGCCGTGCGCACCCTGGGCGCGCGGCTCGCCGAGGCACTCGCGCAGGTGCACGCCGCCGGACTCGTCCACCGCGACGTCAAACCGGGCAACATCCTGCTCGCCCCGGACGGGCCCCGGCTGATCGACTTCGGGATCGCGCGCGCCGAGGGCGCGGTCACGCTGACCGCCGTGGACGCGGTCCTCGGCACCCCGGGATACCTGGCACCGGAGCAGGCCCGCACGGACGGCGCCGTAGCGGGCGCCCCGAGCGACGTGTTCTCCCTCGGCTGCGTCCTGGCGTACGCGGCGACCGGGCACGGTCCCTTCGGCGGCGGACACGCGGCCGCGGTGGTCTACCGTACGGTGCACGACGAGCCCGATCTCTCCGGACTGCCAACGGAGTTGCTCGACACGGTGCTGGCCTGCCTGGCGAAGGACCCGGCGGCCCGGCCGACCCCGGACGAGCTGGACGCCGTACTCGGAGCGGACCTCCCCGGCCCGGACGGCGAGGACTGGCTGCCGCCCCCGCTGCCCCGCCTGATCGCCGAACGCTCCACCAGGGCCCTGGACATGCCCGCCCCGGAACCGACACGGATCGATGCGCCGGAGGCGGCCGTCCGGGGCCTCACGCGCAGACGGTTGCTCGGCGCCGGCGCGGGTCTGGCCGTCATCGGCGCGCCGGTCGCCTGGTTCACCACCCGCGGCCGGGCCCGCGGCAGAACACTACCGCCCGCCCGCGCGCTCGCCACCCACACCCTCGCCCTCCAGGCCGACCTGACCGGGCCCGGCAAGGAGACCGGCCAGGCCCACGAGCGCGGCATGAAGCTCGCCGTGGAGCGGCACAACAGCCGGTCGGACGCCCCGTTCCGGCTGGCCCTGCGCATCGCCGACGACGGCGGGAACGCCACCCGCGCCACGCAAGTGGTCAAGGAGCTCGCCGCCGACCCCGCAGTGGTCGCGCTCACCGGACCCACCTGGGACGCCCCCGTGCCCGAACTGGCCGTCGCCTGCGGCGCGGCCGATCTCGCCCTGCTGCTGGTATCCGCCGACAGCCCCGAGACCGCCCTCACCCGGGAGACATGGCGCACGGTGGTGGCCACCCGCCCGGCCGGCGACCAGCTCGCCCTCCCGGTGATCGACTACCTCAGCCGGATCCGGCTCGTCCACCGTACGGGCCTGGTCGAGGACGTGGAGGGTAGCGAGCCCGTCTTCCCGGTCATCCAGTACCTGCAACAGACACCGCCGTCGCAGGGCACGCTCAGCGTCCACCGGATCCCGGCGGGCAGCTCCGACTTCGCCGGCGCCGCACGCGCGCTGACCGAGGCCGGGGCCGAGGCCGTCGTCTACGCCGGCACCTCACCGCAGCGCGCGGCCCGGATGGCCCGTGCCCTGACCGAGGGCGGGTTCCAGGGCCGGCGGATGGGCCTCCAGCACGCCATGGAACCGGCCTTCCTGACGGAGGCCGGTCCGGCCGCCGACGGCTGGGTGTTCGCCGCCCTGTTCACCGACCCGCTCGCCGTCCCCGCCGCCGCCGAGTTCGTCGCCGCCCACCGTGCCGCGTACGGGCAACCGCCCGCCCGCTGGGCCACCGAGGCGTACGACGCCGTGGGACTGCTCGCCGAGACCCTGACCGGCCTGGGGGTAGAGGGGCGGGACCGGGCGGGCGTGACCCGCCGGATCTTCCGGACGGCCCACGGAGGCCTGGCCAAGCGACTGTCCTTCGACTCCAACTCGCACGTGCTGACCAGAGGCGGTACCGGCCACCTCTACCAGGTCGAATCCGGCGCGTACCGGTACTTGGGGATCTACTCGGACCTGCGCCCCGGGGCCGGGCGGTGACCGGGGGTCGGGGCCGCGGGCCCGGTGCGGCTACTCGAACCGGGTGGTGTCGCCCGCGCCCCGGCGCACGATCTCGACCTCACCACCGGAGAAGTCGATCACGGTGGTCGGCTCGGTGCCGCAGTCACCCGAGTCCAGTACGGCGTCCACCTCGTGGTCGAGCCGCTCCTTGATCTCCCAACCCTGGGTCATCGGCTCGGCCTCGTCGGGCAGCAGCAGGGTGCTGGAGAGCAGCGGCTCGCCGAGTTCGGCGAGCAGGGCCTGCGTGACGACGTGGTCGGGGATCCGGACCCCGACCGTCTTCTTCTTCGGGTGCAGCAGCTGGCGCGGCACCTCCGAGGTCGCGGGGAGGATGAAGGTGTAACTGCCGGGAGTCGCCGCCTTGATGGCGCGGAACACGTCGTTGTCGATCTGCACGAACCGGCCCAGCTGCGCGAAGTTCTGGCACACGAGGGTGAAGTGGTGACGGTCGTCCAGGTTCCGGATCGACCGGATCCGGCTGATGCCGTCGCGGTTGCCGAGCTGGCAGCCCAGCGCGAAGCAGGAGTCGGTCGGGTATGCGACGAGCTTCCCGCCGCGGATCATGTCGACCACGTTGTCGATGGTGCGTCGCTGGGGATTCTCGGGGTGTACGTCGAAGTATTTCGCCATCCGCCGAGCCTACGCGGTCGGGACCCCGACGCCGGTACGGCCGGGCCCGCCCACCGGTACGCCCACCGGGCCTTTCCGCGGAGCCGATCGCCATCGCCATCGCCATCGCCGATCGCCGATCCCGCCCCGGCTCGGCCCGCCGAGGGCCGCGGCGACCCGGCGGCGACCAGCTGTCCGGACCGATGGGGTCCGAAGGTAGACCTTCGGCAGTGCCGCCGGTCCGGGGGAGTTCCGTAGGGTCGGGTGCGTGAGATCAATGATCATCGTGCCCCGGGTCCCGCAACCGGTCGTGTCCGCCGCGCTGTTCACCGCGGCGGTCGCCGCCGTCGGCGCGAGCGTGACCGACCCGTGGTGGGGGACGGCGGCGGTGGTCAGCGCCTACCTCGCCGGCCGCGGACCGGGGCCCGGACGGAGCGCGGCGGTGGCCCTGACCGTGCTGCTCGTGACGGCCGTGCCCGTCGTGATCCTGGTACCGGGGTGGCTCGCGTGGGCGACCCGGTGCGCACTGACGCTGCTCGCCGCGGCGGTGTTCCCGTGGTTCGCGGGCCGGTTCCAGCGCCAGTACCGCGAACTGGTGCGCGCCGGGTGGGAGCGGGCCGCGCGGCTGGAGCGGGAACAGCGCCTGCTCGCCGAACGGGCCCGACTGCGCGAACGGACCAGGATCGCGCAGGACATGCACGACCTCCTCGGCCACGAACTCAGCCTCGTCGCCCTGTCGGCGGGAGCGTTGCAGCTGGCCCCCGGCCTCCCCGAGGCCCACCGCATCGCCGCGCGCGACATCCGAACCAGGGCGGGAGCCGCCGTGGACCGGCTCGGGGAGGTGATCGGCGTTCTGCGCGAACCCTCGGACCCGGCGCCCGGGTCGCAGAGCGGAGCGGCGAACGGGCTCGCCGCGATCGGAGGCCTCGTGGACCGGGCCGCCGGGGCGGGACTCGACGTCCGGCTGCAGGTGGAGGGGGAACCGGCGGACGTGACGGTGCCGCGGGCCGTCGACCTGGCCGCGTACCGGGTCGTCCAGGAGGCGCTGACGAACGTCGCCAAGCACGCGCCCGCTTCCCGCGCCACGGTCGTCGTCCGCCACGGGGTGGGCACGGCGGACGGGGCGGGCCGGACCGAGGTCGCCGTGCGGAACGGGCCGGTCCGCGGCCCGGCACCCGGCGCCCCGCTCCCGGGCGCCCCCGACGAGCCCCACCGACTAGGGCTCATCGGCCTGGACGAACGGGTCCGGCTGGCCGGCGGCTCCTTCACCGCGGGCCCCGAGGGAGACGGCTTCGCCGTGCGCGCCGTGCTCCCGCACCGGCCCGGAACGACCCCGTCGCCCCCCGCCGATCCCGCCCGCCCGGGCGGCGTACTGCCCCCGGAGCACCGCAGCGCCCGCCGTCGGCTGTGCCGCACCGCCGTCGCGGCCGTGCTGGTGCCGCTCTCCACGGCGGCCGTGCTCGTGGTCGGGGTGCGGGCCTGGGACACCGTGACGGCCCGACAGTCGGTCCTCGCCCCGCAGGACCACGCCCGGCTGAGCGTCGGGCAGCCCCGTACCGAGGTAACGCCGTACCTGCCGCCATCGCAGACGAGCCGCCGGCCGGCCGGACCCGCCCCCGAACCGGCCGGTGCGGCCTGCGAGTTCTACGTACAGACCGCCGATCCCTTCGACGACCGCTCGGGCGACATCTACCGGCTCTGCTTCCGCGCCGGCCGGCTCGTCTCCACCGACACCTTCACCGGGAGGGAAGTCCGATGATCCGGATCCTGATCGCCGACGACGAGCCGATGATCCGCGCGGGTGTCCGCGCCGTCCTCGCCACCGATCCCGGCATCACCGTCGTCGCCGAGGCCGGCGACGGCCACGAGGCGGTGCGGCTCGTGCAGCACCACCGCCCGGACGTCGCCGTACTGGACATCCGGATGCCGGGCACGGACGGCATTGCGGCCGCCGCCGAGATACGAAGGACCGTACCGGCGACCGGAGTCGTGATGTTGACGACGTTCGGCGAGGACGACTACATCCTGCGCGCGCTCGGCGAGGGCGCCACCGGCTTCCTGGTCAAGTCCGGCGATCCGGAGGAGCTGCAGGCCGGTGTGCGGGCGGTCGCCGAGGGCGCCGCCTACCTGTCACCGAAGGTCGCGGCCCGGGTCGTCGCCCATCTCGCGGCCGACGGCGCGGGCGCCCGGGCGGGCCGCCGCTCCGCGGCCCGTGCCCGTGTCGACGCCCTGACCGCGCGGGAACGGGACGTGCTGGGCCTCCTGGGCGGCGGACTGTCCAACGGGCAGATCGCGCGCCGCCTGCACCTGGCCGAGGGAACGGTGAAGGCCTACGTCAGCTCGATCCTCGCCCGCCTCGGCGTCGACAACCGGGCCGCGGCGGCGGTGGTCGCCCACGAGGCCGGAGCGGTCCCGGTGCCGCCCGTGGGCAGCGCTCCCTACGAGGAGCGCTGACGCCGCGCGTCCCGCGGCGGGCAGCAGGAGGATCCGTACGGTCAGCACGGCGGCCGCCCCGAGCGCCGCGCCCGCCAGGACGTCGTGCGGATAGTGCACGCCGACCAGGACCCGCAGCAGGACGGCGGCCACGCCCACCGGCAGGGCCGGGGCCGCCAGCCGGGGGCGTACGAGCGTCACCCCGACCGCCAGCGCGGCGGCGAGGGTGGCGTGATTGCTCGGGAACGACCAGTCGCCCGGCGCGGGACACGGCGCGACCGCCAGGGCCCCGGCCACGGCCCGGCAGGGTCGTTCCTCGTCGACCAGGAGTTTCAGCGCCTCGCTGAGCGCGTAGGCCGCCACGGTTCCGGCGGCCGCCAGGGCCACCCCGGCCACGCCCGGCGCGTCACGACGACGCAGAGAGCCCAGGCCCGCCGCGAGCAGCAGCAGGCCCAGGACCACCAGGGTGCCCTCGCTCGCCGCCTCCAGGGCCGTCCCGGCCCAGGCCGGCCAGTCCTCCGCCACGCTCCGGGCGAGTGACCGGTAGGCCAGTGCCGAGGCGCCCTCCGTGACGCGTACCGGCTCGTTCGTGCCCAGCGCCCCACCGGGAGCCGCCCAGGCGACGGCTGCGGCGCCCGCCCCGGCCGTCGTCGCGGCGAGCGGCAGCCGTCGGGCCCATCCGTATCGGGTGTTCGATTCCATGGTCCCGACCGTAGGAACGCAGGGTCCCGCCCGCCCCGGCTGAACGGCCCGCCAGGACCCCGACGAAGGTCGGGTTGCGACGTCCGCCGTTCCGTGCGTGACGCGCGGGCGGCGGTGCGCGGCGGCCCTGGCGGAGACGCTCCGGACGCTGCCGGGCAGGTTCGGGGGCACGATGAGAGGAAGCCGTACGCCTCGGACCGCCCCAGGGCGGGTGGCGGCGGGCGGCGGCGGACCGACGATGCCGGAAGGAGCGTCGCCGATGAGTGCGATCGACGGGGCGGGGACCGGTGGGATCAGACCCGGCATGGCCGGGGTCTCCCCGCCGAGCGGTTTGCTCGACGTCCTGAACGTCGCGGCGGTCGTCCTCGACTCCGAAGGACGGGTCGCGCTGTGGAGCCCGCAGGCCGAGCAGCTGTTCGGCTGGACGGCGGCGGAGGCGCTCGGTCGCCCCGCTGCCCGGCTGCTGGCCGCCAACGAGCACGTGGGTATGGTCACGGAGCTGTTCGCGCGCGTCATGGGCGGCGCGGGAGACTGGGCGGGGGCCTTCCCGGTACGGCGCAGGGACGGCACCACCCGCCTGGTGGAGTTCCGCAACATGCGGCTGCTCGACGAGCACGGAGACATGTTCGCCCTGGGCATCGCGACCGACCGGACCCGGCTGCGCCAGCTGGAGCGGGACCTCGCCCTGTCCGCGCGCCTGGTGGCCCAGTCCCCGATCGGCCTCGCGGTCCTGGACACCGAGCTGCGGTACGTGCTCGTCAACCCGACGCTGGAACGGATCAACGGGCTCCCCGCCGAACAGCACATCGGCCGGGGCGTCCGCGAGGCGCTTGCCTTCCTCGACGACGCGGAGGCCGCCGAGTCGGCGATGCGCCAGGTCCTGGCCACCGGAACGCCGCTGCTCGAACAGTTCACGGCCGGCCGCACCCACGGCGGGGACCGCACCGAACACGCCTGGTCGGTGTCGTACTACCGGCTGGAGGACGCCACCGGCCGGGTACTGGGCCTCGCCACCTCCGTGGTCGACGTCACCCAGAGTCACCGGGCGGCCATCGAGATCGCCCGCAGCCGCCGCCGTCTCGCCCTCATCGCGGACGCCACCGTCCGCATCGGCACCACCCTCGACCTCGACCAGACCGCACGGGAGCTCGCCGACGTCGTCGTGCCCGAGCTCGCGGACATCGCCGCCGTCGACATCCTCGACTCCGTCCTCGAAGGCCGGCCGACCCTGAGGTCCTCCGCCCACGAGCCGGCGGTGTTCCGGGCACTGGCCCTCGCGGCCGCCTACCCCAGCGACGCCGTCCGCGCCGCCGACCCGCCCGGGGACATCGCCCGCTACGCCGCGGACCGGCTGGTCACCCAGTCCGTGACGACCGGCCACCCGGTCCTCGTCGCCCACGTGCAGGCCCAGGACATCTCGCGCATCGCCCGCGACAGCACCGCCGCCGACCTGCTGAGCCGCGCCGGGCTGCGCTCCTACCTGGCCGTGCCGCTCATCGCGCGCGGCGAGGTCCTCGGCGCACTGGACCTCAAACGCACCCGCAACCCGCTGCCGTTCAACGACGACGACATCGTGCTGGCCGGCGAACTCGCCGCCCGCGCCGCCGTGTGCATCGACAACGCCCGCTGGTACCGCAACGCGCACCACACCGCCCTCGCCCTCCAGCACCACCTGCTGCCGCACCACCCGCCACCCACGCCCGGCCTGGAAGTCGCCTACCGCTACCGGCCCGCCGCGGCCAGCAGCGAGATCGGGGGCGACTGGTTCGACGCCATCGCCGGACCGAACGACACCACCGTCCTCGTGGTCGGGGACGTCATGGGCAGCGGCATCAATGCCGCGGCCAGCATGGGACAACTGCGTACGGCGACCCGCACCCTCGCCGAACTCGCCCTCGACCCGCCCCAGGTGCTCCACCAACTGGACCACACCACCGCCGCACTGGAAGAAACCATCGCCACGTGCGTCTACGTCGTCTACGACCCGCACGAGGCCCAGTGCCGGGTCGCCCTCGCCGGACACCTGCCCCCCGTCCTCATCCGCTCCGGCCGGCGGCCCCGACTGCTCGACCTGCCCACCGGCGCACCGCTCGGCGTGGGCGGCATCCCCTTCGAGTCCACCACCATCGCCATGGACCCCGGCGACCAACTCGTCCTCTACACCGACGGCCTGGTCGAAACCCGCGACCAGCCCATCGACGAGCGCCTCGACCTGCTGCTGACCCTGCTCGCCGACACCGGACGTCCACTGGAAGAGACCTGCGACCGCCTCCTGGACTCACTGCGCCGCACGGACGACCACGACGACGTCGCCCTGGTCATCGCCCGTGCCCGACCCCTGCCGACGGGCTCCGCCTGAGCCGTCCTCACGGATCTTGCCGCACGAGCCCGACCCGGCCGACTGTTATGGTCCGAGGTATGCCCGAGCTCATAGCCCCCAGCCCCCACCTGCACGCTTCCTGGCTCGCCGCGCAGCGGGAATGGGGGCCGGACGCCCATCTGGACGGCGGCGGGCTCGGCTCCGACGACGACGTGGACACCCCGGAGGGCTTCGCGGCCTGGGTGGAGCGACTGCGCCGGCAGTCGGACCGCACCCTGCCGGTCGACCACGGCCGGGTCCACGCGACCTACTGGTGGATCGCCGAGGGCGACACGTACCTGGGCGCGATCGACCTGCGGCACTACCTGAACGGCTTCCTCCTCGACGCGGGCGGCCACATCGGCTACAGCATCAGGCCCTCGGCGCGCCGCCGGGGCCTGGCCACCTGGGCCCTGGCGGCCGTCCTGCACGAGGCGCGCGTCCTGGGGATGGACCGGGTCCTGCTGACCTGCGACCCGGACAACGAGGCGTCGGTCCGCACGATCGAGGGCAATGGCGGGGTGTTGGAGGACGTCCGCGAAACCCTGATCGGCCCCAAGCGGCGCTACTGGATCGACCTCTGAGGGGGTTGCGGAAGCCTGAGTCCTGGCGCGTGGACGGCACCCCGGTTCCGGCCCGCGACCGCACGGTCGGCGCCTCCTCCCGCACCTACCGGTTCTCGACGAACGGTGCAGGTCATCATCGACGCCGACAGCCGCCTGGCCGTCGCGAGCGCCCGCCCGGCACCGGGCAGCGAGCGGACGCACACGTCTGGCGCGAGTCCGTCCCCGCGGCCGCCGGGACGACGGTCATCGCGGACGGCGTCTGCCCGGGAACCGGCCTGATCGTCCCGCACCGCAGGAGGGCCGGACGTCCCCTGCCGCGCGGCCGGGAGGATACGGACTTCGGGCTCCTGCGCCTGCGTTGCGAGCACCGCACCATGATCCCCGATCCGGCCCACGCCAAGGCCGTCGACCGCATCGGCCGGGAACCTCACCGTCGGCTGGCGACACCAAGTGCGCAGGATTCGAAACCTAGTTGCCGGTGGCGGAGGGGTAAAACCGCACTATCTGGCGACTCATCGTGTGCTCAGGCCGACTGCCGGGGTGGGTGACCGCCTGCTGTGACAACTTCGACTTCCCTAGCCGCGAGAGCGACGGGCCGCACCCAAGCCGAGATGAGTTTGCCGCGCGATCCAGACGCGCTTACCTTGACATAGGAGCCCAAAAGCCTGCTGACCAGAACGGTCCGGTTCGGACGGAAGAGCACGAAGTCCCCCTGGATGGTTGCTCCGGAGGCCGTGACGCAGGTGCTCGCGGGGTGCCTCTCGTGTGAAGCCGATGCCCGCTGGCGGAGCGCCCGTCCCAGGTGCCGGCCCCACCGCACTGACCAGCGCGGAGCGCGGACCATGCAGTGCAGGTAGCCCTCTGAAACAGTCCCCGTACGGACGGGCCGGCCGCCTTCATTGTTCTGTCGCCCCGCCGCCAGGTAGCCCATGTCCGACGCGAACGAATTCGCAACACGACAGAGGTGAACCAGCATGCAGATGAGAAGTGAGTATCAGAAGGCCATCCACGGCACGCTTGTCTCCAAGGAAAGTCCGACGGGAAATCCCGTGACGTTCACCAATCAGACCTGTATCCCGCTGTCCCTGTACCTGTTGAGTACCGAGGGCGACCACTTCAGCTGCCAAACGACCCCGGACCAGTACCTGCCTGAGGGCACTGTTCTCCTGCCGGCCAACGGGCAGGAAAGCTACACGCGCCAGGACTCGGGCACGGATTGGTACTGGTTGTTCACGAACTCCTATACAGGGGCGTTTGCCGCCGCCGTCAGAACCCCCGAAAGCGGCAGCGTGACCATCACGAGTTTCGATCTGCTCGACCCGAACGACATAGGCCTGCCGCCGAAGCCCGGTGACGGAGTGATCATCCCGCAGGACTCTCCATCGATCATGGTGGGCTGCGGAGAGCTCGAGACCGGGAACGTCGTGGTCCGGGAGCAGTACTGGCAGCGCCTTCCCGACTCCTACAGCATCGCCGCAGGTGCGAAGAGGACCATCAGCTACACGACCACCGCCGGTATGGAAAGCACCACCTCCGAGCAGTCCCATGTGGCGGAATCGGTCACGGGCAGCGCCACGGCCGGCTGGGGTCCCGTCTCCGCAACGCTCACCGCAAGCCTGAGCAACGACTCGACCACCTTCCAGCAGGCCAGCACGAATGTCGAGACGACCGCCTACGTGTCCCAGACCTACGACAACAGCAAGGGCGTCAAGTCGAGGACTTGCTTCTACTGGCAGCTGACCAACGTGCTGACCATGTTCGACTCCACCGGAAACGCGCTCGCGTCACTCGTCTACGGGGCCGAGAGCCCTGCGGTCATCGACGTGCACAGCCCCGACGATCTGCCTCCGCGTCCCCTGGAGAAGGAGCTCCCGATGTCCGCGGACATGCGGGCGCGACTGTCTTGGTCGCCCCCGACCGCCGCGGCCGGGCCGGTGCTGCACAGGAGCGCGCCATGAGTACCGGACCGGTGCCTGCGGACAGGGTCCACATGGCAGTCGAGCATTGGATCCTCCACCCGGACATCGTGATGCTCGACACGGCTGCCAAGACCGTCGGCGGCCGGGAGACAGGGCAGCGGGCGATCGTCGTCGGCGTCGTCGAGAAGAAGCCCCCGGCCGCCCTGACGGAACATCACTTCCCCGTGCCGCAGTCGGTGGAGACCGAGGTCATCGAGCCGGATGGATCGATCAGGCGCACGTCCGTACCCACGGACGTGATCGAGACCGGACCCATCCGCCCCCTGAGCGAGGACTTCCACAGCTATCGGCGGCCCTGCAAGGGCGGCTACGAGATCCAGGCTCCGGATGGGGACACGTTCTTCCATCGCCGTGGTCGAGGCACACTCGGAGTGATGACGGTGTTCAGGAACAGAAGATGCCTTCTGACCAACGCTCACGTGATAGCGGATCGGTCGGTTGCCCCCGGACTGCAGGTCTATCAACCCGTCCAAGCACCCGTTTCTTCATGGCAGCAGGAAGGTCTCATCGGAAGATGCGACGGCTGCCTCGATGTCGTGACATACCCGGCGAGTTTCCCGTGGTACGACATTGCGCAACTGTGGCCCGTTCGCAACGTGTTCGACTTCGCGTGGTGTCAGATCCCGGTGGGCAGCAAGAAGATGACCTTCGGCGTAGCCGGGATAGCCGACGCCACGCCCTTCAAGCCGCTGCCGATCAGAAGAGAACTGCACGTGGGCGAAGCAGTGAGATGGATCGGCATGAAAACCGGAAAGCCTCAGTACTCGACCATCGAATCGCTGCATGGAGAGATCAAATCCGATTGGCTAGGGGGCGGGGATAGGGTGGCCTACTGGCGTGAAGCCATCCGCGTCAGGAGTAGTGATCAGGCGAGCGTCCAACCAGGTGATTCAGGCTCGGCGCTGATCGGGGCCGACGGCGCGATCCTCGGTCTGATCAGCTTCGGCAGCCGTGCTGGGAAGCAAGAAGTGTTCGCCACCCCCATCCCGCCGGACGACTACCGGCGCGACGGCGCGCGCGGCTACCGACAGGAGCTGCGTCTCGCGGTGCGGTTGGGGAAGTAGGGACGGTGAGCGACAGGCCGGAGGGACCCGGGCCCGGCGGCGCCGAAGACGGCACCGCCTGGTCCGGACACGGAGGGGCGCGGGCATTCGCGGCGGTGGAGGCGGCCACGGACTGGCTGCTCGGGTACCCGTTCGTCTTCCGGGCCCTGGCCGGCCGGATCGGCGCCGGCGAGGTCCTGGTGGACTACGGGTGCGGGCCGGGCAAGGTGGCCGACGCGGCGGCCCGGCGGCTGGGGGCGAGGGTGCTGGGGGTGGACACCTCCCCGCAGATGCTGGCGCTGGCCCGCGGCTCGACGCCCGCGGTGGCCGAGTACCACCTGGTCGAGGCCGGACGCGTGACCGGCCTGCCGGACGGCTGCGCGGACGCGGTGATGTGCAACCACGTCCTGGCCTCGCTGCCGACCGAGGAGGCCGTGCTCGGCGTGTTCACCGAGATCCGCCGGCTCCTGCGCCCGCCCGCCCCGTTCGTCCTGCTGACCACCGATCCCGCGTGCAGCGGCACGGAGTACGCCTCCCTGCGCATCGGCGACCCGGGCGGGGCGTACGGGCCGGGCGACGAACTGACCGTACGGCTCCGGCGCACCGACGGAACCTGGCAGGACGTGCGCAACCACGCGTGGCCCGTTCCGGTCCTCCCGCCCCTGCTGGAGCGCGCGGGATTCCGGGACGTCGTCCAGCACCGGCCCACCGTCGACGAGGCGCGGACCGTGGCCGACGCGGACTTCACGGCCGGCCGCGCGTGGTCGGCGGAGCGGGCACGGCCGCCCCTGGTGATCACGATGGCGCGCGCGGCCTGATCGGACGGGCCCAGCGATCCCGATGCGGCCCGTCCGACGCGTACGACGCCCCCCGGTGTTAATCTCGCGCCATGTCGTCCAAGGCCGAAATAGACGTGGTGACAGCGGAGTTCTTCGGCGCCTTCGACAACCGGGGCGGCAAGGCCGCCGATCTGGACCGGATCCGTCGACTGGTCCTGCCGGACGCAGTGATCACCATGACCGGCCCGCAGTTCACGGTCTGGACCGTGGACGAATTCCTCGAGCCGCGCCGCGTGTTGCTGGGCGCCGGCGGCCGCCTGGCCGAGTTCTCCGAGTGGGAGACCTACGAACGGACCGAGATCGCCGGCGACATCGCGTCGCGGTTCGGCGAGTACCGCAAGTCCGGGCTCCTGGACGGCAAGCCGTTCGAAGGGGCGGGCACCAAGACCATCCAGTTCGTCCGCACCCGGGACGGCTGGCGGATCACGGCCTTCGCCTGGTACGACCACCAGCCCTGAGCCCGGCGCCCTCCCCGGATTCCGCCCCACGCACCACGACCATGCCCGGGGCGAGCTGATCGAACTGACCGCAATCGGGTTGCGCCGCTGGCGGACCGTCGGCGCCGGAGCCTGACCGGCCGACGCCCGACCGCCCCTATCGGTCAGTCGGGGCCGGGGCCGGGGTCAGTGCGGTGCGGAGTCGGGCGAGCCAGTCGGCGGCGAGGCCCCGTACCCCGGGATGGGCCGCGCAGAAGTGCCGCCACGCCCGCTCGGCGACCTGTACGCCGGCCAGGCACGGGGGCTCCGGGAGGGGCCGCTCCCGGCGGACCTCCGCCAGCAGCACGGCGTCGTACAGGTCCTTGCACCGCGGACCGTCCCCGGCCGCGGCGTCCGCCACCAGCCACCGCAGCTTCCAGGCCAGCGACAGCTCGCGGCTCGCCGTCCGGGCCACCGTGACCCCGCCGTCGCCGCGCGGCACGGCCGTCCAGACGGGTGCCTCGGGCAGCCGCTCGTCGCGGGAGAAGTCCAACTGCGCCACCCCCACCGGGCCGGAGTCCGCCCGCCACGGGATCAGGACCCTGATCCCGGCGGGCGCGTGCTCGCCGTTCGTGTACGCGTAGGCCCACGTACCGTCCCGGCGCGCCCCGTCCGCGTCCAGCAGGACGCCCCCAGCTGCCCGCGGGTGGGCACGCACCCGTTCCAGCAGGTCCTCGTACGGCGGGAGATCCGCCGGCTCCGGTTCCGGTTGCCAGACCAGGCCCTCCGGCGGGACGTTCGCGCGCAGCCCCCGCGTCTCGAACGCCTCCTCCCCGTCCGCCCAGATCTCGTAGCGGGCCGCACCGTCGGCGGCCTCCGGCCACTGCTGCACGGTGTCGTACGCCGGGACGTAGGGGTGGGGGTCCCGCCCGTCGACGGGGACCGCCGACGGCCGCGGCACGACGAAGTCGAGGTCACCCGGTGGCCGGGCCCGGCCACCGACCCACGCGGGCATGACCATGCTGCCGCGCAGGACCAGCTCGTCGCCCCACGCGGATTCCGAGATCAGCCGCAGGAGATGATCGAGGGCCGCGCGGCCGGGCCCTGCCGCCGCCGTCCGGGCGTTCACCGTCATGCGGCGACTGTAGGCGCGACCACTGACATTGATACTCGTAGCGGGTTCCGGTGGTCGTGGCTCTGCCACTGACTGACGCTCTGCTGGGTTGTCTTCGGGCTGTACCGTCCGGTTGCCGGGGCCCGTTCTCATGGCTCCGGCCAGGTGGAACATGACCTGATAGCGCCTCTGTGTGTCAAGCGGCTTGAGCGAGGTGGGTTCGTTGGTCTCGTTTCATGATCCGGTAGACCACATTGGACAGGCGTCGTTTGAGGGCCCTGCGGGCTTCGGATGGCGTCTTCCCCTCGCTGATCTTGCGGAGGTAGTAGTCCTGCCCTCGCCCGCCGTCGCGGATCTGGCAGACGGCGATGGTGTGCAGAACCGAGTTCAGTGCGCGGTTGCCGCCGGTGTTGAGCCGGTGGCGGACGTTGTTGCCGCTGGACGCGTCGAGAGGTGCGCTGCCGGTGTAGCTGGCGAAGTGGTGCTCGGTGGGAAACCGGCTGATGTCCCCGATGTGGCCGATGACCTTCGCGGCCAGCACGGTGCCCAGGCCCGGCAGGGTGGTCAGCGTGGTGCGGGTAGCGGCGACGGCCTCGCGCATTTCGGCTTCGTTGTCCTTGACCTGCCGGTCCAGTCTGCGCAGGTCGGCCAGCAGGTCACGGGCTATGTCACGGCGGCAGCTGTCGGTGGCCGTGACCGGCCGGATGCCCTTCATCAAGGCGGCAGCCTTGTCGGCCGACAGGCCTGTGGGTGCTCCGCCGGGCAGGAGATCGCGCAGGACGGCGTGGAGTCGGTTGAGGACGCGGGTGCGTTCGTGGACCAGGTCGTCGCGCCGTTCGGTCAGCAGCCGCAGGATCGTGGTCTGGTCTTCCTGGACCACGGCCCGCAGGTCGTTTCGAAAGAGGGCGGCCTGGGCGACGTGGAGGGCGTCCTTGGCGTCGGTCTTGCGGTCTCCGCCGGTGGCCAGAAGCCGGGCTCGGGCCGACAGGGTGGAGGGCACGTCGACCACGTTCTCGCCCGCGGCAGCGAGCTGTTGGGCGAGCGAACGGCCCAGGCCGCCGGCGCCTTCGACGGCGAAACGGCGCTCAGGCCACTGCTCGCACCAGCGCATCAGCTGGCGGAAGGTTCCGGCGTTGACGACGAACCGGCGCTGGGCCACCTGATGGCCCGCGGCGTCGACGGCGACGGCGGTGTGGGACGACTTGTGGGGATCGACACCGATCAGGATCACAGGCTGGCCTCGCACTCGATGAGACAGGGAGGGGAGTGCGGTGGGCACCCTGACTTGAAGTCACTGCGTCACCTTCATGCCTCTGTCGAGCCACACCGCGCGGGTGTCGGCCGGCGGCGGCACGCTATCAGTGAGCCAGCCCGAGGGCGGCAAGGAGCACTGCGGGCCCGTGCCGACCGACACCCTGGACGCTACGGCTGCAGACCGAGCGTCTGGGCTCAATTCAACAAGTCAGGAGCTTGGTCAGAAGCCCCCTCAATGTCCTGTCTGCCCCACCTGGCCGGTGTCACCTCCGGCTAGGAAGGCGCCTCCAGCATGACAGCAGCAGGCACGGTGGGCACGGGCGGCCAGTGGGTGTTCGGCGGTGTGGACTCCCATGCCGACACCATTCATGTCGCGGTCGTCACCGACAACGGCGGGTATCTCGCCGACGCCGAGTTCCCCACGACCACCGCCGGATACACGGCAGCTCTCGCGTTTTTGGGCGCCCACGGGGACGTGGTCGCGATCGGTGTCGAAGGCACCGCCTCCTACGGAAGCGGGTTCACCCGGGCGGCCCGGGCCGACGGCCTGAGCGTGGTCGAGGTCAACCGCCCCGACCGCGCCGAACGCCGCCGCAGCGGCAAGTCAGACCCCATCGACGCCTACGCCGCCGCCCGCGCCGCACTCTCCGGACGAGCCTCCAGCGCCCCCAAGGACGAGACCGTCACCGGCATACGCGCCCTCCACAATGCCGCCCGGTCCACTGTCAAAGCCCGCACCGCCGCCATGAACCATATCGGGCACATCCTCATCGGCGCCCCCGACACCATCCGTGCCCGCTACCGGGCCCTGCACGGCAAACCGCTGGTCGATGCCCTGGCACGCCTGCGTCCCGCGGGAGACGCCGTCCACACCGCTGTCCTGACCGCCCTGAAGAGTCTGGCCCGACGCGTCCAGGCTCTGACCACCGAGCACAACGAGCTCACGGCCGTACTGGACGACGTGGTCACCGGACACAATCCAGGTCTGCGTGCCGCCTACGGCGTCGGCCCCGACACCGCCGCACAGCTCCTGATCACCGCCGGCGGGAACCCCGACCGCCTCCGGACCGAGGCTTCGTTCGCAGCCCTGTGCGGCGTCGCCCCCGTCCCGGCCTCCAGCGGCAAGACCAACCGTCACCGCCTCTCCCGAGGCGGCGACCGCGCCGCCAACGCGGCCCTCTACCGGATAGCCCTCGTCCGCATGGCCAGCGACAGCCGAACCCGCGACTACGTGGTCCGGCAGACCGCGGCCGGCCGGACCAAGAAGGAAATCATCCGCCTTCTCAAGCGGGCCATCGCCCGGGAGGTGTTCCGATACCTCAACACCACGGTCACGGTCCCGGAGGTCGCGGACCTGCGGCCAGCACGTCAGGCCAAGAACATCACCCTCACCGCTGTCGCCCATCACTTCGGCGTCTGGCCCGCGGTCATCTCGTGCATCGAACGCGGCACCCGCCGCGACGACAACCTCGCCAACGCCTACCGCGACTGGCTCACCGCCGCTTGACAGCCAATAGGAGCTTCAGGGCCGGCCGGGCCTCAGCGACGGACCGTCGACCGCCTGCGCTGGGCCGGTGAGGGCGACGTTCAGGGGATCGAAGCTGCCAGCAACCCCCGACAACGGGCCTGATCGAAAAAACCTAGACGTGCGGTGCACAGCAGCCGTCGCGCAGCATCTGGTCCAGTACGGCGCGCCAGTCGACCGGCTCCGGGGCCGGCGGCACGGCGGACTGGGTGAAGGCGCGCTCCAGGGACGGGCGTTCACGCAGGATCCCGCCGCGGACCGTCGCCCGTACGCGGACCAGGTCGTCGAAGTCGGCGAACGGATCGCCGTCGACCAGGGTGAGATCGGCGATCCGGCCGGGCGCGACCGTACCGAGCCGGTCCTCGACGCCGAACATCCGGGCCGGGGCCGAGGTCACCGTCGTCAGGGCCTGCGCAGGCGTCAGTCCGTACCGGTGCAGGGCCCGTAGCGCGAGGTGGAGGTGGAGGCCCACCGGGGTGAGCGGCGCGTCGGTGCCCAGGGCGAGGCGCCCACCACCTTCGATGACACGGCGGTAGACGCCGACCTCCCGCTCCAGCGCCGCGCTCTGCTCCGCGCTCGGCGGCCCGGCGGCCCCGGCCCGGACGGCCGCCACGTCCCACGGCGGCATCAGGGACGCCACCCGCGGATCGTCGGCGAGCGCCGGATCGGCGCCGATCAGCGGGAGGGCCGTGAAGGGGGTGGCGATCAGGCCGAAGCCGCCGTGCGTGTAGACCTCCACGGTGTCCTGGTAGGTGTGCCCCCGCGGGGTGGCGCCGTGCCCGTACTCGGCCCGCTCGGTCGCCACCAGGTGCGTGGTCAGGTCCTGGCCGGACCGGATGCCGGGGGCGCACAGGTGGGAGCCGGCCAGGACACCGAGCCGCTCGTGCGCGAAGCGGGCCGCCTCGGCCATGTACGCGTACGGCGCCCGTACGTACGTCTTGACGAAGTCCCAGTCCAGCGCGGCGGCCCGGGCCAGCGAGCGGGCGAACCCGGCGCGCGTGCGATGGGCGCGCCCCATGCTGTAGGCGACCCGTGAGCCGTCGAGGAGCTCCCCGCCCGCCAGCATGCGGGGTGCGGCGAGCAGGCCGGCCCGGACGTCCTCGCGCAGCCGGGCCTGTTCGTAGGCGGAACCGCCGAGCGACACCACGGTCGTGACCCCGTACGCGAGGTGCAGCGCACCCTGGCGCGCCCCGTAGGTGTAGGGGTACGGATGCACGTGCGCGTCCCACAGGCCGGGCAGGACCGTGCCGTCGGAGCAGTCCACGGTGCGGGTGGCGCGGCGGCCCGGTCGGTGCGGCTCGACGGCGGTGATCCGGCCGCCGCGGACCAGTACGTCGACGTCGGCGCGCGGCGGGGAGCCGGTGGCGTCCCACAGCAGTCCTGCGTGCACGACGGTGTCGACGGGTGCGGGGCGCCGGTAGTTCAGGGAGACGGGTACGGTCCGGGGTGCTCCGGCCGGCGCGCCGGCGGCGTCGAGGGCGAGCAGGCGCAGCCGGGCACAGGACTGGTAGAGCAGGGTGCGGGAATCGGCGGACCACGAAGGGTGGTCGGCGGGCTCGTCGGTTAGGCGCCGGGCCGGTCCGGTCGGGGCGCCGTCGGGGCCGACGGGCAGCAGCCACAGGGCCGACTCGCCGACGCAGGCCAGGAAGCGGCCGTCGGGGGACCAGACCGGGCCGGAGGCGTAGCGGTCCGCGAGCGAGGCGTGCGGGGCGAGTGCGTGCAGGCGGTCGGCCCCGGTGGCGGTGTCGACGATCCGGATGAGGTTGTAGCCCTCGCGGAAGCGTCGGCTGAGCCGGTTGCGGTCGCAGAGGGCGAGGTGGCGGCCGTCGGGAGACCAGCTGGGCGGGCCGGGCAGACCGCCGCCGCCGAGGGCCGCGACCAGGGGGGTATCGGTCCCGGTCGCGAGGTCGCGGACGAGGAGCCGCCCGGCGAGGTCGAGGGCGGCGAGCCTCGTGCCGTCCGGCGACAGCGCCCCGTAGACGCGGCCGCCCGCGGCCAGGACGCTCTCCCGGCCGCTGTCGAGTTCCCGGCGGCGCACGGTGTTCAGGCCGTCGCGGTCGTCGGTGTAGACCAGCGCGCGGCCGTCCGGGCTCCACACCGGTCCCTGGACGTAGGCCGTGACGGGGGCCTGGACGATCTTGCGGGGTGCTCCGCCGGTGACGGGCGCGACCCACAGCGCGTTCAGTGCGGCGAAGGCGACGCTGCGGCCGTCGGGGGACAGGGCCGGCAGGTGGATGCCCCGGACGGGAAGACTCCGTTCGGCCTCCAGGACGTACTCCTTGACCCGGTAGCGGGGCCGGACCACTTCGAGGGTGGCGTCGAGGGGGATCTCGTGGCCGTCGTCACCGCCGTCCCGGTGGGGGCGGATCACCCGGAACCGCCCGTCGAGGGTGATGAGCAGCCGGTCGTCGCCGATCCAACGCGGGGGAGCGGGCGCGAGATCACCGTCGAGGGGGACCGGACGGCCGTCGGCGAAGAGGGAGAGGGTCTCGGCCTTGCGGGGTCCGGGAGCAGCGGACAGCCAGGCGGTGCGTCCGCCCGGGGAGAGCGCGGGAGCCAGCAGCCTGCCGTCGGTGACGGTGTGCTCGACCCGGACCGGGTCCACTCCCCGGTCCCCGGCAACGGGTTCCGCGGCCACGGAGGCGATGGTCCGGGCGGTCAGGGTTTCGCCGGTGGGCGTGGCGCGTACGAACAGGACGCGCGAGCCGTCCGGGGACCAGACCGGATCGAAGTCCTCCCACTCCCCGTCCTGACCGGGGCCGTCCTGGCCGGGCAGGCCCGTCAGCCGGCGCGGGCGACCGCCGGTCACGGTGAGGGTCCAGATCCGGTACGGGCTCCCGGCCACCGGATCACCGCCACGCTCGGAACAGAAGGCGAGGGTGCGGCCGTCGGGCGACCAGGCGGGCGCGCGGTGGTCGAACGGACCGTCGGTGAGCGGGCGCAGGCCGGAGCCGTCCGCGTTCATCACCCAGATGTGGAAGGTGCCGCCCCGGTAGGCGCTCATCGCCACCTGGCGACCGTCGGGGGAGAACACCGGGCGACCCGGTTCCAGGTCGGGCGGGGTCAGCGGAGTCGCGGGCGAACCGTCTCGGGGCAGCAACCACAGAACGCCCTGAACCTCGGCGATGACCCGCTCCCCGGTGGCGGAGGCCGTGGCCGCCCCGTTGGTCGCCCGGGTGAAACGCAGCCTGACCAGGTCCCCGGCGGCGCTGCCCGGGACGGCCGCCGCCGCGGACGTGCGGCCGAGCAGTGCCGTCAGGGCGCCCGCCGACGCCGCCTGCAGTACGGTCCTTCGCGCAACTCGCAACCCGACCACTCGCCCCGTCCGTCGATGACCGCCCCGGATGTCCCGTCAGCCACGCAAACGATCACGACCCCGGTCGGGCAACGGCTCAGGAACCGGCCGCGGGTCGGTTCGGGCCGGGCGGACAGGGCGATAGCCCCGGCCGGATTCCCCCCGGCCGGGGCCACCATCGGGCAAGGCGCGTCGTCCCGCGCGCCCGCGCGGTCACCAGAGCACGGGCAGGCGCTCCGGGATGCGCTTCATGAAGCGGGTGCGCCACACGAGCTGGTCGACCGGCACGGCGAGGGCCAGGTCGGGCATCTTCTCCAGGAGCACCTCGATGGCGATCTCGGTGTGCCGCTTGCCGAGTGCGGTGGCCGGGCAGTAGTGCTGTCCGCCGCCGAAGGAGAGGTGCGTGGCGGCGTTCGGCCGGTCGATGTCCGCGACGTGCGGGTCCGGGTACACGTCCGGGTCGGTGTTGGCGGCCTCGACCAGGACGAGCAGCAGCTCGCCCTTCTTCACCTCGACGTCGCCGAGGGTGACGTCCTCCAGTGCGAGCCGGGGCAGGCCGTCGGCGATCGACAGGTTGATGCGCAGGAGTTCGTCCACGGCGGCCGGGATCTTCTCCGGCTCCTTGCGCAGCCGCTCCCACATCTCCGGGTTCTGGAGGAGGGAGAAGATCGCCATGGTCAGGAAGCCCATGGTGGAGATGACCCCCGCGCCGAACAGCGTGACGCCCACGGTGGCGAGCATTTCGTCCGTCAGGTGGTCGTAGTCGGGGTCGTCGCGCAGGGCGGCGAGTTCGGCGATCAGGCCGGTGGTGGTGGGATCGTCGAGGCGCTCCACCATGTAGGCGATGTCGCGGTCCCAGTTCAGCTTGGCGCCGGTGACCGGGCAGGCCGAGTTCATGAACGCGATGTCGAGGCTGGCCGCGAGGCGCGGAGCGTCGGACTCGGGAATTCCGAGGATGCGGCAGTGGAGGTTCTCGGCGTACGGGTTGGTGAACTGGGCGCGGAGGTCGACCGGTGCCCCGTGGCTCAGGAGGCCGTCGACCAGGCTGGTGGCCTGGGCGCGCATCCAGCCGGTGAGCCCGTCCGTCTTCGGATTGATCGCCTTGAGAACGGCCTTGCGCAGTCCCGCACCGGTGATGTTGCCCATGTTGTTGACGACCTCGGGCGGGATCGTCAGCGCGTACTGGCGGGGTGCACCGGGGGCCGAGGTGTCCTTCAGGCTGAACCGGGGATCTTCGAGGACCTGCTTGGCCAGCGGATAGGAGGAGACGAGCCAGGCTTCGTCCCCGGCTATCGTGCGCACCCGCTTCACCGGTTCGGCGCGCAGCTCCTCGATCTCGCGCGGGAGCTGGTCGCCGCGCGCGGAGAAGGGGAAGTCGAGCAGGGTCTCAGCGGACATCGGGAGCTCCTTCGGCGGGGGTGATGATGGCGTGACCCTGGTTGCGCGAGGCGCGCAGGCCCGAGCCGCGTGAGTAGAGCAGTTCCGCCATGGGCAGGAGCTGGTGGTAGCAATTGAGGGACGACGGCACGCCGAGGATGGCGGGCGTGTCGAGGAAGAGCGGCATTTCGGCGCAGACGTACTCCAAGCACACGTCGCGCTGCCGTGTGGTGGCGGTCTTCCCGTTCAGGACCTTGGACGAGAGGAAGGCGTCGACCAGTGTGTTGCTGGTCTTGCGGAAATCCGGGTCGGTGTCCAGCAGGCTGGTCAGGTGGCTGTGGAGCGCCCGGTAGGCCGGGATGTCGGTGAGGGACGACATCGGGCGGGCGCGGAGGCGGGTGCCGGTGGGGTCGGCCTCCGCGGCGGCGTTGTTCACCTTGGCGCGGACGCCGCGCAGGTTCTTCACCGCCTTGCGACGGGCTTCGTCCTCGCCGTAGCCGAGAGCCTCGTACATCTCTGCCACGTGCATGTCGGTGTAGATGAGGTCGACCTGCTCGAAGTTGCGCAGGCCCCAATGGGCAAGGTCATTGACACGTTGGGCCGAAAAGTAACTGTTCCCCGGGGAAATGCCTATGACGGCGTGATCGCCTTCGGTGCTGATCACCTGGCAATGCGGGGTGTACGGCCGGACTGTGAAGACTTCGGTTGCTGTCGTCAACAGGGGTCGGGTCCTTTGCGCCGCTAGTCCCATGGGGCCCTGTGCCCCGGGTGTGGCGGCGACGTGAGGGAAAGCTACCCGAACTGTGAGCGACGTTCCATGTCTTCTGGGTAGTAACTCACCTGACGGACAACACAGTTGACCCGGGCATCTTTTGGGTGCGGCGGATCCGGCCCTGGCGGCAGCCTGTTGGCTGTGATTTACCGGGTGTTTCCGCAGTGGTCGTCGGCGGGAAATCGGTCGGCCGATCGGAATTCCTCCCCGTCGATTCTGGCCGAAATTCGGCACTGGTGAACCACCAAGGTTCTTTTGGCTCAGGGCAATTTCGGTCGGTTGATCGGTCGACCAGTGGGCGGGCTGACCCGTCGGTCGTGAACAGAACGGAAGGGGGACCGCTCAGTCGTCGATTGCGGCTGCGGAGCCGTCGCGGATCGACGAGGTCGCCCGTCAGGACCACCCCGTGGGTGCGGCCGTCAGCCGGTCTTGGGTACGACCGGCTTGTGACCGGGATACACATGATCGGGGGTGACGATGCTGGTGACCGCCTCGCCGAAGAGGGTGCTGGGCTCCTGGCCCTTGTACTGGCTGTCGGTGTTCAAGAGGATGACCATCGTCGCCCGTGCCGACGGCAGGTAGACGGGCAGGACCTCGTACCCGGGGATCGATCCGTTGTGGCCGATCCAGCCCTGGACGTCGAAGATGCCCAGTCCGTAGCCGGCGCCCGGAATGTCCATCGGGGTGGTCTTCAGGCGCTCCGCCTGGGTCGCGGGCTTCAGCAGGGTGCCGGTGGCGAGGGTACGGGCCCAACTGCGCAGGTCCTGGAGGTCGGAGGCCATCTCTCCGGCGGCCCAGGCCCAGGACGGGTTCCAGCGGGTCGTGTCCTCGACCTTGCCCGAGGCCGTCTGGTCGGTGTAGCCGTGCGCGTACGGCACCGGCAGGGCCGGGCCCGTCGGGAAGACCGTGTTGCGGAGCCCGGCCGGCCCCAGGACGTCCTGGGTGATGACCTCGTGGAGCGGCCGGCCGGTGATCTTCTCCACCACCAGGCCGAGCAGGATCAGATTGGTGTTGCTGTACTCGAACTCCGCCCCCGGCTCGAACTGCACCGGGTGCTTGAAGGAGTAGTCGAGCAACTGCTGCGGTGCGACGTACCGTTCCGGATGGGCCTCGAGCTGTTCGATGAAGTCCCCGTCCATGCTGTAGTTGAAGAGCCCGCTGCGCATGCCCGCCAGCTCCCGCAGGGTGATGCGGTCACCGTTCGGAACCCCTGCGACGTAGGCGCCGATGTGGTCGTCCAGACCCACCTTCCCCTGGTCGACCAGCTGGAGGAGGGCGGTGACGGTGAACGTCTTGGTCTCACTACCGATGCGCACGTGCAGGTCGGGAGCCATCGGCGCGCCGGTCGCCTTGTCCGCCACACCGAAGGACCGTACGTAGCTCCCCTTCCCGGGGGCCCACAGCCCGACGGTGACGCCCGGCACCTGCGCCTCGCGCATGACCTGACGCACGGCCGCGTCCAGTTGCGCCGCGACGGCCGGTGTGAGCGGCGTGAAGCCCGCACCGGTGGAGGGGGAAGGGGGCGGGGTGGGAGTGGCGGCGGCCACGGAGGTGGCAGCGGACCGACCGGGAAGGGCGGCCCCGGCTGCGGAGTCCGGGGCTGCCGGGGCGATGAGCACTCCGGCCGCCGCCGCGGCCGCACAGGCCCGGCGCAGCCGGAGGTGGGTTGGCTTCACGGCATGGTCTCCTGCCGTCCGAGGGCCCCGGGCAACATCCTCAGGCTAGGTCCACGGGCCTCCGGTCGCGAGGTGAGCCCGTCCGCCGCCGGAGGGCCTCAGGCCGGCGGGAGCTCGCGCAGGCGCCCCTCCCCGACGAGGGCGACACCCCCGCCGACGCGTACCGTGCGGATCTCCCGGCCGTGGCCGTCGGCGCTGACCGTCATCGTGCTGGGGCGCCCGGTGAAGCGGCCCTGGCGCAGCAGGCCCGGCTCCCCGGAGCCGATCCGGTCGTGGCTGCGCAGATAGGCGGCGGCGCACCCCGCACCGCTCCCGGTGGCGACGTCCTCGAGGATCCCGTCGTTGCTCCAGTGCCTGCCCTCCATGGCCGCGGCGTCCAGCAGGTAGGCGAATGCGGCGCCGAGTCGGGCCAGGGGCGCGTCGAGCGGCCGCGTGACGCGGGCGCGGGCGAGCGCGTCGCCCCGGACGGGGAGCACCAGGTAGCTCAGGCCCGTGGAGACCACCTCCGGGGGCAGATCGGGGTCCAGGTCACCGGGGTCGAGGGCGAAGAGGGCGGCCAGGCCGTCGGGGTCGGGGCGGCCGAGGAAGGCGGCCGCGCCCTGGTCGAGGAGGCTCGCGTACCGGCCCGGGCCCCTGCGTTCGGTGGCGACCTCCACCGGACGGTCGGGTAGGCGCAGGGTCCAGGCCTCGTGGCCGGCCGTGCCGTGGACGGCGTGCAGGACGGCGGCGGCACCGATGAGGGGGTGGCCGGCGAAGTCCAGCTCCCCGGCGAGGTCGAAGACGCGCGCCCGCCACGTGCCCGGCCGTGCGGGTGAGCCGTCGCGCATGAGGAAGACGGACTCGAAGTGCCGCAGTTCCCGGGTGATGGACAACATCTGAGCACCGGTCAGCTGATCGGCCTCGGGGAACACGGCGAGGCTGTTGCCGCCGTAGGGGCGGTCGGTGAACACGTCGACGTGGTGGTAGCGCATGGCCGCGACGCTACCGGGCGTGGACGGGTCGCCCCTTCGTGGTCCGGGCGCCGCCCGGTCTCGTGGCGCGGCAGCATCAAGGGAGGCCGGAACGACCGGCCGAAGTGGCGGGCTCTATGCCCCGGTGGCGATCCCCGGCGGGCGCGCGACGCCAGCTACGGCACCCTTAGGCTTCCGCCGTGACCAGTGCAGAGATGACCCGGCGACGGATGATGGGCGTCGGCCTCGGTGTCCTGGTGGGGGCGCCGGTCGGCTGCTCGGGGGGTTCCGGACCGGTACGGCGGCTGCGGCTCGCGACGGGTCCCGAGGGCGGGCCGTACAACGCGTTCGGGCAGGCCCTCGCGCAGGCCGTCGCTGCGAGCGGCCGCCCGATCGAGATCGTCCCGGTGAGCACCGCGGCCAGCGTGGACAACCTGCGGAAGCTGGACGACGGCTCCGTGGAGCTGGCCCTGGCCATGGCGGACGTGGCCGAGGACGCGGTGCTGGGGCGGGAGCCGTTTCCCCGGCCGGCCGCCGCCACGGCCCTGGCCCGGGTCTACGTGAACTACACGCACCTGCTCGTCCCGGCCGACGGGCCGGTGCGCTCGGTGCGGGATCTCGCCGGGCGCCCCGTCGCGGCGGGCGCAGCGGGCTCGGGGGTGCAGGTGGTGGCGGACCGGGTCCTGCGGGCGGCCGGGCTGAGCGGTGCACCCGCATCCGAGTTCGCGCCCGCACCCGCACCCGCGTCCGCGCCCGCGACCGTGGCGCCGGCGGCGGACGAGCGGCAGCTGGGCCTCGCCGCCTCCGTGAGCGCACTGCGCGAGGGTTCGGTCGACGCGCTGTTCTGGTCCGGAGGGGTGCCCACACCGGCCCTGGCGGACCTGGCGCGCGAGCTGCCGCTGCGGTTCCTGCCGCTCGACGCCCACGTCGGTGCGCTGCGGGAGCGCCACGGCCCCGTCTACTCGGCGGTCACGCTGCCGGCCGGCGTGTACGGGCTGACGGAGCCGGTGGGAACCATCGGCGTCGGCAACTACGTCCTCGCACGGGCCGACGTACCGCAGGGCGCGGTACGTGACCTGCTCCGGGTGGTGTTCGAGCGGTGGCGCGACCTACTGCGGGAGGTGACGGCGGGGGTCCGGCTGGAGCCCCGCTTCGCGATCTCCACCGGCGAGGTCCCGCTCCACCCCGGCGCGGCCGCCCACTACCGCTCGGTGTACGGCTGAGACCTCATTCGGGAGGAGGGGGCGGCAGCCGGAGCTCGGCCACCAGGCCGTGCGGCTCGTTGCCGCGGATGTCGAGCCGGCCGCCGCTGAGCCGGGCGATCTCGTCGGCGATGGCCAGCCCCAGGCCGCTGCCGGGGATGTTCTGGTGTTCTGGCGAGCGCGCGAAACGGCGCAACAGCAAGGGCAGTTGCTCCTGCGGCACCCCCGGGCCGTCGTCCGCGACGCGTACGACCGCGGCGGCGCTCCCGTCCGCCGCGCGCGACGCGCACACCTCGACGCGGCCGCCGCGCGGGACGAACTTCACGGCGTTGTCGAGCAGCGCGTCGAGGATCCGGCCCGCGGCGTCGGGCAGGGCGCGCGCCCGCAGGCCCTCGGCGAGGCCGGTGGCCTCGAGCTCCACCTCAGCAGCACGGAAGACCGGGGCCCAGGCCGTCACCCGGTCCCGTACCGCCCGCGACACGTCCTCGTCGCCCGACTCCGCCGTGCCCGACTCCACACGGGCGAGCGCCAGGAGGCCGTCGAGCAGCTCCTCCAGGCGCTCCGCCTCGTCCAGCGCGCGGCCGTGCTCGGCCAGGCCCGGCCCGGGCGCGATGTGCGGCTCGACGTTCTCCAGCTGCAGTACCAGGGTGGCCAGCGGATTGCGCAGCTGGTGGGAGGCATCGGCGACGAAGTCGCGCTGTCGGCCGATGGAGTCGGCCATCGCCTCCGCCATCGTGTTGAAGTGCTGCCGCAGTCGGCGCAGTTCCGGCGGACCGGTGTCGGACACGGCCCGGGCCTGCAGGCTGCCGGCGGTCAGCCGTCCGACCGCCCGGTCCAGGTCCAGTACCGGGCGCATCAGCCAACGTGCGATCCCGGCCGCGACCAGAGCGGCCGCTGCGAAGGCGCCGAACGCCCCGGCGGCGATGAGCGACCAGCGCACGGTCACGTCCCGGCGGGCGGCCCCGGTGGGCACGGCCATCAGGACCGCCCCGCTCACCCGCTCGTCCCGGCCCACCGGCTCGGCCAGCACGACGGTGCGCGGTCCCCAGGGGCGAAGGGTGGGCAGCCGGTCGGTCGAGCGGCCGGTGAGCGCGCGGCGACGGGCTTCCGTCCCTTCGGAGGGGCCGCCCTCGGGGGAATCGGCGTCGGTGGCCGCGTGCGCGGCGGCCTCGGCCGCCGGTCCGGTACCGGACCGGGCCACCGTCGTCCCCGCGGAGTCGACCACGACCACCCCGGCCCCGTACAGCTGGGCGTAGCGGCCGATCTCGGCCGAGAGCTCGGCCCGGTCGGCGGCGGTGCGCATCCGGTCGGCGAGGTCGGCGAACCGTACGGCCTCCGAACGCCGTTGCAAGAGCAGGTGCTCGGTGCGCCCGCGCGCGTAGGCGTCGGCCAGGGGGACGCAGAGCAGCAGCGCCGCCGCCCCCATGAGGACCATCAGCACCGCCAGCAGCCTGCGCCTCACCGCTGTTCGCCCCGCACATCGGGGGCGGGGCCGGCGGTCGCGGCCGGTGTCGGGTCCGGACCCGGCGACGGGGTACCGAGTTGGTAGCCGAACCCCCGGACCGTGCGCACCAGGCCCGAGCGGCCGGTCTTGGCGCGGATGCCAGCCACGTGGACGTCCAGGGAGCGGGAGGCCGCGAGGAAGGCGTCACCCCAGATCCGGTCCAGGATCACCTCGCGGGAATGCACCTCGTCCGGGCGGGCGGCAAGGAAGGCGAGGACGTCGAACTCGCGTCGGGTGAGGCGTACCGCGGCGCCGGCCACCGTGACGGTGCGACCCGCGAGGTCCACCTCGACATCGCCGGTGCGCACGGGCCGGGACCCGGTCGGGGCGGGGTCCCGGCCCGGGTGCGGATCCGTCCGGCGGCGTACGGAGTCGATGCGGGCCATCAGCTCGGCCATCCGGAACGGCTTGACCACGTAGTCGTCGGCCCCCGCCCGCAGCCCCTGGACGATGTCGCGCTCCTCGCAGCGCGCGGTCACCACGATCAGCGGTGCGTCGCAGACGGTACGCAGCCGCCGGAGCAGCTCCAGCCCGTCGAGATCGGGAAGGCCCAGGTCGAGCAGGACGAACTCGGCTTCGCGGACGTGCCGCAGGGCGTCCAGGGCGCGCCCGACCCGGCGGACGGTGTGCCCGCGCTGGGCGAGGGCCGTCCCGAGGGCCCGGGCCATGCGATCGTCGTCCTCGACGAGAAGCGCGTGCATAGACAGTCCCTCGCGACCTGTGACCGGAGCGCCGATGTACCGGAGCCCGGCGTACCGGAGCCCCCGTGTCCGGATTCCCGTGACCCGGCGCAGCAGCTTACGGGAGCCGACGCGCCGGTTCACCGGGTCGGGTCAGCGCGCCGCCTCGGCGGGAGCCGCCGCCGGGCGCCCCTGCCCGTGCTCGCCGTCGGCCTCGGCCTCGGCGCGGCTGAGCGAGGCGTTGCGGGTGTCCGGCATGAGCACGTACGTGACGAGGGAGATCAGCGCGCATCCGGAGACGTACCAGAAGAACATGGTCTCGTGCCCACTGTTCTTGAACCAGAGCGCCACGTACTCCGCCGTGCCGCCGAACAGGGCGTTGGCGATCGCGTACGGCAGCGCCACGCCCAGCGCGCGCACCCGGGTCGGGAACAGCTCGGCCTTGACCGCCGCGTTGATGGACGTGTAGCCGGTGATGATGACCAGGGCCAGCAGGGACAGTCCGAGCGCCGACCAGTACGAGGACGCCGATCCGAGCGCGGTCATGATCGGGTACGTGCCGACGGTGCAGCCCACCGCGAAGGTGATCAGCAGGGGTCGGCGGCCGATCCGGTCGGACAGCATGCCGGCGAAGGGCTGCAGCACGGCGAAGAGGGTCAGGGCGGTGAAGCTGACGAGCGTGGCGGTGGTCTTCTCCATGCCCGCGCTGCCGACCAGGTACTTGGTGAGGTAGGTGGTGTAGGTGTAGTAGGCCACGGTGCCGCCGAGGGTGAGCGCCATGACCAGCCCCGCCTGCCGCCGGTACTGCCACAGGGCCTTCAGAGTGCCGCGCGTGCTGTCGTCGTGGGTGTCCCCGCCCGCTTCCGCCGACGCCGACGACTCCTCCTTGAAGGCGTCGGTCTCCTGCAGCCGGCGCCGCAGCCAGAAGACGACCACCGCGAACAGCGCCCCGAGGAGGAACGGGAGCCGCCAGCCCCAGCTCTCCAGCTGGGCCGTGGTCAGGGTGTGCTGAAGGGTGATCAGAGCGCCCAGTCCGAGCAACTGGCCGCAGGTCATGGACACGTACTGGAAGGACGAGCCCAGCCCGCGCCGGTTCCGGGCCGACGCCTCGGTCAGGTACGTGGCGCTGGCCGCGTACTCGCCGCCGATGCTCATCCCCTGCAGCAGCCGGGCGAGCAGCAGCACCAGGGCGCCGAAGTAGCCGGCCTGGTCGTAGGTCGGGGCGACGGCGATCAGCAGGGCGGCCACCGACATCATGGTGACGGTGAGGGTGAGCGCGCTCTTGCGCCCGTGCCGGTCGGCGGCACGGCCCAGGATCCACCCGCCGACGGGACGCATCAGGAAGCCGACGGCGAAGATCCCGGCCGTGTTCATCAGCTGGGTGGTCGGGTTGTCGCCGGGGAAGAAGGAATCGGCGAAGTAGATCGCGAAGCTGGCGTAGACGAACCAGTCGTACCACTCGACGAGATTGCCGAGCGAGCCGCCGACCAGGGCGAGACGGCGCTTCCTGCGCTCGTCCCCGGGCGGCGACGCGGGCATGACGACGGACGGGGACATGGCGGCTCCAGAGGGAAGTTCCCTGATGAGGGATGGTGGAACGGGGCCCCGGCGGTGGGGGAGTGTCCAGAGCATGCGGCGGCCGCCGTACCCGGACAAGGTCCGCCGCGCAGATCTAACGTTCCGCTAAGAAAGCTTCGGGAAATCCCGGGAGCCGCCGGATTTCACCGTTCAGTCATGCGCACGCCACGCCTGCTCCATGGTCGTCACCCGAACATGGCCCACGGTGGGGGCGGCCGTCGCGGAACGCCGGAAGCCCCCCGCCACCACGCGGCCGGCCCGTCCCGTACCCCCCCCCAACAGGAGGCAAGATGCGCGTGATCCCGAGCAGGCGGACCCCGGCCGTGGCCGCGGCGGCCATGGTGGCCCTGGGCCTGATCGCCGTACCGGCGCACGCCCGGGCGGACCGGGGCGGCACGGCACCGTCGCTGCCCCGGGTGGCGGCCTCCGTAGAGACGCCCTCCCTCTTCGACGACGAGGCCGGCGGCAACGCGAACGCCGACGACCCGGCGATCTGGCGCAACACCAAGGATCCCGACGCCAGTTTGGTCATCGCCACCGCCAAGGAGGGCGGCCTGCGCGTCTACGACCTGGACGGACGTCAGGTGCAGGCCCTGCCCGCGCCCGCGCCGCCGAGGGACGGCGACAAGCCCGGGCGCTTCAACAACGTCGACCTGATCACGGGACTCCGCTTCCCGGACGGCCGCCACGACGTGGCCGTCGTCTCCGACCGCGGCCGCGACCAGCTGCGCGTCTACCGGATCGACCCGAAGCGGCCCACCGCCCCGCTGGTCGACGTCACCGACGAGGCGGCTGTCCCGCGGGTCTTCTCCGCCGGCCAGGACGAGGTCAACGACCAGCGGACCGCCTACGGCCTGGCCGCCTACACCGACCGCCGCAACGGTCGCTCGTACGCGGTCACCAGTCGGCGCCACGCCACCGACCTCGCACTGGCCGAACTGCTCCCGAACGCCCAGGGCAAGGTCGGCTACCGCACCGTCCGCACCACCTCGCTGCCCGCCTCCTTCACCCTGCCGAACGGGAACAGCTGGGAGCCGTGCGGCGAACCGGGGGAGCGGCCCCAGGTCGAGGGCATGGTCGTCGACCCCGACACCGGTGACCTCTACGCCGGTCAGGAGGACGTCGGCATCTGGAAGCTCGACGCAGACCTGCGCTCGCCCGCCCGCCTCATCGAGAAGGTCCGCTCCTTCGGCGTCCCCGGCACCTGGAACCCCGGGACGGAGGAGTGCGACGCGGGCGCGGACCCCGGCTTCGGCGGCCGGCACGTCTCCGCGGACGTGGAGGGCCTGACCATCTGGCGCGACCCGAAGCGACCCGGCCACGGCGGCTACCTGCTCGCATCCAGCCAGGGCGACGACACCTTCGCCGTCTTCGACCGCGAGCACGACAACGCGTACGTCCGCGGCTTCCGCATCGGTGACGGTGCGACGCCCGGCTCGCCGGACGGTTCGCAGGAGTGCGACGGCGCCGCGGTGACGAGCGCACCGCTGGGCAAGAGGTTCCCGAACGGCCTGCTGGTCGTTCAGGACGGCCACAACACCCCCCGGACCACCGGAGCCGACGGCGAGGCCCGCACCGACACCGACTTCAAGTTCGTGGACCTGGGCCGGCTCAAGCGGGCCGCCCGACTCTGACCCGGGGCCGGCCCCGGCCCCGCCGCCGGGGCCGTGACCTGGGCGGCGCCCGGTCCGTCCAGGTCGATAGGATCACCACCGCACACGACGGAAGGTGATCATGGCGGACAGTCCCCTCAGGCCCAGCTCGTTGATCAACACGGTCTACGGGGCGTTCCTGCGACGCCTCGGCGGCTGGATCTCCGTCGCCGACCTGATCACCCTGATGTCCGAGCTGGACGTGGACGGTCCGGCGGCGCGCTCGGCCATCTCCCGGCTCAAGAAGAAGGGAGTCCTCGAACCGGAGCGCCGGGGCGCCACCGGGTACCGGCTCAGCCCGGGCGCGCAGCCCGTCTTCGACGAGGGCGACCGGCGCATCTTCGGCAGTCTGGAACCGGCGGAGCTGAGCGACGGCTGGGCCATGGCCGTCTTCTCCGTACCGGAGTCCGAGCGCTCCTACCGCTACCAACTGCGCACCCGGCTGACCTGGCTGGGCTTCGGGAACATCGCCCCGGGCGTGTGGCTGGCACCCGGCCGTCTCCTCGGCGACGCCCGCGACATGCTCGTCCGGCTCGGACTCAGCGAGTACGTGCACCTGTTCGCCGCCGAATACGCGGCCTTCAGCGATCTGCCCGGGACGGTCAGCTCGTGGTGGGACTTCCCGGCGATCGAGGAGCAGTACGCCGGATTCACCGAGGCCTACGGGCCCCTCGCCGCGGGACTGACCGAGCGGCCCGCCATCGACGGCGCCGAGGCCTTCCGCTACTACGTTCCGATGCTCACCCAGTGGCGCCGCCTGCCCTACCTCGACCCCGGACTGCCCGCCGAACTGCTTCCCGCGGACTGGAACGCGGTCGCCGCGCGGCAGATCTTCCAGCAGTTGAACGAGGTGCTCGCCCCGCCCGGCCTGCGCCACGTCCAGGAGGTCACCGGCCTGGCCGAGGCCTGAGCGGGCCACCGCGCCGCCGACGTCCGCGTCGGCCTCGCGCCCGTCACCGCCCGGGCCAGCTCCAGGGCCCGTACGTGGAGCGGCCCCGAGGCCGGACCCATCGCCCACCGGGCCCGAGCGCGGACTCGGACGTGGACTCGGACGTGGACTCGGGCTCGGACGTGGACGCGGACGGATCGTGCCCCCTCTGATCAGCGCAGGCGGCCGGCCGGTTCGGCCGACACCGGCCGGGGCTGCGGGCCGGCGGGGCGGCCGGGCGCAAGGATGCGGTCATGGCCGACATCTTCGCCTCACGCACCATCGACGTGACGACCGGTGACCGGGAGACCGTCCATGACCTGACCGACGCCTGCGCGTCGTTCCTCGGGGAGGTGGCGCGGGGCAGGAGCGGACTGCTCAACATCTTCACGCCGCACGCGACCGCCGGGCTCGCCGTCATCGAGACGGGGGCGGGCAGCGACGAGGACCTCCTGAAGGCCCTGGCATCCCTGCTGCCCGCCGATGACCGCTGGCGGCACCGGCACGGTTCCCCCGGCCACGGCCGGGACCACGTACTGCCCGCGATCGTCCCGCCCCACGCGACGCTGCCGGTGATCGACGGAGTGCTGGAGCTCGGAACCTGGCAGTCCGTCACCCTCGTGGACACCAACCGGGACAACCCCCGCCGTCAGGTCCGCCTGTCCTTCTTCGGCTGCTGACCCGCCCCGCAGCTCGCAGGGGTGAAGACGTACCAATCATGACAGGTCAGAGGCTGTTTTCGTAGGACCAAGGGCACAGTGAATTGCCCTTGTTCGGACCCCTGTGCGGCTTTCAGAATCTCCGTCATGACGTATTCAGCGCACGCCAGTCACGACGCGGTACTCCGAGCCCGCGTCGCCCTCCTCGGATCACAGACCCTGCCCGCCCGGCAGGAGGTCGCCGCCTATCGCGTCCTCGTCCAGGTGAGTCCGCTGGCGTATCTGCCGCTGCTCGCCGAAGCGTTGTACGAATACAGCCGCCAGGACTTCGCACACCTGCCCGAGATCGCGTTGGCCCTGCGGGCCGAGGCCGTCGCCGCCGCGCGCCGCATGTACGCCATGGAGCCGAGCCGGGACCTCCTGCTCATCAAGGCGCTGGAGCGCTACCGGGAGCAGCTGGTGCTCTTGGACCGGAAGGAAGAACTCGGCTCCGTGCAACGGGAGATGGCCCAGGTGGCCGCCGGCGCCTAGCGACCCGGTGGTCGAGGGGCCGCGACTCCCCGTCCGGCAATGCCGGGCGCGCGGCCCCCCGTGCCGGATCATCGGGGGAGAAGGGGGAGGCGGGGGAGGGGCACCGACGAGGGACCCGGAGAACCGATGCGACACCGAATTCCGCTCCTGCCCGTCGTGGCGGTCGTTGCGGTACTGGCCGCCGCCCCGGCGTGCGTCGGCCCTTCGGCACTGCGCGGCTCACCGCCCGTGCCTTCCTCCGTCCCGACCACCGGCGACTTCTCCGGCCAGGTCGAGGTGGGCGGCGGCCGGAAGATCTATCTGAGCTGCAAGGGGAGCGGCAGCCCCCTCGTCCTGCTGGAATCCGGGTTGCACGATTCCTCCGACACCTGGACGTTCACCGACACCCGACCGCCCGTACCGAAGTCCCCGGCGGTGTTCCCCGGCGTCGCGGCGTTCGCCAGGGTCTGCGTCTACGACCGGCCGGGAACCGTCCGGTACGCCGACCCGCCGGCGCTCACCACCCGCAGCACGCCGGTCGACGGCACCCGCTCCCTCAGCGCGATGGTCGACGATCTCGACGAGCTGGTGACGTCCGCCCGTCTGCCGGGCCCCTACGTACTGGTCGGCCACTCCTTCGGCGGGATGATCACCCGGCTGTACGCCCAGCGGCACCCCGAGAAGACGGCAGGGTTGGTCTTCGTCGACGCCTTCGGCACCGGCATCCGCGCGCTCTTCGGCGCGCGGTGGGCCGCGTACCGCACGCTGCTCGACCGACCCGGCACGCCCTTCGACGCGCAACCCGCGTTCGAGAGGGTGGACATCGACGGCTCGATCGATTCCGTCACCGCCGCGCGCCCGCTGCCCGAGGTCCCGATGGCCGTCCTCAGCAAGACGGAACCCTTCGCCGCCCCGCCCGGGTCCCCGAAGGAGCTCCTGGACACCCTCGAGCGGGCCTGGCCCCGGGTCCAGCAGGAGCTGGTGGAGTTGGGGTCGCAGACCCCGCAGTTCCTGGCCACCGGGAGCGATCACTACGTACAGGTGCACGATCCCGACCTGACGATCAGCGCCGTCCGGCTCGTCGTGGGCCGCGTCCGCGCGGAGCCGTGATCCGGGCCGGCCGGTCGGCCGGCCCGGACGTCACGCTCAGGCGAGGTCGAACCGGTCGAGGTTCATCACCTTGTCCCACGCCGCGACGAAGTCCTTCACGAACTTCTCCTTCGCATCGTCGCTCGCATAGACCTCCGCGAGGGCGCGCAGCTCCGAGTTCGACCCGAACACGAGGTCGGCGCGGGTACCGGTCCACTTCGCCCGGCCCGTGGCGGAGTCGCGGCCCTCGAAGGCGGTCCCGTCCTCGGACGTCGCCGACCACGTCGTGCCCAGGTCGAGCAGGTTGACGAAGAAGTCGTTGGTGAGGGCCCCCGGGGTCGTGGTGAAGACGCCGTGCTGCGTCTGCTGGTGGTTGGCGCCCAGTACGCGCAGGCCACCGACCAGGACCGTCATCTCGGGAGCGCTGAGGGTCAGCAGGTTCGCCCGGTCGAGCAGCAGGTACTCGGCCGGCAGCCGGTTGCCCTTCCCGAGGTAGTTGCGGAACCCGTCGGCGGCCGGCTCCAGCGCGGCGAACGACTCCACGTCCGTCTGCTCCTGCGCCGCGTCCGCGCGACCCGGGGTGAAGGGGACCTGCACGGCGAACCCGCCGTCCATGGCGGCCTGTTCGACGGCGGCCGCGCCGGCCAGCACGATCAGGTCCGCGAGCGAGATCCGCTTGCCGCCGCTCTGGGCGGAGTTGAAGGCCTCCTGGATCCCGGTCAGGGTACGCAGTACCCCGGCCAGCTGGTCCGGGTCGTTGACCTCCCAACCGCTCTGCGGCTGGAGGCGGATCCGACCGCCGTTGGCGCCGCCGCGCTTGTCGCTGCCGCGGAAGGACGAGGCCGAGGCCCACGCGACCGAGACGAGCTGGGACACCGTCAGGCCCGAGTCACGGACCTGCCGCTTGAGTACGGCGACGTCGGCGGCGTCGACGAGCTCGTGCGTCACCGGGGGGAGCGGGTCCTGCCACAGCAGGGTCTCGGTCGGGACCTCCGGGCCGAGGTAGCGCACGACCGGGCCCATGTCGCGGTGGGTCAGCTTGAACCACGCGCGCGCGAACGCGTCGGCGAACTCGGCGGGGTTCGCGAGGAAGCGCCGCGAGATCTGCTCGTAGGCCGGGTCGACCCGCAGCGACAGGTCGGTCGTCAGCATCGTCGGGGCGTGGGATTTGGCCGGGTCGTGGGCATCGGGCACGGTGCCCGCCCCGGCGCCGTCCTTCGGCCGCCACTGGTTCGCCCCGGCGGGGCTCTTGAACAGCTCCCAGTCGTAGCCGAACAGGATCTCGAAGAAGGTGTTGTCCCAGGTGGTCGGGGTGTTGGTCCAGACTCCCTCGAGACCGCTGGTGATCGCGTCGCCACCCTTGCCGGTGCCGAAGGAATTCGCCCAGCCCAGCCCCTGCGCCTCCATCGGGGCGGCCTCCGGGTCGGCGCCGACGCTCTCCGCCGGGCCCGCACCGTGGGTCTTGCCGAAGGTGTGGCCGCCCGCGATCAGCGCGACCGTCTCCTCGTCGTTCATCGCCATCCGACGGAAGGTCTCACGGATGTCGCGCGCCGCGGCGATCGGGTCGGGGTTGCCGTTCGGGCCCTCCGGATTGACGTAGATGAGGCCCATCTGGACCGCGCCGAGGGGGTTCTCCAGCTCGCGGTCTCCCGTGTAGCGCTCGTCGTCGAGCCAGGTGGTCTCGGGGCCCCAGTAGACGTCCTCGTCGGGTTCCCAGACGTCCGGGCGGCCGCCACCGAAGCCGAAGGTCTCGAAGCCCATCGACTCCAGGGCCACGTTGCCGGTGAGGATCATGAGGTCGGCCCACGAGAGGCTCTGGCCGTACTTCTGCTTGACCGGCCACAGCAGACGGCGGGCCTTGTCGAGGTTGCCGTTGTCCGGCCAGCTGTTGAGGGGGGCGAAACGCTGCTGGCCGGCCCCGGCGCCGCCGCGGCCGTCGCTGATCCGGTAGGTGCCCGCGCTGTGCCAGGCCATACGGATCATGAACGGGCCGTAGTGGCCGAAGTCGGCGGGCCACCAGTCCTGGGAGGTGGTCAGCACGTCCGCGATGTCCCGCTTGACGGCGGGAAGGTCGAGGGTTTTGAACGCTGCGGCGTAGTCGAACTCCTCACCGAGGGGGTTCGCGACGGCGGGGTTCTTGGCGAGGATCTTCAGGTTGAGCCGTTCGGGCCACCACTGGCGGTTCCCGCCGCCCTGAGTCGGGTGTGCGGCTCGCCCGTGGGCCACCGGACAGCCGTCCCCACCCTCAGATTTGGCATCTGTGACGATTGCATCGTGGTTCTCAGACATGGGAATCCTTCCGTACCAGGCGGATCACGGTGTTCAGGAACTGAATGCGACTGAATGCGAAGGAACAGGCGGGGCGCAGGGCCCCGTCGAATGGGCTCGGCCTCGTCGATCGCCTCGACGCCGAGGGGTCACCGTCCCGGACGGTCGTGCGCAGTGGGACGCCGGCGGCCGGTGCACACGTGTCGGCACCGGGCAGCTCCTCGGCGGTGATCCGTCACGTCTTTGTCACCTGCCGCTCTGGAGTCTTCCTGTCTCTTGGCTATCTACGAAACCGATCCTACGATGGACGGAATCCAAGTCAAGAAGGACACCAGGTCCACCTTCGACCGGATCCAGGATGTCCGCCGATAAACTTCGGGACACCCCGTCGAACCTGAATAGGTGGGCCGATATGAGTGACCTGCTGGAGCGTTTGCGCGGGCGTGGTTGGCGAATGACATCCCAGCGGCGCGTGGTCGCGGAGGTCCTCGACGGCGACCACGTGCACCTCACGGCGGACGAGGTGCACGCACGCGCGGTCCAGCGGTTGCCGGAGATCTCCCGGGCGACGGTCTACAACGCCCTGGGCGAACTGGTCGCCCTCGGCGAGGTCGTGGAGGTCACCACGGACGGCCGGGCGAAGCGCTACGACCCCAACGCGCACCACCCGCACCAGCACCTGGTGTGTTCCACCTGCGGCCTCATTCGCGACGTCCACCCCACGGACGACCCCCTGGCCGGCCTCCCGGCGGACGAGCGCTTCGGCTTCACGGTGTCCGGGGTCGAGGTCACCTACCGCGGCCTGTGCCCGGACTGCGCGTAGCACGCAGGCGCCCCCACACCTCGGTCCCTCACCCGTCCTGCCCCGCGGTCGGTCCCTCGGCCTCTTCCTCGGCCTCTTCCTCGCCCTCTCCCTGCGGCCACTCCATGGGCCGGGCACCGAGCCAGGCCGTCTCGAACTCGGCCCCGCTGATCTCCATGCCCACCAGCTCGGGGTCGAAGAGGTCCACGACGGGCGGGTTGAGGGGCCAGTCGTCCGGGCCGCTCCGCACACCGGGGCCGTCCGGGGCCGACTCGACCTGGCGCAGCCTACGACCGTCGGCCCCGACCTCCATCAGGTAGAGCGTCAGGTCCTCGTCGTCCCCGTAGTCCCAGCGCCGCCGCAGCCACACGATCTCCCGGTCGGCGAGCGCGCCGAAGCCGTCGAGTCCGCGCTGGGCCTCCCGCTTCGCCCGCAGTTCGTCCAGCCCGTCCGGTGTGGTCGTCCCGTCGACCCAGGCCTCGTCCAAGTCCCAGCTCTCGGCCCGCCGGAGGGTGTCCGCGGTCTCGACGACCTCCACGTCCGCGAACGTCTCACGCACCTCGCGCACCGACCTCGCGTGGACCCACCACCACGATCCGCCCATGCCGTAGTCATGGAGTACGAGAAAACGCTGCGCGGGCACCTCATGATCGGTCATATCGGCCGACTGTATTCGATCCTCCGTCCGCCCTTCGCACGGCCCCGGAACGTGCGAGCGCCCCGCATTGCGCAGCCGCAATACCGTCTTTTCCCAGCCACGCACAAGGCTTCAACAAGAAAATCCTTGATACCGCACTAGACTGGTGGGTTGTTTGGCGCTGGGCCGGAACAACCTGGGCAGACCCGGGCTCCGCCGGCGACCCGGATGCTGCCGGGATCGAGACGCGAGGGCCGATGGCAGTCACACCTGAGCGCGGTGAACTCACTCTGCTCGACGACGGGGAGACGCCGGAGGAGTCCGGCAAGTCCGCCCGCTTCACCGCCGGGCCCGCCGCCCCCACCCGCACCCTCGTCGACGTCTTCGAGGCCACCGTACGGACGTACCCCGACGAGCTCGCCCTCGACGACGGAACCACCCGATTGACCTACCGGGCGCTCGCCGTCGAGGTCGAGCGCCGGCGCCGGGCCCTCGCGGCCGCCGGCGTGGGACTCGGCGACCGGGTCGGCGTCCGCGTCCCGTCCGGGACCAACGAGCTGTACGTGGCCGTCCTCGCCGTCCTGGCCGCAGGCGCCGCCTACGTACCCGTCGACGCCGAGGACCCGGACGAGCGCGCCGACCTGGTCTTCGGCGAGGCCGGGGTCCGGGCGGTGCTCGGCGGCGGACAGCGCATCCATTCCGGCCGGTCCGCGGAGCCCGGTGCCCGCGCCGCCGCCTCCCGCCCCGGCCCCGAGCACGACGCGTGGATCATCTTCACCTCCGGCTCCACCGGCAAGCCCAAGGGCGTCGCCGTCAGCCACCGCAGCGCCGCCGCCTTCGTCGACGCCGAGGCCGCGCTCTTCCTCGCCGAGGAGCCGATCGGCCCCGGCGACCGCGTGATGGCCGGACTGTCCGTCGCCTTCGACGCCTCCTGCGAGGAGATGTGGCTGGCCTGGCGCTACGGCGCCTGCCTCGTGCCCGTACCCCGCTCCCAGGTGCGCAGCGGCGCCGACCTCGGCCCCTGGCTCGTGGACCAGGAGATCACCGTGGTCTCCACCGTGCCGACCCTGGCCGCGCTGTGGGAGCCCGAAGACCTGGGCGAGGTCCGGCTGCTGATCTTCGGCGGCGAGGCCTGCCCGCCCGAGCTCACCCAGCGCCTGGTCACCGAAGGCCGCGAGGTCTGGAACACCTACGGACCCACCGAGGCCACCGTCGTCGCCTGCGCCGCCCTCCTGACCGGCGAGGAACCGATCCGGATCGGCCTCCCGCTGAACGGCTGGGAACTGGCCGTCGTCGACGAGTCCGGGGAACCGGTGCCCATGGGCGGCAGCGGCCAGCTCGTGATCGGCGGCGTGGGCCTCGCCCGCTACCTCGACCCCGAGAAGGACGCCGAGAAGTACGCCCCGCTCGCATCCCTCGGCTGGCAGCGCGCCTACCGCAGCGGCGACCTCGTACGTGCCGAACCGGAGGGCCTGGTCTTCCTCGGGCGCGCCGACGAGCAGATCAAACTCGGCGGCCGCCGGATCGAGCTCGGCGAGGTGGACGCCGCGCTCCAGGCCCTGCCCGGGGTCGCGGGCGCCGCCGCCGCCGTCCGCACCGCGCGCAGCGGCAACCAGCTCCTCGTCGGCTACCTCGTCACCCAGGACGGCTGGGACCACGCGGCGGCCGTCACCCGGCTGCGCGCCGAGCTGCCCGCCGCCCTCGTCCCGCTCCTCGCACCCGTCGCTGAGCTGCCCACCCGCACCTCCGGCAAGGTCGACCGGAACGCGCTGCCCTGGCCGCTGCCCGGCCTGGAGACCTCCGGACCCACCGAGCAGCTCTACGGGACCGAGGCCTGGCTCGCCGAACAGTGGAGCGAGACCCTCGGGGTCACCGTCACCAGCGCCTCCGACGACTTCTTCGCGATCGGCGGCGGCAGCCTCGCCGCCGCCCAGCTCACCACCCGGCTGCGCACCCGCTACCCGAGCGCGGCCGTCCTCGACATCTACCAGCAGCCCACCCTGCGCAAGCTGGCCCGGCACCTGGAGAAGTCCGTCCAGGACGACGGAGCGGCCCGCACCGTCGCACCGGTCCCGCTGCGCTCCCAGGTGGCGCAGTCGCTCCTGCTGCTCCCGCTGTTCACCCTGATCGGCCTGCGCTGGACGGTCGTCCTGCTGACCCTCGGCAACGTCCTGCACGGCTTCGGGACCTTCCCGTGGGCGCCGACCGCCTCGTGGTGGCTCGTCGCCGCCGGCGCGCTGCTGCTCTTCAGCCCGCCGGGCCGGCTCGCGATCGCGGCCGGCGGCGCCCGCCTGCTGCTGCGCGGCGTACAGGCCGGACGCCACCCGCGCGGCGGTAGCGTGCACCTGCGGCTGTGGACGGCCGAGCGACTGGCCGAATGCGCCGGCGCCACCTCCCTCACCGGCTCCTGGCTGGAACGTTACGGTCGGGCCCTCGGCGCCAAGATCGGCCCCGAGGTGGACCTGCACTCCCTGCCCCCGGTCACGGGCATGCTCAAACTCGGCCGCGGCTGCGCCGTGGAGTCCGAGGTGGACCTCTGCGGCCACTGGCTGGACGGGGACCACCTGGAGATCGGCGCGATCAAGGTCGGCGCGGGCGCGGTCGTCGGCACCCGCAGCATTCTTTTCCCCGGTGCGCGCGTCGGAAAGCGCGCCGAGGTGGCCCCCGGCTCCGCCGTCGTCGGACAGGTCCCGACCGGCCAGCGTTGGGCCGGTGCACCCGCCGGGAAACTCGGCAAGGCCAAGCACAACTGGCCGGGGGAACGCCCACCGCGCGGACTCCCCTGGCGGGCCGCCTACGGCGCGGCCGGCTTCGGCCTCACGGCCCTGCCCGTGCTCGCCGCCCTGCCCGCCCTGCTCGTCGCCGGCCGCTTCGTGCCCGCCGACGCCGGGCTCACCGAAGCCCTGCGCGGAGCGCTGCTCGCCGTGGTGCCCGCGGCGCTCGCCTTCGGGTTCGCGTACGCGGCCCTACTGCTGGTCTCCGTACGCCTGCTCAGCCTGGGCTTGCGGACCGGAACCCACCCGACGCACAGCAGGGTCGGCTGGCAGGCATGGACGGTCACCCAGCTGATGGACCTGTCCCGCGAGACGCTCTTCCCGCTGTACGCAGGGCTGATCACACCGGTCTGGCTGCGGCTGCTCGGCATGAAGATCGGCCGGGGCGCCGAGGTGTCCACCGTGCTCGCCCTGCCCAGCCTCACCACCGTCGGCGAAGGCGCCTTCCTCGCCGACGACACCCTCACCGCCCCCTACGAGCTCGGCGGCGGCTGGATGCGCATCGGCCACTCCGAGATCGGCCGCCGCGCCTTCCTCGGGAACTCCGGCATGACCGCCCCGGGCCGCACCGTGCCGGACGACGGACTGGTCGGCGTCCTGTCCGCCACCCCCAAGAAGGCCAAGAAGGGCAGCTCCTACCTGGGGCTCCCACCGGTGCGGCTGCCCCGGTCCACCGCCGACGCCGACCAGAGCCGGACGTACGAGCCGCCCGCGCGGCTGCTGTGGGCGCGCGGGCTGGTGGAGCTGTGCCGACTCCTCCCCGTGTTCTGCTCGGTCGCCCTGGCCGTGCTGACCGCGGCAGCGCTCTGTGCGCTGATCACGTGGAGCGGTCCGGGGATCTGGGGAGCCGCGCTGCTCTCCGGAGCGGTCCTGCTCACCGCCGGAGGGGCCGCCTGCGCGGTCGCGGTGACCGCCAAATGGCTGCTGGTGGGCCGGCACCGGACCGGGGAGCACCCGCTGTGGAGCGGTTTCGTGTGGCGCAACGAGCTGGCCGACACCTTCGTGGAAGTACTGGCCGTGCCGTGGCTGGCCGGATCGGTGCCCGGCACGCCGGTGCTGTCCCTGTGGCTGCGTGCGCTCGGCGGCCGGATCGGTCGGGGCGTGTGGTGCGAGAGCTACTGGCTGCCCGAGACGGACCTGGTCGTGCTGGGCGACGGGGTCAGCGTGAACCGCGGCTGTGTGTTGCAGACGCACCTCTTCCACGACCGGATCTTGAGGACGGATACTGTGGTGCTCCGTGAGGGCGCCACCCTGGGCCCGGGCGGAATCGTCCTGCCCGGGAGCACGGTGGGGGCCCGCAGCACACTGGGCCCCGCATCCCTCGTGATGGCCGGGGAATCCGTCCCCGCCGACACCCGCTGGCTGGGCAACCCGATCGAGGCGTGGCGGTCCTGACCGGGCCGTCCGCGCCGCGGCAGGCAGCAGGGCGGCACCGGCACACCACCGGTACGTCGGCACACCGGCACGTCGTACGAGCACAGCGCAGGGAGCGGAAGCGGCAGTGAGCGGCCAGAGAACAGAGCCATCGGACCCGTACTTCCCGGCCAACGGCGACTCCCGTTACCGAGTGCACCGGTACGAACTCGCTCTGGAGTACCGTCCCGGCCCCAACCGGCTCGCCGGCACGGCCCGGCTGAGCGCGATCGCCGGGCGGGCGCCGCTCACCGAGTTCCACCTGAACCTGGCCGAATTCAGAATAGGCCGCGTCCTGGTGAACGGCCGGGCCCCGCACTACACCCACCGCGGCGGCAAGCTGCGCATCCGCCCGGCCAAGCCCCTGCCCGCCGGCTCCGCCTTCACCGTGGAGGTGCACTGGGCCGGCAACCCCAAACCGGTGCGCAGCCCCTGGGGCGGCCTCGGTTGGGAGGAACTGACCGACGGCGCCCTGGTGGCCAGCCAGCCCGTCGGCGCGCCCTCCTGGTACCCGTGCAACGACCGGCCCGCCGACAAGGCCTCGTACCACATCTCGGTCAACACGCCGTCCCCCTACGCGGTCGTGGCCGGCGGCCGACTGCTCACGCGCACGACGAAGGCCAGCACGACCACCTGGGTCTACGAGCAGTCCGCGCCGACCTCCAGCTACCTGGTCGGCCTGTCCATCGGCATGTACCAGACGGTGCTCCTCGGCGACCCCGGACTGGGCGGCGTACCGCAGAGCGCACACGTGCCGCCGCACCTGCTGGCGCGGTTCTCCCGCGACTTCGCCCGGCAGCCCGCCATGATGCGCCTGTTCGAGGAACTCTTCGGGCCCTACCCCTTCGGCGAGTACGTGGTGGTCGTCGCCGACGAGGAACTGGACGTCCCCGTGGAGGCGCAGGGCCTGTCGACCTTCGGCGCCAACCACGTGGACGGCGTCCGCGGTTCGGAACGCCTCATCGCCCACGAGCTGGCGCACCAGTGGTTCGGCAACAGCGTGACCATCGCCGACTGGCGGCACATCTGGCTGAACGAGGGCTTCGCGAAGTACGCCGAATGGCTCTGGTCGGAACGCTCCGGCGGCCGCACCGCGCACGAACTGGCGGCCGCCGCACACCGGCTGCTGTCCTCGCAGCCGCAGGACCTGCGCCTGGCCGACCCCGGCCGCAAGCTGATGTTCGACGACCGCCTGTACCAGCGCGGCGGCCTGACCATGCACGCGATCCGCTGCGCGCTGGGCGACGGCGCGTTCTTCCGCATGCTGCGGGACTGGGCCACGGTCCACCGCCACGGGGTGGTGTCCACCGTGGCCCTCACCCACCACGCGGCCCGTTACGCGGCCGAACCGTTGGACGACCTGTTCACCGCCTGGCTCCACCAGCCGGCCCTCCCGCCCCTGCCGGCGCCGCCCCGGCCCCCGATACCGGCGAGGCCCGGATACCCGCCGACGAACGGCGGCTCCAAGGGCGGTCGGGGCAAGGCCTCGACCTAGCCGCTGTCGGGCAGCGGCGCGCGCCACGGGCGGCCGTCACGGGCCCGTTCCGGCCGCTGCCCGAGACCGAGGCTGCTGCAACGCCCTTGACGGAGCGTCCTGTCCGCCTACGTCACGGCGCTCCGAATGCCGAGGGCGATGAGGACCGCTGCCGTGGCCTTGGCGGCAGTTCGCTTGAAGCGGGGTCCGTGCAGGGCGTGTGCGGCGCGCAGGATGAGGAAGGTCCAGGCGGTAAGCCAGACTGCGATCAGCAGCGCGTGGGCGGTGGCCAAGGTGAGGATCTGGCCGCCGAAGGGTTGGCGCGGTGCGATGAACTGGGGGACCAGGGTCAAGTAGATGGCTGCCGCCTTCGGGTTGAGGACGTTGGCGAGCAACGCTTGGGCGTAGACGGAGTCCGACCCCGTCGGCGGGTAGGGGCGGTGGGGGACGGGTGCGGCGTTCGGGGCGGCGGAACGCCAGGTCCATGCGCCGAGGCCGATGAGGTAGACGGCACCGATCAGTTTGACGGCGGTGAAGGCCAGGCTGGAGTGCATGACCAGGGCTGACAGGCCGGCCATGGCGAGGGCGGCGTGGACGTACAGGCCGGTGACCGTGCCGAGGACGACCGGAAGAGCCTGGCGGCGGCCGCTGTCGGTGACGTGTTGGATCAGCAGGGCCAGGCTGGCTCCGGGGGTGGCGATCAGCGGAAGGAGCGCCACCAGGAACCCGGCGACGGCGTAGGGACGGACCACGATGCCTCCCGATCGTGCGAGCGGGGGATCAGAGCACGACGCGGTAGTGGGTGGTCAGGCGCCGGTCGTCGGACAGGACGTGGAACGCGAGGCCGGGCGGCTGGTCGCGGTCCGCGGCCCTGTCGCCCTCCCAGGGCATGCGCAGGGTCCAGGTGATGGCCGGGCCGACGATCAGCGGACGCGCGGCGAAGGTCGAGGCGGCCGCGGTGTGGGCGTGGCCCGTGAGGACGGCGACGACCTGCGGGTGCGCGTCGAGCAAGTCGGCCAGTTGCCCGGGCTCTTCGAGCATGCCGGAGTCGGGCAGGGGGTGATGGAGTTCGACCGGCGGCTGGTGGAAGGCGATCAGTGCCGGGGTGTCCTGCGGCAGCGCGGTGAGGGTGGTGTCGATCCAGGCGAGCGTGTGGGCGTCGAGGCGTCCCTCGTCGCGGCCCGGGATGGTGGAGTCGCACATCAGGATGGTGGTGCCGGCGACGTCGTGGGCCTGGTTGATGGGGCCGTGGTCGGGCGCCCCTCCGAGCAGGGCCTTGCGGTAGGCCGGTCGCGCGTCGTGGTTTCCGGGGCAGGTGAGCACGGGGAAGGGGGCGGACAGGATCTGGACCGCTTCCTCGTACTCGGCCTCCTCGCCGTGATCGGCGATGTCCCCGGTGACCAGGAGCGCGTCAACCGGGTGGGGCAGGGCTCGCAAGTAGTCCATGACGCGGGTGGCGCGTCGGGTCGCCCTCTCGCTGCCGTCCAGGTGCAGGTCGCTGATCTGTGCAAGCAGGGTCATTCCGCAGTCGCCTCCCATGGCGGGCTCAGCCGCCTCCTGTGCTGGGGCAGGCGTCTGAACCCACCCCAGTTCTAACGGAAGTTTCTTGTTTACCGTTAGGGACTTTAGGGTGTGCGCAGGGATGTGATCAAGTGGCTGACGACCGGGCACCGAATGGGAAGGGGATGCCTCGTGGAGCGCTGGCTGGCACTGGAACTGGCGAGCACGATCCGTCACGACGGAGACGGCGGCGTCGCCGACGACCTCGCCACGGTCCAGGGGACGACGCGCTGGATCCACGAGCAGGGGGATCTGCTGGCCGGCCACCTTCCGGTGGGAGGACTCGCAGCGGATGAGGGCCTCAGGCTCGGGATCATCGAACTTCGGCAGGCAGTGCGGGCCCTGTTCGCCCGAGTGGTCAGTCCCGCTCCCCCCAGCCCGGCGGACGCCCATCGCCTGATGACCGTCGACCGGGCAATGGCCCACCTCAATGCGGCTGCCGCGCGGGAACCGGTTGCCCCGCAAATCACCTGGCCCGTGGGAGGAGTCCCTACCGCCCGACTGCTGTCGGCGGAGAACGATCCGCACGTTCGGCTCGTCGCGGCCCTGGCCCGAGCCGCCATCGACTTTCTCAGCGGCCCGCAGCGCACGCAGTTGCGATCCTGCACCGCACCCCGCTGCGTGCGCTACTTCCTCAAGAGCCACGGGCGGCAGGAGTGGTGCAAGCCGTCGTGCGGAAACCGCGCCCGGGCAGCCCGCCACTACAGGCGTCAGCGCACGGTTGTCGACGGCGGTTCCGCACCGTCCTGATCGCTCGGGGAAACCCCGGGGCCGCGCCGAGACGGCCGCGCCGTGGTCGCGGTACCGGGGTCGGGCTCGAGCGGGGCCAGCGGGCGGCGCCATCCGGGTTGCCCTCCACCACCAGGGCTTCCTGCTGCTCTAGGAGGCGACCGAGCGCCCCCCGGGGGTGGTGAGCGGCAGCCGGGCCCGTACCTGCCAGTCGCCCTCGGCGGTGGGCTCGGCCCGGAAGGTGCCGCCGCCCAGGGTGACGCGTTCGCGCAGGTCCTTCAGCCCGTAGCCCGGGCGGGAGGTCAGGCGGGCCGTCCCGTCACTGGTTATCCGCACGGCGGCCTCGTGGGGACGGACGCGCACGTGGACGCTGACGTGGCGGCAGTGGCGGGCGTGCTTGCGGATGTTGGTGAGGGACTCCACCGTCACCCGGTGCAGGATGGCGGCCACCTCGGGCGGAACCGTGTCCGTCGGGCCTTCCTCGCTGAGGTGGGCCGGTACGCCGTTCAAGGCGAACCCCCGCACCAGGGCCCGCAGGTCGTCCATGCCGGCGGGCGCGGCCGGCGGTGCGTCGCTTTCGCCTGCCTCGAGCCCGGCGACCATCTGCCGCACGGACGCGAGCGCCTCCGCTCCGGTCTCCTCGATGCGTTGCAGAGCGGGCAGGACCATGTCGGGCCGCCTGGCGGCGACCGCCCTGGCGCCCTGTGCCTGCACCACGATGCCCGCCACGTGGTGGGCGAGGTGGTCGTGCAGGTCCCTGGCCAGGTCGATCCGCTGTTCGAGCCGGATGCGGTGTGCGCGCTGCCGCCGGTCCGCCTCCACCATCCGCGCGGTCACGCTCGCCCCCGCCACCAGGACGGTGACCAGGATGAGGCCGAACGCGACGGCCAGGCTGCCCTCCTGCACGCCGACGGACAGCGGCCGCAGGACGACGGCCGCCGCCAGCAGCAGCGCGACCGGCGCGGCGCAGGCCGCCGGGCCGCGCCGGGCGACGAAGGCCAGCACCACCAGGAGGGCGGCCGGCTCGAACGCCCCGTATGCGGACGAGACGCCGATGGCTGCGTGGCTCACGTGCACGGCCGCGGAGCAGACCAGTGAGACGGTGGCGGCGGCGCCCCCGGCGTAGACGTACGACCAGCCCTCCTTGAACAGGGGCAGGGCGACGAGGACCGCGCCCACGGCGGTGGCCGACAGCGCGAGCCGGCCCTGCGACGCCGGTCCGGTGAACGTTCCGGCGCGTACGTCAGCCCAGGCCGCGGCCGCGAGCGCACAGGCTGCGAGGGACCGCAGCAGGAGCACTGCCCTGCCGGGAACGGCGGGGATGCGCAGGAGAGGAGACCACATAGCGCGCAGATTAGATCATCCACCCACCCGGTCCCTCCGCACCCACGCGCCCGATGGCCGGGTAGTGACGTAGCCTGCGGCGGTCGCGAACCGAGACCCTGTTGAGGGAGGACCGATGTCGATCTTCGCCACCTGGCTGTTGCTCGCCGAGGACGGCGACGAAGGCGCACCGCTGGTCTACCAGGGGTCGCACGTCAATCCCGCGGACGACCACCCGCGTGCGGGCCGGCTGGAGATCGCCGCGGTACCGAATCACTGTCATCCCGGAGTCCGGAACCGGGAGGTGGCCGCCGCAGGCGCCCTGGCGACGGCGGAGGGCCTGCCGGTGGAGTACCTGCGCGTGTCCCTCGCCCAGTCCGCCGGGGCCTGCCCGGACGGCTGACCGGGTCGGGCGACCGTGATCCTCGATCGGGCCCAGGTTGAGCGCCTGCACGACACCCTCGCGGAATGGCTGGGCACGGACGAGCGGTGACCCTGCCGGCACGACGGCTACCGCGAGTGCGTGCTCGGCCCGGCCGCGTTGTGGATCAGTTGTTGGAGCACCTTCAGCGTGGTGACGTAGTCCGCGTCGTCGACGCCCTCGTGGAGGGCGGCACGGATCGCCGGGGCGCCTCGCGCGAGATCGATGCGGGCCCGCTCGCCCTCCTCGGTGAGCCACAGCCGGTCCTCGGGGTCCCGGGTCAGCCAGCCGCGCTCCAGGAGGTCCTCGGCCTCCGCCGCCAGATCGTCCTCGCGCCGGATGTAGGAGGCCATGGCCAACCGCAGCTCGGGCAGGGTCATCCCCTTGCCGTCGGGTGAGATGTCGTTCGCCGACAGATTGCGCAGCAGCCAGAGTTGCGGCTGGGTGTGGCCCTTCTCGGTCATCCGGGCCCGGGTGAACGCGATGAGCGCCTCGTAGGCGATCCCGGTCCAGTAGGCGGCGGGCTGGCCGGCGAGTTCGACGTCGGACATCTGCTGGGTCGTCATGTCATGCCCCTTCACGGTACTTCGGCGCACGGTCTGCATGGCCTGCACGGTGTGCGGGCCGTGCGGAGACCGTATGCCCTCAAGCGTGCTTGAGGGCAAGGGCGGGGCGGGTGCCTCAGGAAGGCGTCGCGGCGTGGTCGGACTCGCTGCGCAGGACGCAGAATTCATTGCCTTCAGGATCGGCGAGAACCGCCCAGCCCGTACCGTCCGGCTCCCGACGGTCAATGACCAGGGTGGCTCCGAGCTTCAACAGCCGCTCGACCTCCTCCTCGCGCGAGGTCGTCGGATTCAGGCACAGGTGGATCCGGTTCTTGACCGTCTTCGCTTCCGGCACCTGGTTGAAGTACAGCACCGGGCCCTCGGCGAGCATCACCAGCGTCTCCTGGTCGCCTGGTTTGGACTGCGGATACACCGGACAACCCGTCACTTCGCTCCAGAACAGAGCCAGTTCATACGCATCCGAACAGTCGATCGCCACGTTCTGCACCACTGAGACCATGAGGCTCACCCTGCCCGACCATCTCTGCATCCGCCACCGAGTTCGCCCTGGTCGGCTAGCCCTGTTTCGTCCAGCGCTGCGACGCCTCCCCGCCGCACGTCTTCGTCACGAGACCGCTGCTCATGCCCAGGTCGAGACAGCCCCCGCTGAAGTCGTTGCGGAGGCTGCCGCCCGACCCCGTCCGCCACAACCGGGCGGTGCCCTGGGAGCAGTCGCCGACGAAGACGGCCTGGCCGAGCATGTTGGCGTACAGGCAGCCCCCGCCCTGCTGGTTGACGAGTTTGAAGCTGCCGTCCGGACTGCTCTGGACGGTCCACCGGGCGCTCGCGTCCGCGCAGTCGCCGGAGTCCGAAGCGCCGAAGACCTGCGTGATGCACTGGCTGTTGTTGCCGTTGCGGAAGCGGTAGGTGCCGGAAGCGGGAGGCGCCGGGGGCGGCGGGGTCGTGGGCGCCGTGGACGTCCCGCCGCTGCCGCCGGCCCCGCCGGTGCCGCCGGGGCGCATACTGCCCGATCCGCCCCCGTTCGCCGGGTTGTCGGAGTTCCCGGCGCTGCTCGAACCGGGCTGGGTACCGCCGCCGGGGAGGGGCCCGGGGCCGGTTCCGGAACCGGGGCCGCCTGCGCCCCCGGCGGCCGCGGCCGCTCCCGGGTCCTGGGCGGGCGGTTGCGCCGGCGACGCCGTACCCGACGGGCTGGCGCCCGCTGTTCCTGCTGGTCCCGCGGCGGTCGTCGATGCCGTCGGGTCGACCGGCGCCGTGACCGGGGCGGACGGTGAGTTCCCGGCTCCGGCCCGCGGCGCGGAGGCGGACGGCAGGTGCTGAAGGGCGAGGGTCGTACCGCCCGCGACCACGACGACCGGCACGACGGCGAGCAGGACGCGGGTGCGGCGGCGGGGCGCGGTCCGTTCCGGCCGGGCCGTGACCGGGGGAGCGGGGATCGCCGGAGCCGGGTCCTTCTCGGGCTCCGACTCGGGTTCCGGCTCAGGTTCGGGGTGCTCACCGGTGAGCGGGACGGTGGGTACGTCGGCCTCCGGTGCGTTCGCTGCGAAGGCGGCCCGCTCGGTCAGGCGCTCGGTGACGGCCCCCGGCCACAGCGGGGCGGCGAACGGGCCGTGCAGGCGGGCACGTTCGAGGAGTTCGGCGGCGGTGGGACGTCCCTCGGGATCCTTGTCGAGGCAGGCCGCGACGAGCTCGGCGAGGTTCGGCTCCAGCTCCCGCAACGGCTCCAGATCGGGCTCCTCGTGGACGATCCGGTACAGCACTCCGTGCCCCGACTCGTCGCCGAACGGCGGCTGCCCGCACGCCGCGTACGCGAGTACGGAGCCCAGCGCGAACACATCGGTGGCGCCGCTCAACCGCTTTCGACCCCGAGCCGGCCCGCCAGCGGGATCGACCCGATGCGGCGCGGATCCCCCGCCTCCAGCGGCTCGGCCCCGCTCCCCGTCAGCTCCAACACGTCAGCCAGCCCCACTCGAAATTGGAGAAGTTTCCAGGAATCTAACCCTGATGATCCTGGGAGGCCAATGCGAAGCGAGGGAAGCCGAGTTGATGCCCCTCTTGCCCCGTGTGCCCACCCCGCAATGCGACATCAGCCCCCTTGTGTCCCGGCGGGATCGGCCCGGCGGGCGCGGACGCCGCACCCGCGAGCAGCCGCAGGTGGCGCCCCGCGGTCGGCAGGCCCGTTGGCCCCGGACCCGGCCGGGCGCACCGCGCGACGACCGGGCCCCGTCAGTGGGATAATCCAGTCGGGGAGAGAGATGTGACGCACTCGGATCGAGAAGCTCGGGCGACTCTAAAGGAGGAGCGTGGTGAGCACCCCCGCCGCTCGCATCGCTGACCTGCTGGAGGACGTACCGACGGCCTCGAACCCGCCCGCTCGGTTTCCCGCTCCGGCCCCCGACCGACCGCCGCGCACCGATGGTCCAACTCTCAACATCACCGTGATCTGGGGCGACATCGCGCAGATCGCGGCCGATCTGCACGTCACGGGTCACTACCAGTCGGTAGTGCCCGCGGCCGCGGAACTCGCACTCGACCGGGCCATCTCCGTCGAACCCCGCCGCACCATCACCGAGCACACCAAGCTCGGCTGGGTCGAAGCCCAGTTGGGCGAAGTCACGTACTTCCCCTGCAAGGAGGGCCCCGTGCGCTGCGCGGCCGTCGTCGGCATGGGACCGATGGGCACCCTGACGGAGCGCCGCGCCGTCCAGCTGTACGCCTCCCTGCTCGGCGAAGCGCTCGGGCTCGGCCACGTCGGGACCATGGCCACCGTGCTCATCGGTTCGGGCACGGGCAATCTGACCGTCAAACAGGCGGCCCGCGCCATCGTCCGGGGATTCGCCGACGCCCTGGCGCCGCTGGGCCCGCCGGCACCGCCGCCCCGGCTCACCGACGTACTCCTCATGGAGGTCGACAGGCTGCGCGCGGAGCAGCTCCACCTCGCGCTCACGGACTCCGCAGCGAAGCTCCCGCAGGTACGGATCGTCCCCGGACTGCGCGAGGAGAGCGGCGGCGAACTGTTCGGGCCCTCCGCCGCGGTGTACGCCCTGTCGGCGCTGACCGGGCTCGCCGGGCCGACGGGCGCGGCCGCCCGTGACGGCAGTGACGGCACCCCGGGCGGCCCCGGCCCGCCCGCCGGGGCGGACGTCCTGCACACCGTGCTCGCCGGCTTCGACGCCGACATCCAGGAGAAGATCCGCGAGCAGCTGGCGGACCTGGCCTCGGTGGAACGCACCGAGCTGTCCCTGACCGTCCGCAGGCCGGCGGAGGGCCAGGACGACGCCGTGCCCGTCCGGATGTCCGTCCAGTCCGGAGTCGGCGGCCTGCGCTGGGCGGCGCTGACCGGGCGGGCCACCGTACCGGAACGGCTGGTACCGGTGGACATGGACCTGCTGCGGGAACTCGTGGACCGGCTGACGGAACCGAGCGTCAAGGACGCGAGCGAACTGCCCGACCTGCTGTCCCGGTTCGTGGTGCCGCCGGACTTCCAGCGGCTGCTCACCGACGACTCCACGGTGCTGCTGGAACTGGACCGGGACACGGCCTCCGTCCCCTGGGAGTTCCTGGCCGAGATCCAGCAGGCGGGCGTGGACAAGCGCGATCCCCTCGCGATCCGCACCCAGCTGTCCAGGCAACTGCGCACGACCTATTCGCGGGTGATGACCGAGGGCCTGGCGGACGGACCGCTGCGCGCTCTGGTGATCGGCGACCCGGGAGACCCGGAGAAGGGCTTCCACCTGCCGGGAGCCCGCCAGGAGGCCCTCGCGGTGGCCTCCCGGCTCAAGGAGCTCGGGGCCAAGGTCAGCCTCTTCGTCGGCGCGGCGAACGCGCTGCGCCAGCCGGGCGTCGATCCCGCCCGGCGCCTGGACGTGCTGCGGGTGCTGCTGTGCGGGGGCAACCACATCGTGCACTACTGCGGGCACAGCGCCTTCGACCTCTCCGGTACCGGACGGCGCTCGGGCTGGGTCTTCGCGGACGGCCTGCTGACCGCCCAGGAACTCGCCCTGCTCGAACGCCCGCCACTGATCGTCGTCGCCAATGCCTGTTACACGGCCCGACTCGGCGCCGCCGCCGTCCCGGGCGCCCCGCCCGGAGCGCCCGGTCTCGCCGGCCGCACCCCCTGGGGGAACCCGCAGGCCGCGCTCGTGCCGAGTCTCGCCGACGAGTTCCTGCGCATGGGGGTGGGGCACTACATCGGGGCGGCCTGGCGGATCCCCGACGACCAGGGGATCTCCTTCGCCGACCAGTTCTACACGCACCTGTTCCAGGGCGGGTCCGGTGAGGCGACCCCGACGGTGGGCGGCGCCGTCCGCGCGGCGCGCAGGCGCCTCTACGGGCTGCGCGCCGCGGGGCAGCCGGAGCAGGGTCCCGCCGGCCCGGGCGGTCCGAACGGCCCGCAGGGCCCGGACGTCACGCCGAGCGGGCAGCGCTGGAGTTCCTGGGCCGCCTACCAGCACTACGGGGACGCGGCCGATCCGTTCGTGCGACCAGGGGGCAGCTAGGAGGTCCGCTCATGGCCAAGATGCCGATGGCCGATGTCGTCGTACTGCTCCCCGGTATCGGAGGGAGCGTGCTGACCAGGAACGGCAAGGACGTGTGGGCGCCCTCCGCCTCGGCGGTACTGGGTGCGCTGGCGAGCCTGGGCGGCTCGCTGGAGTCCCTGGAGCTCGGTGCGGACGACTGGCTCGTGGACGATCTCGGCGACGGCGTCGCCGCCGACCGCCTGGTGCCCGATCTGCACACCCTGCCCGGACTGTGGAAGATCGACGGATACACGGCGATGGAGAAGTTCCTGCTGGCTCGGTTCGACCTGCAGAAGGGCCGGAACTACTTCCCCTTCCCGTACGACTGGCGGCGCGACAACCGGGCCGCCGCCCGCAGGCTCGCCGAGCAGAGTGCCACCTGGCTGCGGGACTGGCGCGGGGCGAGCGGCAATTCCGCGGCCCAGCTCGTCCTGATCGGGCACTCGATGGGCGGGCTCGTCTCCCGCTACTTCGTCGAGGTGCTGGGCGGCTGGAAGGACACCCGGGCCATCGTCACCTTCGGGACCCCCTATTACGGCTCGCTCAACGCCGTCGAGTTCCTGTGCAACGGCTTCCACAAGCGGTTCGGTCCGTTCGAGAAGGACCTCACGCGCCTCCTGCGCTCCTTCCCCGCCCTCCACCAGCTCGTACCCGTCTACAAGTGCGTGTACGGGCCGGACGGCGAGGCGGCCACCCCGACCAAGGCCGGGCTGCCCGGCTGGCAACCGCAGTGGAGTAGCCACCTCACCGACTTCTTCGACGAGATGGAGAAGGCGGCCACCGAAAACCGGAAGGAATCCGCCTGGGAGTCCAACCAGGTGGTCTACCACCCCATCGTCGGCATGGACCAGCCCACCCGACAGTCGGCCCGGCTCATCGACCACAAGGTCGAGACGCTGATGCTCCGCGGGGACGCGGACGAGGGGGGCGACGGCACGGTGCCCAAACTCTCCGCAGCCCTCTCCGGCACCGAGGACGCCCGTACCTTCGTCCCGCAGAAGCACGGGAGCCTGCAGAACCAGGACGCGATGCTCGACCACCTCGGCGGCATCCTCCAGTCCCTGCACGACGTACGCATCGACGACCTGCGCGCCGCCGTGACCTCGTGGTTCAGCTACCTCGGTGACGACCTCTACCTCGCCGACGAACCCGTCGTCTGCGAGGTCGGGGCCATCAGCGCGCTCAGCGAGGACGCACTCCCCGAGGTGCCGGCGCGACTCTCCGTGACCGCCCGGACCACCGGTCGGTCGGTGGTCGCCCGCGACCTCACGGTGGCGCGGCGGCGGCAGCGGGTCGACATCGGCGTGCTGCCCGCCGGCACGTACGACCTGCTGATCAGTGCCGGCGCCGACACGGCCCCGCTGTCCGACGTCTTCGTCGTCGCCGGACCGGACGGCACGGACGGCACCCGCGTGACGGGGGGCTGAGGCCCCCGCTCCCGGCGGGCCTCCGCCGGCACAAGAATCGTGACAACGATTACATTCATCCCCAAATCGAGCATTCGGCAGGGATCATTATTTCCCGTAATTGTCGTATATGGCTGCCTTGCGGCCCGCGCCACCTGAGGGACCGGTGGGCGCCACGGGAGAGATATGGGACGCGTGCGCAGCTGGACGGTCAACCGACGGATCGCTTTGCCGGTGACGGCGGGAGCAGCCGTCGTGCTCGCGCTGGGCGGTCTCTACGGAACCGCCCTCGCGGTCGGCGGCGACATCGACCAGGGCACCCGGGTCCTGGGGGTGGACCTCGGCGGCATGAGCCGGGCCGAGGCGCGCCGGGCCCTGACCCGGGAGCTCGGGCCCGCCGCCGCGGCGCCGATCGCGGTGAAGATCGGCGACCGGGTGGAGAAGGCCGACCCCGCCGCGTTCGGGCTCTCCCTCGACACCGAGGCGACCGTCGACCGCGCCGTACGGACCGGCTACGGCCCGGGCTCCGTCATCGGCAGCCTCTTCGCCTCGGGCAGCCACGACGTGGCGCCCGTGATCAGGATGAACGAGCAGACCGCCCGTGCCGCGGTGGACCGTCTCGGCGAGACCACAGAGCAGCACGTCCGCGACGGGGCGATCGCGTTCGAGGAGGGCGCGGCGAAGGCCGTCACCCCGCTCCCCGGCGTCTCCCTCGTCGAGGGCGAGGCCCTCGGCACCCTCCGCGACGCCTACCTGCGTCCGCACACGGGCCCCGTCGTGCTCCCGGTCGCCCGCACCGAGCCCCGCGTCGGCGCCGAGGAGACCGGACGGGCCATGCGGCAGTTCGCCGAGCCCGCGATGTCCGGGCCCGTCACGCTCACCGTCGCCGGTCGGCGCATGTCCATAACCCCCGCCGTCCTCGGCGAGCACCTGAAGATGAAGGCCGACGGGCAGGGCCGCCTCGCACCCGCCCTCGACTCCAAGGGCCTGCTCGCGGACCCGGCCGTGGCGCCCACGATCGACGAGGTCACCCGTACGCCGCGCAACGCCGTGCCCGGCCTCGCTGCGGACGGCCGCGTCGTGATCGCCGACCAGGGTCGTACGGGACGACAGGTCACCCAGGAAGCGCTCGGCCGGGCCGTGCTGCCGCTGCTGACCCGCACCGGCCCGGCCCGCAGCGGTGAGGTCGCCACGGTGGCGGTCCAGCCGGAGCTCAGCGCCGACGACGCGCGGCGCCTCGGGATCAAGGAGAAAGTCTCCTCCTTCACCGTGGAATTCCCGGCCGCCCCGTACCGCACCACCAACATCGGCCGCGCCGTGGAGCTCATCAACGGCTCCGTCGTCATGCCGGGGCAGGAGTGGAGCTTCAACCGCACGGTCGGTGAGCGCACCCCCGAGAACGGCTTCGTCGACGGGATCATGATCAACGACGGCCAGTTCGTGAAATCGCCCGGCGGCGGTGTCTCGGCGGTCGCCACCACCATGTACAACGCCGCGTTCTTCGCGGGCGTCAAGCCCGTCGAGCACGGCGCGCACTCCTTCTACATCGAGCGCTACCCCGAGGGCCGGGAAGCCACCGTGGCCTGGGGCACCCTCGACCTGCGCTGGATCAACGACTCCGGCCACCCGCTCTACATCCAGGCCCGGTCCACCGACACCTCGCTGACGATCTCCTTCCTCGGTACGAAGAAGTACGACGAGATACGTGCGACCAAGGGCCCGCGCACCAACATCACGCCGCCCGGCAAGCGGACCGGCAGCGGTGAGACCTGCGAGGTCCAGACGCCCCTGGAAGGCTTCGACGTCACCGTCGGCCGGACCTTCGTCCAGGGCGGCAAGGAAGTCAAGCACGAGGACTACAAGACCCACTACACGCCGCGCGACGAGGTCACCTGCACCCCGGAGGGTGCGCCGCAGGCCTCGCCCGGGGCCACCCCGGGCGCCACCCCGGGAGCCACTCCGCAGGCCCCGGGGCCCTCGCAGACCCCGCCCCCCGCCGCCGTGAACGGCGTCCGGACCGAGGCCCAGCAGCACGCCGACTGAACGTCACCGGGGGACCAGGTGTGACAATCCGGACGCTTACCGTGCATGTCGGGGGCCGCGGACGCCCGGAAGTGCTACAACTGGGTTCGTGACCATTCCTCGCCACCCGTGCCGGGCACGTCGGTGCGGTCACCTCTAGGCAACCGGAACAAGAGCGTCGCCGGACAGGTATTCGTCCTCCAGGTGGCGATCGTGGTGTTGCTCGCGGCCGGGGCCCTGCTGGCCCTGGTCCTCCAGTCGAGGCACGACACCGAACGCGAGGCGCGCAACCGGTCGGTGTCCGTGGCCCAGACCTTCGCCCACTCCCTGGGCCTCCAGGACACCCTGAAGACGTCCGACCCGTCCAAGACGCTCCAACCCCTCGCCGAGACCACGCGCAAGGCCGCCGGGGTGGACTTCATCGTGGTGATGGACACCAACGGCATCCGGTACAGCCATCCCCAGCCGGACCGCATCGGGAAACGATTCGTCGGCACCATCGAGCCCTCGCTGAAGGGCCAGGTCCACACCGAGAGCGTCGACGGCCCGCTCGGCAAGGAGATCCAGGCGGTGGTGCCGGTCACCGGCCCCGACGGCAAGGTCAACGCGCTGGTCTCGGCGGGCCTCACGGTCAAGAACGTCACCGGCGTCGTCGACCGTCAGCTCCCGGTCATCCTCCTGGCCATCGCCACCGGCCTGGCCCTGGCCACCGTGGGGACCGCGCTCATCAGCAGACGCCTGCGCCGCCAGACCCACGGGCTCGGCACGCAGGAGATGACCCGCATGTACGAGCACCACGACGCGGTGCTCCACGCCGTGCGCGAAGGGGTGCTGATCACTGACGGCGAGGGCCGGCTCCTGCTCGCGAACGACGAGGCCAAACGCCTGCTCGGACTCCCGGAGGACGCCGACGGACGCCTCATCGCCGACGTGCCGGGCCTGGACCGCCGGATGTCCGACCTGCTGCTCTCCGGCCGCGAGGCCACCGACGAGGTCCTGGAGAGCGGGGACCGGCTGCTCGTCGTCAACCAGCGGCCCACCCACCCCCGCGGCCGCCCGGAAGGCGCCGCCATCACCATCCGCGACTCCACCGAGATGCAGGTCCTGACCAGTCGGGCGGAGACGGCCCGCAGGCGCCTCAAACTGCTGTACGACGCGGGCGGCGACATCGGCACCAGCCTGGACGTGGTGCGCACGGCCGAGGAACTCGCCGCCGTGGCCGTCCCCCGCTTCGCGGACTTCGTCACCGTCGACCTGGCGGACCAGGTCATCGACGGCGAGGAGCCCCGCGCCGGCTCCGACATGCGGCGCACCGCGGTCTACGGCATCCGCTCCGACCATCCCCTCTACCCGGTCGGCAGGCTGATCGACTTCCTGCCCTCCACCCCCCAGGCGCGCGGCTACGGCACCGGCCGGGCCGAGCTGGTGCCCCACCTGGCCGACGCGCCGGGCTGGCAGGCACAGGATCCGCCGCGCGCCCAGGCCATCGTGGACTACGGCATCCACTCCCTCATCGCGGCCCCGCTCATGGCCCGGGGCGCCGTACTCGGCGTGGTCAACTTCTGGCGGTCGGAGAAGCAGGAGCCCTTCGACGAGGACGAGCTGTCCCTGGCCGAGGAACTCGTCGCCCGCGCCGCGGTCAGCATGGACAACGCCCGCCGCTACACCCGGGAACACGCCCTCGCCGTGACCCTCCAGCGCAGCCTGCTGCCGCGCGCCCTGCCCGAGCAGAGCGCCATGGACGTGGCGCACTTCTACCTGCCCGCACAGTCCGGGGTCGGCGGCGACTGGTTCGACGTGATCCCCCTCGCCGGCTGCCGCGTCGCGCTGGTCGTCGGCGACGTCGTCGGGCACGGCCTGCACGCCGCCGCCACCATGGGGCGCCTGCGCACGGCCGTGCACAACTTCTCCTCCCTCGACCTGCCGCCCGACGAGATCCTGGCCCGCCTGGACGACCTCGTACAGCGCATCGACCACGACGGGGAGGGTGACGACGTGAACGGCGGCGTACTGGGCGCGACCTGCCTGTACGCCGTCTACGACCCCGTGTCCCAGCGCTGCACGATGGCGCGGGCCGGCCACCTGCCACCCCTGGTGGTCGCCCCCGACGGCACGACGGAGATCGTGGAGCTGCCGGCCGGACCCCCACTGGGGCTGGGCGGCATGCCCTTCGAAACCGCGGAGCTGGACCTCGCGGAAGGCAGCCAGCTCGTCCTCTACACGGACGGGCTGATCGAGGAACGGACCCGGGACATCAGCGAGGGACTCGAACTGCTGCGCGCGGCCCTCAGCCACCCCGACCGGGACCCGCACGAGAGCTGCCGGGCCGTGCTCGACATGCTGCTGCCGCCCCGGCCCACCGACGACGTGGCCCTGCTCATCGCCCGGACCCGGACGCTCGGCCCGGACCGGGTCGCCCAGTGGGAGGTACCGTTCCAGCCGAGCGCCGTGGGCGCCATGCGCAACGCCGCGGCGAAGAAACTCGACGAGTGGGGCCTCACGGACCTCGGCTTCGCCACGGAACTGATCCTCAGCGAGCTGATCACCAACGCCCTGCGGCACGGCAGCGCACCCGTACGGGTACGCCTGCTCCACGACCACAACCTGACCTGCGAGGTGTGGGACGGCAGCAGTACCGCCCCCCACCTGCGCTACGCCGCCACCACGGACGAGGGCGGACGCGGCCTGTTCCTGGTCGCGCAGCTCAGCGAACACTGGGGCACCCGGTACACGCCCGAGGGCAAGGTCATCTGGGCGGAGCTGGCCCTGCCGGGCGCCGCGGGGGGCACCGAGGCCGCCCTCGCGGCCTTCCTGGACGCGGACCCGATCTGACGTCACGAGCACGTGCTCCACGACCGCGTCCGGCGCCCGGTCAGGGCGCCGTGCCCGGGACGCCGCCGGGTTCCGCGAGCATGTCGTCGACGATCTGCATCCGGGTCTCCGGCAGACGCTCCGCGATCGCCCCCACCATCATCGCGACCCCTTGCGGGTCGGCCGCCGCACAGCGTGCGCGCGCCTCCTCGTCGGGCCAGCGGGCATACGCCACCCAGGTACCGTCGTCCGCCCGGTGCAGCCGGGACCCGTAACTGCCGCACTGCGCGCGGATGGCCGCGGTCAGCCGGTGCCAGCCGTCGGTGAACTGCTGCTCCATGCCCGGCCGGAGCCGCCACCGGTAGATCACGGCGAACACGACTGGATACCTCCCGCATCAGGATGTGGATCTTCTCCGCCACCCTAAGGGGAGTCCCGCAGACCCCGCCGAGCATGCGCAGGACAAACCCGGGGACCTCCGCGGACGCGCTCGCTACCATCACCTGGTGCACCCCGAACCCCGCCCCTGGACCCCGTATCCGAAGATCCCCGCGAACACCCGACTGGGAGAGGCCCGCGGGCGGAACTGGGTGGCCCACGAGAAGATCCACGGCGCCAACTTCGCCGTCGTGTGCGACGCGTCGGGCGCGCACCCCGCCAAGCGGCGCGAACTCCTGGCGGACGGCGGGCTGGACGACTTCTTCGGGGTCGGTCGGATCTGGCCCGCGCTGGCGGTCGCCGCGACCCGCTGCGCGCAGCGCCTGCGCGAGGACACCGGAGCCCCGGCCTCCGCGGTCGTCACCGTCTACGGCGAACTCGCCGGCGGCCGATACCCCCACCCCGACGTAACCGCCACGCCGGCGGCGGAGCCCGTCCAGACCGGCGTCTGGTACGCGCCCGAACTCCTCTGGCTCCCCTTCGACGCCACCGTCACCGACGACGACGGCCCGTACTGGGTCGGGGACCGGACGCTGCGCGCGGCGGCCGACGAGGCGGGTCTGCTCTGCGTCCCGTTGCTCGCCGAAGGCCCGCTCGGGCGCCTCCAGGAGCTGCCGGCGGTCTTCCCCACCCGGCTGCCCGCACTGCTGGGTCTGCCCGCGCTGCCCGACAACCTCGCCGAGGGCCTCGTCGTCAAACCCGCCGACGGATCCCGCGAGCCCGGGCGGCCCATGGCCAAGTTCAAGCAGCCAGCCTTCGCCGAGGACGAGCGGTTCGACGGCTCGCGCCCCTACCGGGCGCCCGCCGAAGGTGCGGCAGGAGTTCCCGGCTGGCTGCTCGCCCACGGCACCGGCCTGCTCACCCCGGCCCGGGCCGCTTCAGCCGTGAGCAAGTTGGGCCCGCGCACCCCGCCGGGCGACCTGGCCGCCGAGATCGCCCGGGACGCCACCGAGGAGGTGGCGCAGGCGCTGGGCGGCCTGGACGGGACGACGCACCGCGCACTGGAGGAATCCCTGCACGCGGGAGCGCTGACCCTGGCCCGCTTCGACGCCGCCGACCGCCGCGCCTGACACCAGCGGAGCGGGGACGGTCGCCGGATTCCTCCGGCGCAGGCGGCACTGTGCATACTGCTGCCATGAAGCCCCAGCTCGGCGCGCGCATCCACCTGATGATCACCTTCGTGTTGGTGACGTGCGGCGCGGTCGCCGGAGCCTGCCTCGGCCTGCTCCTGTCCGGCCGGCTGATGGCCGTGGTCTTCGCGGTCGTGGCCGGTCTCGGCGCCGGGCTGGGATCGTTCTTCTCCCGCCGGCAGGTCCTCGCCCTCTTCCAGCCCGAGGACCGGGACGCCCCGGCCGACGGCTACGCCGAGGGCCTCGCCGACGCCGCGCTCGTCTGCATCGCGACCTACCAGGCCGCCGTCTTTCCGCTCACCCCCGACGGGGTGAGCGAGGCCGAGCGGGAGGCCCGCCGCACGATGGCCTACCGCATCTCCGCCTACGAGGGCCTGCCGTACCCGGTGCGGAACTCCGCGGCCGCCGCCCTCGAAGCCATCGACCACGGCGCGGACCCGGGGCGGGCGGAGACCGCCATGAAGGCGCTCTGCCTCACCATCTACGACCACCGCCGCGGCCGCTGACCCGGCGCGCACCGCGGCCCTCCGGTGTGCTCAACTCATTGTGTGATCGGCTGGTCGGCAACGGTTGGGCCTCGGTCCGGCCGCCGGCAGTGGCCTGATGCGGATCATGGCGTTGTCCGGTTATGGAATCTGACGGGATGCTGTTCGCTCGGGCGCCACTCGACGGTGTCGTCTGGCTCGACACACTGGTCCACGATCCGGCCTGCCGGTCGTGTCCGCGCCTGCGGAGGCCGGGAGAGGAATCGGAGGAGGCCGACGCCGACGCGGACCCTGACGGGATCCCGGTGCTGGCGGGCCGGGCCCGGAACTGGATGGTCGCCGCGTCCGCGGTCACGGTCGTCTCGGCCGTACTGACCGTGGTGGCGAACTGACGGCCCACCCGGCCGCCCCCGCGGTACCGGGTGCGCTCGGGCTCATCCGCCCTGATGGAGGGTGAGCGTCCAGGTCCGGTAGCCGTACTTGCCGGGCTGGTCGGGATGCTGTTCGGTGATGGTCGCCGTGATGTCGTCGCCGGCGCGGTGGAGCGAGCCGTGGTAGCGCCACGCTTCCTCGGGATCGATGGCCTGCAGCTCGGCGAGGACCGTGTCCTCCAGCCGGCGGCCGACGGCGCGCAACACTCCGGCGTCGAGGACCAGGACGGTGCCGTCCGTGAGGACGAGCGGCTCCGGGGTCTGCGGGTCGCAGAGCGACGGCCCGCGTTCCACGGTGCCACCGGGCAGCAGCCGGACCACCCGGCTGCTGGTGGGGATGTTGCGGTCGGTCTCGACGACGCGGATGCCGGTCCCGACGACGTAGTGCCCGTAGCTGCGCCAGGAGTCGTACAGGGTGCCGTCGCGGTCGTACGCCCAGGTGTCGAAGGCGTCGTAGCCCTCCAGGCCGAGTACGAACCGGCCGCCGCCCAGGGCCGCGCCGCGTGCTCCCCGCAGTTCGGCGACCCGGCTGCCGTCCGCGAGGTCGAGCAGCACGGCCGGGCCGAGGTTGCCCCAGGCCGTGTACGCGAGGGAGTCCGTCGTGACCAGGACCCGGCCGCCGGAGATGTGGGCGGCGTTGGGCACGCCGGAGCAGGACGCGGTCCAGCGGGTGCGGCCCGAGCCGTCGATACAGCTGATCTTCCCGGGCGTGCCGTGGATCCGCAGGTCCTGCCGTCGGGCGAGCGGCCGACCCGCAGGACGGGAGGGGCCACCCGGCGGTAGACCGGCCCCGCGCCCCCGCGCCCGCACCGTGACCCGCCACGCGCCGGACCGGCCGTTCTCCTGCGATATCCCCATGACCCAGATGCTAAGGGCGGCACGGCACGGCACGGCACGGACCGGCCCCGGCCGCAACCGTGGTCGATCCGACGACGCGCCGTCACCAAGCTGTGAAGCTTCTACGGGACGCTGGTGCTCAGCCAGAGACCGGCCCAGCCCGGCGCGTTCCGCGCATTCCCCAGGGGGTCCACCATCATGAGCACCGTACGCAAGGCCGCCATCGCCCTCGCCGCCGTATCCGCACTGGCCCTGACGGCCTGTGGCCCCACCGAGGACGGCGCGGCGGGCGGGTCCGGGACGCCGAGCGCGAGCCCGACGGCCGGCCCCAGCGGGAGCGCGACCGCCGTCCCGAGCGCGAGTCCGTCGAAGTCCGCGGCGCCGAAGAAGACCGCGACGCCGTCGAAGCCGCCGAAGTCGGGCTCGACCGACCCCGACTTCGACGTCTTCCCGTGCAGCACGTTCGACGTGACGTTCACCGCGACCCTGGCCGAGCCCACGACCAGCAGCTACCTGCTGAAGATCACCAACAAGGGGACCACGGCGTGCAGGGCGCTCGGGCACCCGGTCGTCACCTTCGGCGACCTGGACGGCCAGGCCACGGAACGGGGCGCGGCCCCCGGCATCGAGGACGCGCTCCGGCTGGAACCGGGCCAGTCGGCCTACGCCGGGCTCATGGGCGGCGCGAAGGACGGCAAGGGCAAGACCGTCAACTCCATCGCGCTGACGATGAGCACCGAGTCCGACCTGAAGCAGACGCCGCTGAAGGCGTCCACCCCCGGCCTGTACGTCTCGCCCGACAAGAACTCCGTGACCGCCTGGATGAACAACGCGGAGGACGCGCTGAGCCTCTAGTGCTGTGGCCGGCCCGCCGGCCCGCCGGCGCGGGGTGACGGTCCGCCGCACGTTCACCGCAGGTCCGCCCTCATCCAGTCGGCCGAGCAACGCAGGCCGGCCGCGCCCCGCCGGGTCAGGCTGTGGACAAGGACCGTCACCACCGCACAGACGAGGACCGAGCCCATGTCCCACAGCCGACGTATCAGCACCATCGTGGGCGTCGCAGCACTGCTGTTGACGGCCAGCGCCTGCTCGGGCCTGGGCCGGAGCACCGTCGGCGTGCTGACCTTCCGCGGACACGACTCGCCGGTCGAGCTGAGCTACTCCAACACGCTGGTCGTCGGCTGCCACAAGATCGGCATCCCGAAGGGGGCCACGCACGTCGAGAACAACACCCTCGTCGACATCGTCCTGTACCGGACACCGGACTGCCAGAAGACCGACAAGGCCGACGGGATCTACGTGGCCACCACCCTCTCGAACGTCACGGCCCCCGTGAGCCTGCCCTGGCGCAGCTTCAGCGTCATCCACTGACCCTGCGCCCTCCTGCCCGCCGCTTGCGGGCGGGCGGGCCCTGTTCCATAGTCCAAGGTATGGATGAGCGCGAGGCGGCGCTCCGACAGGCGCACGGCCACGCCGTCCGCTGGCTGTCCAGTCTGTCCGACCGCCCGGTTCCCGCCCGCGCCTCGGTCGACGAGATCGTGCGCGCGCTCGGCGCCGAGCTGCCCGACGCGCCCAGCGCGCCCGCCGATGTCGTCGACCTCCTGGCCACGGCCTGTGAGCCGGGGCTCACCGCCTTCCCCAGCGGCCGCTTCTACGGGTTCGTGATCGGCGGTACCGAGCCGGCCGCTCTCGCGGCGGACTGGTTGGTCAGCGCCTGGGACCAGAACTGCGTGATGCGCGCGGTCTCGCCCGCGTACACGGCGGCGGAGGAGATCGCCGGCGCCTGGCTGCTCGACCTGCTCGGTCTCCCACCCGACAGCGCCGTCGGCTTCACCACGGGCGCCACCATGGCGAACTTCACCTGCCTCGCCGCCGGGCGCGACACGGTGCTGCGGCGCACCGGCTGGAACGTGGCCCACGACGGACTCGTCGGCGGGCCGCCCGTGCGCGTGGTCGCGGGCCGGGACCGCCACATGTCCATCGACCTGGCCCTGCGCTACCTCGGGCTCGGCCGGCCCGAGCTCGTCGAGGCCGACGAGCAAGGACGCATCGACCCCGAGGCCCTGCGCCGCGCCCTGCTGGCCCGCGGTCCCGGTGTCGCCCCCGGTCCCCGCCCCACCCTCGTGATCCTCCAAGCCGGCGACATCCACTCCGGCGCCTTCGACCCCTTCGCCGAGACGATCCGAGCCGCTCGCGAGGCCGACGCGTGGGTGCACGTGGACGGCGCCTTCGGCCTGTGGGCGGCCGCCTCCCCGGCCCACGCACACCTCACCGACGGCTGCGCACAGGCGGACTCCTGGGCCACGGACGCCCACAAGACCCTGAACGTCCCCTACGACTGCGGCCTCGCCGTCGTCCGTGACCCCTCCGCCCTCCGGTCGGCGATGGGCGAGCGCGGCGACTACCTCATCCAGCACGAACACGGCGACCCCGTCGACAAGGTCCCCGAACTCTCCCGCCGCGGACGCGCCTTCACCGTATGGGCCGTCCTCAGATCCCTCGGCCGCTCGGGAGTGGTCGACCTCGTCGACCGGCTGTGCCGGCACGCCCGCGCCTTCGCCACCGGCATCTCCGCGATCGAGGGTGCGACCGTCCTCAACGACGTGGTCTTCACCCAGGTCTGCGCCGAGTTCGGCGACGACGAACGCACCGACCGGGTACTGGCCCGACTCCTCGACGAGGGCGCGGCCTGGATCAGCGGCTCCACCTGGCACGGCCGCCGCGTCATGCGCATCTCGGTGAGCAACTGGTCGACGACCGAGGAGGACGTCACGCGCACGCTCGACGCGATCCGCCGCGCGTCCGACGGGACATGAGGACGGGTCACGGCTCCTCGCCCCTGCCGGTCGCGATGTCGCGTGCGACGTTGACCACCTTCGGCGGTCGCCTCGATCGCGCCGAGCACGGCCGCCGCCCCCGGATCGGTCCGGTGCCGGCTGGCCGTGGCGTCCAGGAACTCCTTTTCGGTGAGGCCGGGGCCCGTGTCGAGGTCGGCCACGGTGGAGACGTAGGCGTCCCGGAGCCGCTCGTACCAGGCGTCGAGGTAAGGGGCGCTCCTGGTACGGACGTACGCCGCCAGGGGGCGGACCGCGAGGCCCAGTTCCACCGCGTAGGCGAGGGTCGGGGTGGTGTACCAGGCCGGGCCCGTCGGGGGCCGCCCGTGCGGTGTGAACGGGGAGGGCAGGCGCCCGCCGAGTGCGGTGCGGGACAGGTCCACGAGCCAACTGCCGGGAAGTGACTTGTCGAAGTCCGGCCGTTCGACGTTCACGGGGGCGTCGAGCCCGAGGCTGAGCCGACTCGCCGCCGCAGCCGGTGCCAGGTTCACCCCGATGCCGACCACGTGGGACGCGCGGGGCTCGGCGTCGGTCGGCGGACGCGACCAGGAGCGCGCCTCCTCCATCAGCACCTGGGCAGGGGTGCGCCGGTGGAAGGGCGGGTACAGACCCGCGAGCACGGGGTGCCCGTCCGGGGCCTCGCACGGCGCGCAGTCCACCGCATCCGTGAGGGCCGCGGGGTTGGGAGCGGACACCCACGCCCCGGTCCGTTTGTCCCTCACCGAACGGTTCGGTGAGCGCAGCGCGGTCATCATGGACAGCCCCGTGGTCCCCGGAGGGCCGTGCGGGGTGATGTCGCGCTCGGCGGGGCGGTACAGCCGGGCCCAGGGGCCGAAGCCGGTCCGGGTCGGCTGCCAGCCCGCCCGCCGAAGCCGGGCCAGGACCCCGTGGCCCTCCGGAAGGGCCTCCCGGGAGCCGCCGCCGGAACTGCGCGGGAGCCCGAACCGTTCGGCGCCGGCCCGGGTGAGGGCGAGCAGCGGATCGGCCTCCCTGCCGTGGCGGTGCAGCCGAGGCGCGCCGAGCCCCGCCCGGGTCAGCGTCCATTCCAGGAGCTCGTCGAGCGTCGTTGCCGGGGAGTGCAGCACGCGGCCGCCGGCGCAGTGGGCACGTACCGTGCCGCCCTCGGCGTCGACGACGGCCAGCGGCCCGTTCTCGAAGGGCAGCGGCACCGCGGTGGCCGGTCCGGCCGCCCGGTTGCGCAGACGGATCCGGGTGGCGACGGCGTTCTGGGCGAACTGCTGTGGTTCGGTGCTGCCGCGCCGGGACATCCTGCGCCGGACGTCGCCCCCGCCAGGCCCCTGTAACAGCAGTCCAACACCGTCACCCGGTGCCGTGCCCGGTACCCGGCCTGCCGCACCACGTCGCGCAACGTCCGGTACTGCAGCGTCCCGATCTGCGGGTGGTCCGCATCCGCCTCGGCCAGTGCCAAGTACAGCTTCTCGTCGCGGTCGCGCAGCCCGTGGCCGGCGAAGTAGACGAGGAGCGTCTCCGTGGCCTCCAGGGCGGCGTCCCGCACCGCGCCCAGTATCCGGGAGACGGAGGCGTCCGTCCCCAGCAGCGTCACGTGCGCGGCGGGCAGGCCCCAGACCGACGGGTCCCGCAGCAGCTCGGCGAAGCGTCGTGCCCCCGCGGCGGCCGCGGGCAGCGGCTCCAGGTCCGGGTGGGCGTAGCCGTCGACCCCGATCAGTACGGCCCGGCTGGCGGTCGGGTCAGGAACCGGCACCGGGGGATTCCTGCGGCGCGTCGGGCGAGGGAACCGGGTCGGCCTGTCCGCCCGCCAGGGCGCGGGCGACGCGGGCCGCGTCCTGCGCCGTACCGTCCTCGATGACGACACGGACACCGTCGTACTCGACCACCAGCCGCGCGTCCGAGCGCAGCCGGGGCGGCAGCGAGGCGCGGAACGTCCGGTGCGCGTACACCAGCGCGGTGGCGGAGAACCGGACGAGACCGCGAGATTGATCCCCTGGTTCCCCCGCTCCCCGGCACGTCCAAACTGCCCGTGCCGACAACGGCACGGGCCGCCCTCACCCTACTCGGTGCGGATCTTGGTCAATGCGCGGTCCGGTCCCACCGTCGCCGAGGGTGACAGGAGTCGGGCCGTCGGGGCGGACGGTGATGCTGTACGCCGCTCCCGTGGGGACGGACCGGAAGACCGGCGCGTGGGCGGGCAGCAGGAGTTCGAGCAGGGCGACCGACTCCCGCAGGGCGAACTGCTGGCCGAGGCAGGCACGGGGGCCGATGCCGAACGGCAGGTAGGCGCCGGGCCGGGAGGGACGGGCGCCGGGAACGGTGAAGCGCCGGGGGTCGAAGTGCTCGGGATCCGGCCACAGTTCGGGATCCCGGTGGGTGAGGTAGGGGCAGACCAGCAGGTCCGTGCCCGCCTCGACGCGGTAGCCCGCCAGGACGTCGTCCTCGGCGGCGTGCCGGGGCAGGATCCACGCGGACGGGTAGAGCCGGAGGGTCTCGCTGACCAGTGCCTGGATCGCCTCGCGCCGCTCCGCCGAGCCCTCGAGGCCGGCTGCGAGGGCCCACCCGCGGGCCGCGGGATGGCGGTCGAGGAGCAGGTACAGCCAGGTCAGCGTGGTAGCGGTGGTTTCGTGGCCGGCCACCAGCAGGGTGACGAGCTCGTCGCGCACCAGCCGGTCGGTGTACTCGGGGCGCTCGGCCGATGCGTCGACCAGCACCTGGAGCAGCCCCGGCCCGTCGGGCCCCGGGGCGCCGTTCCGGGCCGCGGCCACCGTTCGCCGGGCCACCTCGTCGATCCTGGCCAGGTCGTCGGCGACGGCGTCCCGGGCGTCCACCCGGTCGGCCGGCAGGCTCGGCAGCGCGGCCACCACGGTGGCCACTGACGTCAGTTCGTGCGCCGTGGTGTCGTCGAGCGGGTGCCCGGTGAGCGCCCGCCAGATCGTGTCCAGGGCGAAGCGACGCATTTCCTCGCCGAGGTCGAAGGTCCGCCCGGTGCGCGCGTGGTCGGCCCACCGGCCGGCCGTGGTCCGGGCCGCCCCGTCGATCCGCTCCTCGTAGCGGCGCATCCCCTTCCCGGTGAACTGCGACTGCAGCAGTTTCCGTTGGCGCTTCCAAGCCTCGCCGGTCGCGGCGAGCACCCCGTCGCCGATGAGCAGGCGGGCCCGGTGGGAGCGCTTGACGTACTGGTCGGGGTGCAGCGCGAGGACGTGCTGCACGGCCTCGGGCCCGGTGACCAGGACGGTGGGCTGCGGCCCGAGACGGAACGCGGCGACTCCGCCGAGCCGTTCCCGCACCAGCCCCAGCAGGTCGACCAGTTCACCCGTGTGGGTGCGCCACCGCTCCACACAGCCCGCGTCGGCCTCGGGGAGCGGTCGCCCGGTTCCGGACCGCTGCGCGAGAGGCGGTCCACTACTGGCGTCGATGGCCACGGCTCTTCTCCTGTCCGGCTGTCGGGACGGCGCCCGAGGGTGCGTCGGCATCACGGACTGTACGGGGACGGGCGTGTGCGGTGACAGCGGCGGAGGGCCGATGGCCCGAATCACCCGAGTGGCTGGGGGGCGGGCCCGCCGATGCGGGCCGCGAGGAGGGCGATGTCGTCGTCGGCCGAGGCGGGCACCAGATGGGCGATGAGGGAGTCGCACAGGTGGTCGAGGGACTGCTGGGGTGCGGCGAGCAGGCCGGTGAGTTCGGCCAGGCGTTCGTCGATGTCACGGCGGCGCGCCTCGATGAGGCCGTCGGTGAAGAGGACCAGGGTGCTGCCGGGAGGAAGGGCGATGTCGGTGGTGGTGAAGGAGATGCCGCCGACGCCCAGCGGGACGCCCGGCGGGGTCTTGACGAGGTAGACGGTTCCGTCGGGCTGGACCACGGCCGGGGGCGGGTGGCCGGCGCGGGTGACCGTGCAGTGGCCGGTGGCTGGGTCGCAGACCACGTAGAGGAAGGTCGCGAGCATCGGGTCGGACAGGTCGGCGAGGGCGGCTTCGAGCTGGTGCAGCAGGGCCGTGGGAGGCATGTCGAGGCGGCCGAGGGCGCGGACGGTCGCGGAGAGCCGTCCCATCACGGCGGCGGCAGCGATGCCGTGGCCCATGACGTCGCCGATGAGGAGCGCGGCCCGGCCCCCGCTGAGGGGCAGGACGTCGTACCAGTCACCGCCCACCTCGTTGACGTCGCTGGCCGGCAGGTAGCGGTGGGCGATCTCGATGCCGGGCGGCGGGGTGACGTGCTGGGGGAGCATGCTCCGCTGCAGGACCACCGCGGTCTCGTGCTCGTGGTGGTAGAGCCGCGCGTTGTCGATGCTGATGGCCGCGCGGGCCGACAGCTCACTGGCGAGGGTGACGTCGTCGGACCCGAAGGGGCCGGTGTGTCCGGTGCGGTAGAAGGTGGCGACGCCGAGGACCATGTCGCGGGCGATGAGCGGGGTCATCATGAACGAGTGCACGCCCAGCTCGAGGAGCTGGGCCGGCTTGGGGGTGTGTCGGGCCGCGGGGGCGACGGCCCGGTCGTCGAGCTGGGCGATCAGGAACGGCTGACGGGCCGCGAGGGCTTGGGTGTAGGGGGCGTTCGAGGGGAAGATGAGGGTCCGCCCCAGGGGCGCCAAGGTCTGCGTGACGCCGGAACCGGTCAGCGGCGCCTTGCCCAGCCGGCGCAGGGCGACGCCCCCGGCCAGTCCCGTGCCGGGCTCGATGCCGCGGGCGAGGGAATCCAGGACGTCGACCGTGACGGCGCTCGCGAGGTGCGGGACGGCGAGGTCGGCGAGCTCCTGCGCCGTGCGCTCCAGGTCGAGGCTGGCGCCGATGCGGGAGCTCGCCTCGCTGAGCAGGGCGAGGCGGCGGCGGCCCGCCTCCGCCTCGGTGTGGTCCCGCTGCTGCATGGTGATGTCGAGGAGCGAGGCGATGACGCCGATCGGCCGGCCGCCGGGATCCTCCACGCGCACGTACGAGCACGACCACACGTGGTCGTGGTCCGGGTCGGCGGGGGTCCGGCCGATTCGGCGCCGGTCGAGGACCGGCTCACCCGTGTCCAGGACCTGGCGCATCGCCCCCTCCATCTCGTCGGCGTTCACCTCCGGCAGCAACTCGGCCAGCCGCCGCCCCACATGGGCGGACTCCGCGAGCCCGTTCATCGCTTCGAGGGCCGGGTTGACCTGGAGGAACCGCAGCTGCGTGTCGAGGACCCCGATCCCGACCGGAGAACGGGCGAACAGCCCGTCCCAGACGGCCGACGAACCTCGGATCCGGCGGGCCGCGTGGGCGTCCGCGGCGAAGACCAGCACGGCCGAGGCGCCGTGGCGGCGGTCCGGAACGGGGCAGGCCCAGATCTCCAGCTCCAACGGATGACCCTGGCGGTGCCAGGCGGTGACCGTACCCATCACCCCGCGCCCGGTGGCGGCCGTCTCCCACAGGGACCGGCCCAGGCTGCGATCGGCTCCCGGATGCAGGAGATCGGAGATGTGTCGCCCCAGCACCTCGGGCGGGGCGTAGCCGAGGAGCTGCTGGGCGCCGTGGTTCCAGCGCACGATCATCCCGTCGTTGCTGGTGGCCACGAGTGCGACCGGCAGGGCACCCAGCCATCCTCCGGCGTCCTGGGCGGCGCTGCTGACCAGATCGTCGAGCGGCATCTCCTCATGCATCCTGCACCCGCTCCTCCGGGGCGGCCCCGGCCTCGCGCCGCGGCGGCCCCTCCGGGGCGGCGTGCACCACTGTCGGCCCGGCGCCGCGGCCGCGCCACGGTCCGCCCCTGTGGCCACTCACCTGGTGCGGCATGCGACTGTGCGTGGTCCACATCTCTCATCGTCGCCCGGATGGCTCCACGGCGCTCCCCGGCCCGGCCGCCCCGGCCGACGCCGGGGCTTCGGCGCAGCGGAGGCTACCGGCGGTCACGGGGGCGCCGTCGGCCACGTTGCGGTCGAAGGTGACGCTCTTGACCCGGACGGGCCGTGCGCCGACGGTGACCTCGACGACCGCGTCGAGGTCACCGTCGCTCTGCAGACGGGCGCCGGGCAGCGCGGCCGCCACGGTAGCCGCGTTGTCCTCCTGGCCGGTGGCGTACCGGATGAGCGGCGGGCCCGCCGGGCGCTCGGGCGGTGCGGTCGCCGAGGTGTCGGTGACGACGAACCCGTTGCCGCGCAGGGCGGCGGCGACCTCGGCGTCGTCCACCCGGACGGCGATCCGGGCCGGATCGGTGGGGGCCGGATTCTCCGCGACGGGCTGGATCCGCGTGTCGCCGGTGATCGGGCGGTCCGCACCGAGCGCGGCCCAGAGCGCGGCGGAACGGGCCTCGTCCCACACCAGGGTGGAACCCACACCGGGGACGCGGTGGTCGAACAGCCGGATGGGTACGGTCGCGAACTCCGTCCGGTCCGACCTGAGGCGACCGAGGGCCCAACCGATGCGCACCAGGTCGTCCAGGCCCGTCCGGGCGTCGGTGCGTACGGTCTTCAGCAGGGTGCGCACGGTCCGCGCCGTGCTGATCGGGCCGGCCAGGGCGCCCTCCGCGGTGAGCCGGGCCAGCAGGTCGTTGACCACGCGCTGCTGGCGGCGGACCCGGCCGAGGTCGCCGGGCCGGAGGTTGACGTGCCGGGCCCGGACGTAGCGCAGCGCCCGGTTCCCGTCGGCGAGGTGGCGGCCGGCGCCGATGTCGAGCCCCGAGTTCTCGTCCTTGAGCGGCTTGTCCGTGCACACGGTGGCGCCGCCGAGGTTGTCGACCGTCTGCTCGAAGCCCGTGAAGCCGGTCTCCAAGTAGTGGTCGACGTGCAGACCGGTGGCCTTCTCGACGGTGGCCACGGTGAGCGGGCCCCCGCCGAGCGCGAACGCACCGTTGATCTTGCCGCTGCGGGCCGGGGCGGCGGCCGTGGTGCTGGTGGCCGCGTACTCGACGTAGGAGTCGCGCGGGATGGAGACGATGCTCGCGCGCCGCCGGTTCTGCGACAGGTGGACGAGCATCATCACGTCGGTGCAGTTGCAGCCCTTGCCGCCCACGTGGAGCCGCCGCTTCTCGGCCGAGGAAAGTCCGGCGCGGCTGTCGATGCCGACGACCAGGATGTTGGTGCCCCGGCCGCCACCGCCACCTCCGCCTGCCGACGCACTCGCGGCCGAGACGGCCTGGGGGCCCACGAAGGAACCGCAGGAGAGTGCGGTCAGCAGGGTCAGAGCGACAGCGGTACGACGCAAGGCACATCCCCAAAATAGAACGAACCGGCTGAAATGGGGAATGTACTGGTCCCCTGTGCGAGCGGCCGGGCCGTACGCGCCGGGATTCCTCCCCGCAGGGGGCGGGCTTGGTACATCTGCCCGCCGCAGCGGCGGAGCCGGCGCCGGTCCGGTCAGCGCTCGGACAGCTCCGACGGGGCCTCTTGGACGATCCAGCTGTTGCCGTCGGGGTCGGCGAAGGTCAGGAAGGAGTTCCAGGTGCCGCCCTTGCCCTCCTGCCAGCCCGATGCGCCGAGGTTCCGGACGGGCGACACGTCCACGCCCCGGGCCACCAGCTCCTCGCGGGCCGCCTCGATGTCCGTGACGCACAGCTGGAGGCCGTGCAGGGTGCCGGGCGCCATGACCTGGCCGCCGGGTGCCCCGGGCATCCCCTGGAGCATGGCGATGGAGCACCGGGAACCGGGCGGGGTCAGCTGGATGATGCGCACGCCGGGGGAGACCTCGTCGTCGAGGTCGACGCCGAAGCCGACCTGGTCGGCGTAGAAGCTCTTGGCGCGGTCCATGTCGGTGACAGGGACGGGGACGACTTCGAGCGTCCAGTTCACGGGGTGTCTCCTTCGGGGGATCGGAGGGTCGCACGGCGGGGCGGGTCCACCGTTTCCCATGGAGGTGCGGTGGCGCACGTCGAAACGCCCGGCGGGCGCCGACTTCTGCGGGAGGGGCGGAGCGGTCGTCGCGGGTCAGTCGTCGGGGAGGACGCGGCCGTCTTCGTCGAGCGTGAGGTGGATGCGCGCGGGGTCCTGGCTGTTGACGTCGGACGGCCGGGGGCCCTCCGGCCCGTCGGGCCCCCAGCGCAGCAGGCGGCGGGTACGGACGATCTGGTACAGGGTGCCCTGGAACTCCAGCCGGTTGACGCGTCCGGCCCGGAGCGTGTCGGCGGCCCCGGCGTACGCCGCCAGCTTCGCGGCCCGCAGGTCGGCGCTCTCCCCGCCGCCCGCGGCCGTCCCCGTACGGGCGTCCGTGCGCGGGTCGGCGTCCTCGGGGATGTGACCGCGCATCCGCGGCCACATCCAGGTCAGGGCGAAGTCCAGCGACTTGCGGGCGGCGTGCGGAGTCGCGTGCGGGCCGCTGACCGGCCGCCAGCCGTCCGTGGTCCGCTCCACGACGCTGAAGGTCGGCGGCATCAGCAGAACGTCCGGGTGGGTGTCCAGGGCCCGCCGAGAGTCGGCGCGCACCTCCTCGGGGAACCGCCCGCCCGTGTAGCACAGGCCGCGCAGCGCCAGCTGCTCGAACGCCTGGGTCGGGGTGACCGGTGCGTCCGGATCCACGACCAGACCGTCATCGATCTCGGGCTCCCGGACGGTCCGTTCCCAGTCGGGGACGAGGGGCTCCGGATCCGTCGGGCGCGGCGCCTCGATGCCGCCCGGGCCCGAAGCCGCGTACTCCTCGGCCCGCACCACCCGGTACCGGGTCCCGGCCACGAGGAGTTCGTCGACGCGCTCGCTCTCCAGCCGGGCGACCGCCGCCAGCAGCTCGCGCCGCTCCGCCCTGTCCTGCGCATCGTCCTTCGCCTGGAACCACAGCCGGGAGTTCAGCCCGTCGCGCGCCTGCTGCGGGCAACCGGCCGTCACTTCGAGCACCACCCGCCACCGCGGCCCGTCCTCGGCGGACTGCGCCGCCACGCCGAACAGCGGGCCGCGCACCACCACGTCACCCGCCCGCGCCGCGGCGTCGAGCGCGTCGGCTTCCATTGCGGCTTCCACCGGTTCCACCGGTACCCGCACCACCACCGGCCGCGACCCGCGCGGCCCCATGTCCCCACGGTCCATGGCCCCATCCTGCCGGCCGGTGCGGGGCGCCGCCCCTGATTCGCCGATTCCCCGACCCCGAGGGCCCCGCGCGCGGTACCGTCCGCGCACCCCCGGCACGTTCCCGGCACACCCCTGACATTCGTCACTGTTCGTCCCGCGGTACGCGCGCGAGCCTGGGGGAGGGGAAAGACGCGGAGACGAGGGGCAGGGGGCGGCCATGACGGTGCCGGGACCGACGGCGGGACCGACGACGGGGGAGGTGACACCGCGGCCGACCCGGGCCGGGATCGCGCGGATATGGGCCCGGTCGCTGACGGCGGTGGTGCTGCGGCATCCGCCGGCACCGGGGCCGCGGCACTCGGCCGGGACGCGACAGGTGGTGCTGGTCCTGGCGGTGACGGAGATCGTGGTGGCCTGCCTGCTCTCCTCGATGCTGCCCCCCGCGGTCCGACCGGTGCACGCGGCACTGGAGCTCCTGCTCGTGCTGGGCGGCCTGGGCCTGGTGGCGGCACTGGTCCGGCACCCGCACGAGGTCGACGAGGAGCGGGTAGTCCTGCGGACCGGCTTCCTCGGCGACGTGGTCCTGCCGCGCCCGGCGGTCCGCTCCACCTCCCCGGTGGTGCGCACCGTTCCCGGCCGCGGCCCGAGGCCCGTGCCCGGCGAACCGGGCGCGGTGGCCTGCTCGGTGGAGAGCGCACTGAACGTGGCCGTACACCTGGACCCGCCCGTACTCCTCGACCTCGGCCCGGCCGGGCCCGTGGAGGCGGCGACCGTGTACGTCTCGGCGGACTCGCCGCACGCCCTCGCGCAGGCCCTCCGACGCGTGGTCCCGCCGTACCGGAGCTAGCCTGGACGGGGGGATTCCGCCCGCCGGCGAGTGGGGAGGGAGGTCCCCGTGGTGACCCCGAGACTGCGCGTGACCACACTGGACGCGGGCCCCTTCACCCTGCCGAAGAGCGACCTCCTGTACGGGGCGAGCGGCACGGTCACCGTGCCCTCGACGGTCGCCGTCATCGAGCACGCCACCCACGGACCGATCCTCTTCGACACGGGCGTCAACCACTGCGTCGCGGATCCGGAGGCCGCCGAGGCCCACTGGGGCCCGGGCCTGCGGGCGGCGTACGGCGCCGAGGGGTTCACTCGGGCACACGCCGTCGACGCGCAGCTGGAGCGGCTCGGCTACCGGCTCGCCGACGTCAGGTACGTCCTCTACTCCCACCTGCACCTCGACCACGCCGGAGGGATGACCTACTTCCCGCACGCCGTGCACGTGGCCCAGCACGACGAGCTGCGCCACGCGTGGTGGCCGGACCGCTGGACGGCCCGGGGCTACGCCTTCGAGGACTATGCGGGCGGCCGGAACTACGACTTCCTCGAACTGAGCGGTGACACCGACCTGTTCCGGGACGGCACGCTCACCCTCGTGCGCACCACCGGGCACACCCCCGGCCACCAGGGGGTCATCCTCGACCTCGACCACCACGGGCGGATCGCGCTCATGGGCGACGCGGCCCACCTCCAGCAGGGGCTGGAGCACGACGTGCCGATGCTCAGCGACTGGAACACCCAGGAGAAGATGCTGACCTACGGGCGGCTGCGCGCCCTGTCCCGGTCCGGCATCCGGGTCTTCCTCTCCCACGACCCGGAGCACTTCGCCGCCCTGCCGCACGACGGCGAGTTCTGGGACTGACCCCCCGGCAGGACCGCCTGCGAGCCCCCCGGCAGGGCCGCGCGCCACCCCACCGGGCGCTGTCCCCCGAGGGGGTCCGGTGGGGCGGGATCGTGCAGCGAGGCAGCCCGCCTCAACCCTTGGATGGGAATGCTCCGACTGTAGGACCCGCCACTGACAATGCCCGGAGGGCCGGGCTCGAACTCGAACGCACATCCGATGAGCGGCCCGGTCCGGCCGGCTCGGAATGCTGGACCCGCCCGTCCGGCGCACCCTGGGATGTGCGGGACCGCACCGAAACCGTCCCGCCCCGGTGCCGCCCTCCGGCGGCCCCGACGCGTGGGGAGGCAGAACACATGGCCAAGTCCGACGAACCGAAGGGCTGGGGGCCGCTTCCGGACCCGCCCCCGGAGCTGTTCAACGCGCCCCCGGGCGAGCCGCTCGACGACGCACGGCGCACCGCGGTCCTCGACTGGACGGTGAACCAGTACGTCGCCCTCGGATGGCGCGTCGAATCGCGCTCCCCGACCCAGGCGGTGCTGGTGCGCGGCGGCAACGTCAACCACCTCCTGCACGCGATCCTGACTATCTTCACCTGCCTGCTCTGGGGCGTCGTGTGGATCGTGCTCGCCCTGGGGAACAAGACGGAGCGCGTCGCCCTCACCGTCGACCCGACCGGCCGCGTCCAGACCGTGCACGGTCCGGGCTGACCCGGACGTCCGACCGGACCGACCGGATCGACCGGACCGGTCACACGTCCGGGAACTCCGGGGCGATGCCCAGCGTGGGCGCGATGGCCCGCCAGATAGTCGACCGGGCCGTCGCGAGGTCCACCCGGGGGTCGTCGAGCATCAGGCGGATGCCGAGGCCGTCGCACAGGGCCAGCACCAGGGTGCCGAGCGCGCTGACGTCGCAGTCGGCGAACTCCCCCGAGCGGATGCCCCGTTCCACGGCTCCGCCGACCCACGCGTGCAGTTGGTCGTACAGGTCGACGGCCAAATGTCGGGCCGCCGCGTCGCGTTGGGCCCGTACCCACAACTCCTGCCAGAGCTTCCAGTCCTGGCGCAGTTCCGCGTCGGTGGGCAGCATGCTCCGCAGGATGCGGGCCAGGACGACCGAGGAGGGCACCGAGTCGGGAACTCCCTCGGTGTCCGTACCGGTCTGGGCGAAGGAGTGCGTCATCGCCTCGGCGAAGAGCTTCTCCCGCGTGTCGAAGTGGTAGTGCAGCAGGGCCTTCGACACACCGCCGTGCTCGGCGACCTTGCGCATGCTGACGTTCTCGAAGCCGATGTCGGCGATGACTTCGCACGCGGCCGTGAGGATTCGCTCACGCGTCTCGAGTGCGCGCTCGGCCTTGGTCACGTTGGCTGCTCCCCGTGTCGGCGCCCGTGGACCGGGCGGGTGGGCCCGGTTGCCGTGGCCACCACACCAGAACCTGCTGATCGCCGCGATCGTCGTCCCGTTCTTCGCCAACTACCTGGTCCGGATGTACGGCTGGTCCGTGGTCCTCTCCGACGACGGCCCGCTGCTGAAAGCCCTGCGCGCGACCGGTCTCGCCGACGACGACACCAAGATCCTCCAGACCGGTGCGGGAGTGATCGCCGGGCTCGTCTACGGCTTCGTCGTCTTCATGATCATCCCGCTGTACGCGGCGATGGAACGCATGGACACCTCCCTCATAGAGGCCGGCCGCGACCTCTACGGAGGCCCCCTGCGCACCTTCTTCTTCGTCACCGTCCCCGCCACCCGGCAGGGAGCGGCCGCCGGCTGCGTCCTCGTCTTCCTGCCCGCCATGGGCGACTTCGTCAGCGCCCAGCTCATGGGAGGCCCCGACCAGATCATGATCGGCAACCTGATCCAGGACAAGTTCTTCCAGGGCCAGAACTGGCCGCTGGGCTCGGCCCTCACCATGCTGCTGATGGCCGTCATGTTCCTCGGGAAGCTCGGCTACCTGCGACGCACCCGCAAGGACGAGGCGGAGGCCGCCCGATGAGCACCCGTAGCAGTACCAGCACCAGCACCAGCACCAGCCCGGGCCCGGGCCCGGGCACCGACACCCGCACCCCGCAGCGCCGCCGCCGGGGCACAGCCGAGCGCCGCCCCCGCTTCGCGGTCGCCGTCACCGCCCTCTTCTTCGCGCTCCTCTACCTTCCCGTCGGCGTCGTGGTCCTGTTCTCCTTCAACTCCCAGAAGTCCCTCACCGTCTTCGACGGCGTCAGCTTCCGTTGGTACACGGCCATCCTCCACGACGAGGTGCTCCTCGACTCGCTCGGCATGAGCCTGCGGGTGTCCCTGGTCGCCATGGCCGGCTCGCTCGTCCTCGGGGTGGCCCTGGCCCTGGGCCTCGTACGCAGCCGCAGCCGCCTCGGCTCGTTCGCCGGCCTGATCATGCTCGTCCCGCTGATCACCCCGGAGATCGTCACGGGCGTCGCGGCGATGCTCCTCTTCAAGGGCCTCGGCATCACGCTCTCCACCACCACCGTGATGCTCGCCGAGATCACCTTCTCCGTCTCCTACGTGACCGTCATCCTCCGCTCCCGCATCGCCGCCCTCAACCCGGAGGTCGAAGAGGCCGCCATGGACCTCGGTGCCACCCGCGGGCAGGCACTGCGCCTGGTGACCCTGCCCGCGCTGCTGCCCAGCATCCTCGCCTACTTCACCACCGGCGTCGACCCGCAACCGCTGTCCGTGCGCATCTACTCGGCGATCAGGTTCGGCGTGCAACCCACCATCAACGCCGTCGGCACCCTGATGCTGGCCGGCTCCATCGGCCTCATCGTCCTCGCCCTCGCCATCCCGCGCCTGTTCGGGCGCAGGGGCGGCCTCGACCTGCTCTCCAGGAAGTGACAATCATGCCCGCGACACCCGAGCAACCGACCCCCACGACCACCACCCCGACGTCGACCCCCCTGCTGACCCCGACCCCCATCCGTCCGACCCCCGCCGTCCGCCTCGACCGCGTCAGCAAGCAGTACCCCGCCGCGGGCGGCGTCCACGCCGTGCGCGACGTCGAACTCGACATCGCACCGGGCGAGTTCTTCTCCCTCCTCGGCCCCTCCGGCTGCGGCAAGACCACCCTCCTACGGATGATCGGCGGCTTCTCCGCCCCCACCGCGGGCGGCGTCCTCCTCGACGGCCAGGACGTCACCGACCTGCCGCCCAACAAGCGCAACGTCAACACCGTCTTCCAGAGCTACGCCCTCTTCGACCACCTCTCGCTCGCCGACAACGTGGCCTTCGGCCTGAAGCGCAAGGGCGTCGGCCGCGCCGAGATCCGCGAGCGGGTCTCGGGCATGCTCGACCTCGTCCAGCTCGGGCACCTCGCGAACCGCAAACCGGCCACCCTCTCCGGCGGCCAGAAACAACGCGTCGCCCTCGCCCGCGCCCTCGTCAACCGGCCCCAGGTCCTGCTCCTCGACGAGCCGCTGGCCGCCCTCGACCTCAAACTGCGCCGCCACATGCAGGTCGAGCTCAAGCAGATCCAGCGCGAGGTCGGCATCACCTTCGTCTTCGTCACCCACGACCAGGACGAGGCCCTGACCATGTCGGACCGCCTCGCCGTCATGAACGAGGGTCGCGTCGAGCAGTGCGGAACGCCCGAGGACGTGTACGAGCGCCCCACGAGCAGCTTCACCGCCTCCTTCATGGGCACCTCCAACCTCGTGCCCGGCAGCTACCGCTGCGGCCGGGTCGTCCTCGACGAAGGCCCCGAACTGCCCGTGGGCCAGCGGCCGTCCGTCCCCGAAGGCAGCAGGGTGAACCTGTCGATCCGCCCCGAGAAGATCTGGCTGTCCGACCTGGAGCCGGACATGGCCCGCGCCACCGGGGTCGTCCGCGAGACCGTCTACTGCGGTCCGACCACCACGTACCTGATCGAACTGGCCCCCGGCGTCACGGTGTCCGTACTGGAGCAGAACACCGTCCGGTCCCGCAGGGAGGACCGCTGGAGCGGCGGCGAGCGCGTCGAGATCGGCTGGAAGCCCGAACACTGCCTCGTCCTGGACTGAAGCCGCCCCGACCTAAGGAACACCCCCATGAACCACGACGTCATCGTGCTCGGCGCCGGCCTGGCCGGCCTCGCCGCGGCGCGCGACCTCGCCGCCGGCGGAGCAGACGTCCTCGTCGTCGAGGCCCGGGACCGGGTCGGCGGACGCGTCGAACAGACCCGACTCCCCGACGGCCGGTTGGTCCAACTCGGCGGAGAGGTCGTCGGCCGCGCCCACACCGCCTACCTGGACCTCGCCGCGGAACTCGGCCTCACCCTGGTCCCCAGCTACGTCGCCGAGCCCGGCGCCCTCACCCGCGCCACCCCCGAAGGGGTCTGCGCGGGCGATCCGCCCCACTGGTTCGGCCCCGGCGACGACGCCTGCCACCAGAAGGTCACCGCCGCCTTCCGCGCACTCGCCCGGGCCGTCGACCCGGCCGACCCCTGGTCCCACCCCGACGCGGCGGCCCTCGACCGGACGTCCGTCGGCGACTGGCTGCGCGCCCAGGGAGCCACCCCGGCCGTCGTCCGCCTCTGGGAGATAGGCCAACTCGCCCTCGCCGACGGCTCGTACGAGCGCACCTCCCTCCTCGCCGCCCTGCGCAAGCACGCCGCGGTCCCCGGCCCCGGCGCCTACGACTACGAAGCATGGGAAGGCCTCCGGGTCGCCGAGGGCTCCGCAACGGTGGCCCTGCGCATGGCCGCCGACCTCGGCGGACGCATCCGCACCGGCGCGCCCGTCCGGGCCGTGACGGTCCGCCGGCCCGGCCACTGCTCCGTACGGCTGGACGGCGGCGAGACCCTCATCGCCGGCGCCGTCGTCAGTGCCCTGCCCGTCGGCCCGCTGCGCGAGGTCGCCGTCACCGGCGTGAGCGACGAGCGCCTCGCCTCCCTACACCGCCAACGTTAGTCCCTCGCCGCGAAGTTCGTCGCCGCGTACGACCGGCCGTTCTGGCGCGAACTCGGCCGGAGCGGCCTCTTCGAATCCGAAGGGGTCCTCGGCAGCACCTGGCCGCAGAGCGACGGCATCCTGTCCGCCCTGGTACCGCCCGAGCGGCTCGGCGTCCTGCTCGGCACACCCGCCGCGCTGCGCACTCGCGAACTCCTCGCCGACATCGCCCGCCTCTACGGCGACGAGGCCCACCGGCCGCTCGCCACCTACGTCCGGACGTGGGGCACCGACCCGTGGACGCAGGGGTACGTCACCCAGTGGACGCCCGGCGACGTCATGGCCGTCGGCCCCCGCCACGGCACCCACGAACCCCCCTTCTACGTCTGCGGGTCCGACCAGTGGGTGGCCGGCTACATGGAAGGCGCCGTACGCACCGGACGCGATGCCGCCGGAGAGGCGCTGCGCCGTGGCTGACCCCGTGCTCAACCACCTGGCGGGCGTGGACCGGCCCGCCGCCTCGGGAGAGACGATGGAGCTCGTCGACCCCGCCACCGGCCGGGTGCACGGCCACGCCCCGCGTTCCGGCAGGGCCGACACGGACGCCGCCTGCGCGGCAGCCGCAGCCGCGTACCCGCACTGGTCCCGGACCACACCGGCCGTGCGTCAGCGCGCCCTGCTCGGCATCGCCGACGCGATCGAGGAGCACGCCGAGGCCTTCACGGCCGCCGAGACCGGCGACACCGGCAAGCCGCCCCGGCAGTTCGAGGCCGAGGAACTGCCCGCGATCGTCGACACCCTGCGCTTCTTCGCCGGAGCCGCGCGCAACCTGCCGGGTCTCGCGGCCGCCGAGTACGCCGAGGGCCGCACCTCCGTACTGCGGCGCGAACCGGTCGGGGTCTGCGCCCAGATCACCCCGTGGAACTACCCGCTGATGATGGCGGTGTGGAAGATCGCCCCGGCCGTCGCCGCGGGCAACACGACCGTGCTCAAGCCCGCCGACACCACTCCCGCCTCGTCCGCGCTGCTGGCCCGCGTCGCGGCCGAGCACCTGCCGCCGGGCGTGCTCAACGTGGTCTGCGGCGACCGCGACACGGGCCGTGCGCTCACCGCCCACCCCGACGTCGCCCTCATCGCGGTCACCGGCAGCGTGCGCGCCGGCCGACAGATCGCCACCGCCGCGGCCGCCGACCTCAAACGGGTCCACCTGGAGCTCGGCGGCAACGCCCCGGTGCTCGTCCACGACGACGTGGACGTCGTGGCGACCGCCGCCGCCCTCGCCGCGGTCGCCTACTACAACGCGGGCCAGGACTGCACCGCGCCCACCCGGCTACTGGTCCACCACCGGGTGCACGACGCGTTCCTCGCGTCCTTCGCGGCGGAGACGGCCAAACTGCGCACCGGCGCCCCGGACGAGCCGGACGCGGACTTCGGCCCGCTGAACAACGCGGCCCAGCTGGCTTCGGTACGGTCCCTGCTCGAGCGACTGCCGCGGCGCGCCGAGCTCGTCACCGGCGGCGCCCGCCTCCCACGGCCGGGCTTCTTCCACGAACCCACCGTCGTCGCCGGCGTGCGCCAGGACGACGAGATCGTGCAGGAGGAGATCTTCGGCCCCGTCGTGACCGTCCAGCCCTTCGCTGACGAGGCGGAGGCCCTGCACCTGGCCAACGACGTCCGCCACGGCCTCGCCGCCAGCGTGTGGACGAGGGACCACGACCGCGCCATGCGCGCGACCCGGGCCCTGCACACCGGCATCGTCTGGGTGAACACCCACGGCACCACCGTCTCCGAAATGCCCCACGGCGGGGTCAGGCACTCGGGCTACGGCAGTGACCTCTCGATGGCGGGCCTCCTGGACTACACGCAGGTCAAGCACGTCATGCTGTGAGCTGGCCAGGGGTCCCCCACAGGGTCAGCCGTTCAAGGAGGTCATCAGCTCGGGTGCGTAGCGCTCGCCCGAGGCCACTCCGTGCGGCGCCACGGCGTCGAGGGCGGCCAGCTCCGCCGGGGTGATCGTCACGGCGGTGGCGGCGATGTTCTCCTCCAGGTAGCGGCGCCGCTTGGTGCCCGGGATGGGGACGGCACCCTGGTGGAGGGTCCAGGCCAGGGCGAGCTGCGAGGGGGTGACGCCCTTCTTGGCGGCGAGCCGGCGGACCTGGTCGACGACGGCCAGGTTGCGGTGGAAGTTCTCTCCCTGGAACCGCGGGTCGGTGCGCCGGAAGTCGTCCGCGGCGAAGTCGTCCGGGCTGCTGATGGCACCGGAGAGGAATCCGCGTCCGAGCGGGGAGTAGGCGACGAGCCCGATGCCGAGCTCGCGGAGGGTGTCCCGTACGCCGTCGTGTTCGATGCCGCGCTCGAAGAGGCTGTACTCGGTCTGTACGGCGGCCAGCGGGTGTACCGCCTGGGCGCGGGTGATCGTGGTGGGGGAGACCTCGCACAGCCCGATGTGGCGGACCTTGCCGGCCTCGACCAGCTCGGCCAGGGCTCCCACGCTCTCCTCGATGGGCACGTTCGGGTCGACGCGGTGCAGGTAGTAGAGGTCGATGTGGTCGGTGCCCAGGTGGCGCAGGGAGCGGTCGGCCGAGCGGCGGATGTACTCGGGGCTCCCGTTGTGGCCGAGGAACGCGCCCCCGTCGCTGAACTCGATCCCGGTCTTCGTGGCCACGAGGGCGGCCTCGCGGCGCCCGGCCAGGGCCTTGCCGAGCAGCTGCTCGTTGCGGAAGGGGCCGTAGCCCTCGGCGGTGTCGAGGAGGGTGACGCCCAGCTCCAGGGCGCGGTCGATGGTGGCGAGGGACTCGGTCTCGTCGGTGGCGCCGTAGTGGGCGCTCATGCCCATCAGACCGAGGCCCTCGGCGCCGACCTCCAGTCCCTGGCCGCCCAGTGCGCGGATCTCCATGGTGTGCTCCTCACAAGAAAGTAACTAACTGGATAGTTCGAGTCTGCGACGCAGTGACCTCGCTTGTCAATAACCAGATAGTTACTTGCTAGGCTGCAGCCCATGGCACGGGATTCCAACGCGACGAAGGCGCGCCTGCTCGACGCCGCCTTCACCGAGTTCGCGACGTACGGCATCGCGGGTGCGCGCGTCGACCGCATCGCCGAGGCGGCGCAGGCGAACAAGCGGCTCATCTACGTCTATTACGGCAACAAGGAGCAGCTCTTCGACGCCGTGCTCCAGCGGGCCCTCGCGACGGGATCGGAGTCCGTGCCCTTCGACGTGGAGGACCTGCCCGGCTACGCGGGGGCGGTCTTCGACCACCTCGTCGAGCGGCCGGCGCTGATGCGCCTCGTGCTGTGGAAGCAACTGGAGCGCCCGGGATCCACGGACGCGGAGTCCGCTTCCTACGACGGCAAGATCGAGGCGGTTCGGCGGGCGCAGGAAGCGGGCCGCATCGATGCCGCGGTGCCCGCGGCGGACGTGCTGACACTGGTCATGGGCCTGTCACAGGCCTGGTTCGGCGCCGTGGGCGGTCCGGCGGCGGATGCGGCGGGCACCGGCTGGGCCGCTGAACGGCGCGCCGAGCACCGTGCGGCGGTGGTGGAATCCGTCCGCCGGATCACCGCACCCGCACCCGCACGCCGGCCGGAGGGCCACTGAGGGCGTCCACGGTCAGCGCTACGGCCGGGCGAACTCCAGCAGCGTCCGCTCGTACCGCCCGCCGAAGCCCACCCGGGTGACGTCCTCGAACGGGAACTTCGACAGCCGAGGGTGCCACCGCGCCTCGGTGTCGATCTCCCGCAGCCGCAACGACTTCGGCCGTACGGCGGCCACCTCGCCGATCCAGCAGGAATCCGGCGCGTCCCGCTCGACGTGCAGGGAGACCAGCCCGAAGGCCCGGGAGGCGCCCTCCGCCAGGTCCGCCAGTCCGTCCAGGGCGAGTTCCGGCTCGGGCGCCCGGGCCGGCCAGCGCCCACGGCGCCGCAGCGCCCGGACGGTCAGGCAGTCCATGCCGCCCCGCCACCCGACCTTGGTGACGTCCGCGGTGCGTACCGCCGCCCAACCGTCGAGCTGGACGTCACTGCACAGGGCGATCAGCGTCCACGCCGCGCTCGTGCCCACGACGAAACCGTCGAGCCGGTCCGCGCCCCGGATCGCCGACCGGTGGACGCGGACCAGAGCACCTGACGACAGTGCCTCCGCGAGCCGTGCCACGACCTTGTCGTCCATGTTGTGCACGTTGTCCATGGGTAGATCCTGCACCGCCCCGGGGCCCGACGGCACTTGGGTTTCGACCCGTCCGCGTCCCCGCGTCAGCGGGCGAGGAACGGCCGCAGCGCCGTGACGAGTTCGGTGGGGGCGTCGAGTGCGATGAGGTGGGCCGCAGCGGGGAACTCGACCAGAGCGGCGCCGGGGATCTCGGCGGCGTACCGGCGGGCGATGTCCTGGAAGTCGGCGACGTCGAGCAGACCGATCCCGACCAGTGTGGGAACGGCGATCGTCGTGATGTCGCCCGCCGGGCCACCCCGGGAGTGTTCCCCGACCGCCTCCTGGTTCACCAGCGACGTCCGTACGGGGGTACGGAGCCGTTCGGCCAGCCCCGGAGCGACGTCCTCCCAGCCGCGGCCGGGCCCGCGCAGCCACATGTCCAGGTTCACGCCGACCGCGCCGTCCAGGTCGCCCGAAGCCAGGGCCGCCGTCTCGGCCTCGTCGTAAGCCACCATGTCCGCCGACCAGTCGTAGCCGGGCCACGGCGGGGAGAGCAGCGTCAGGGACTGGACCCGGCCGGGGTGGGCGAGGGCGAAGTTCACGGCCACCCGGCCGCCCCAGGACGCGCCGACGAGCCGGACGCTCTCGTGACCGAGGTGGTCCAGGAGCCGGCACAGGTCGTCGGTCTCGGCGAACGGCCCGGTCGGGGGCGCGGACTCGCCGAAGCCGCGCAGGTCATACCGGATGACGGTGTTCTGCTCCGCGAGGGCGGGTACGACCGCGTCCCACATGGTGTGGTCCGCGACGCCGGCGTGTACGAGCACCACGGGCGGACCGTCGCCGGTGACGGTGTAGGAGAGGTGGCCGAGATCGTCGGCAAGGATGAGCATGCGCAGATGGTCGCAGGTCAACGCCCCGCAGGCCATCCGAATTCACGGCACCGCGGTCTCATGTGTGCGCATTGCGCCAGAAGTCGGATGCGAGCAGTTCCCGCAGGAGTCCGACGACGAGCCGGGGCCGTCCCACGAAGGGCGAGTGGCCGGTCTGCCACTCGCGCACGTCGGTGCAGCGCGAGGCCATCCTCCGCTGTAGGCCCGGGTCGACGGCCCGGTCCCGGGAGCAGACCACGTAGGTGGAGGGGGTGTCCTTCCAACTCTGGCGCTCCGGAACTCCTCGCCCACAGCCGGGTGCTTGGGCCCGCAGGAGGTCGACCGCGCGGGCGGCGAACGGTTCGGGACAGTCGTCGTAGAGGGCGGCGGTAGCCAGATCGGGGCACAGACTGGTCGAGCCACCTGGCCCGGGGCGGATCGCCGCCTTGAGCCGCGAGGACGCCCCACCCAGACCGGCCGCGCTCTCACCGGCATCCGGCACGAAGGCCGCCAGGTACACCAAGTGCCCTGCTCCGCTCACCCCGGTGATCACCGAACCGCCGTAGGAGTGGCCGAGCAGGATCGCAGGCTCCCGCAGCGCGTCGACGGCGGCCTGGACCGCGGCGGTATCGGCGAGCAACGAACCCCGGTGGAGCTCGGGAACCACGACCTCGGTTCCGGAAGCCCTCACCTGCTCCGCCACTTCGGCAAAGTGCTCAGGGCGGTGATACAGGCCGTGGACGAGTACCACAGCGGCCATGCGCCCCCTCCTCAACTCCGGCATCGATTAAGTGATCTTCACACGGTGTGCGGCTGTTGCGCGTAGGCCCGCCGGGGCGCGGTCGGGGCGGCGGCGGACCCTTCGCCGCGAACCGGACTGCAGGCGCACAGGTGAGGGACTCGACGTGTGCGGGCTGCCCGAAGCGGATGCACAACCCGCACCGGTCCTCGTCCCTCCACACGCCACCGGTCACCGCGTACCGCGGCTACCGCCCGAACAAGCGCCGCAAGAACCCGACCGACAAGCCTGCCAAGCCCACGATCACCCAGGACCGCGTTCCGGAGAGCCGGTGTCGGTCCGGGATGAGATCGTTTCCCGCATGGCCGAAACAGACGAAGCAGAAACCGACGTCGAGCATGCCGTCATCGCTCGCTATCGACTGGCCGACGCTGGCCTTGGCGAGCCAAGTCAACGGGAGGTCGTCCGCCAGGCCCAGTCCCTGCTGACCGACGTGATCGAGCAAGCTGACGTCGGCGAGTTCGACGGAAACGAGTACGGAGGCGGTGAGGTGGTCCTCTACGCCTACGGACCGGACGCCGACGCACTCTTCGCTGTCATGGCACCCATCCTGAACGACCTGCCGTTCCGGCCGGCGCACGTTGTCCTGCGCTACGGCTCCGCCGATGACCCATCCGCTGCCGAGCACCGCATCGACCTCTGACGAGACGAGTCGCAAGCCCCCGGAGCCCTAAATGTGCGTGGACGGCCTGCCGGTGATCAAGTATCGTCCGACTCCGGACCACGTCGCGCGAGACGAACGGAAGGAGGCGAGTGCCGTGCAGTTCACAACCATCCAGCGCTCCCTCCTCGTTACCCCGATGTGGTTCGTCTGATCCGAGGCCGGGAGTGCACCACGCAGTACACGTCCCGGAGGAATCCATGACCGATCTGGTCATCCGCGCGCTCGACGAGAGCGACGCCCAGCTGTTCGACGCACACCCCGATCCGCTGAACGCCCGTGCCGCCCACGAGCGCACCACGCACCGCCCCGAATGGAAGCGGGTGGCCCTGCGCGACGGCACGGTCGTCGCCCGCGGCGCCTGGTGGGGCGGCACCGACGACGAGGCACCCGTCAACGTCAACTGGTTCGACGTCGCCGAGGGCGAGGTGGAGGCGGGGGCCGAACTCCTGCGCTCCGCACCCTGGCAGGTCGAGCTCGAAATCAACCTCCCCGGCGACTGGCGCGACCACCCCGACCTGACCGCCGCCGCCGAGACGCGCTTCGCCGCCGCCCGGGCGGCCGGCTACGAACTCCTGGTGGAACGCTTCCTCTACCGCTGGACCCCGGAGCGCGGACTCCCCGAACGGCCCGGCCGCCTCGTCTTCGGCGCCGAACCCGACGACGCGGTCTTCTTCGACGCACTGCGCCGCATCCATGCGGCCACCCTGGACGCCCACGCGCTGAAGGCCATAGCGGAGGGCGGCCTCGACCAGGCCGCGCAGGAGGAGCTCGACTTCTTCCACTGGTGCCCGTCCCCGAGGGAGTGGTGGCAGGTCGCCCGCACACCCGACGGCGACCTGGCCGGCATCCACATTCCCGCACACAACCCCTCCGGACCGACCATCGGCTTCATCGGCGTCCTCCCGGAACACCGCGGCCGAGGCTACGCCTACGACCTCCTCGCGGAGTGCACCCACTTCCTGGTGGAGCACGGCGCCGAGGCCGTGACCGGAGCCACGGACCGGGGCAACTTCCCCATGGCTGCGAACTTCGCCAAGGCCGGCTTCCCCGTGGTCCGCGAGCGCATCAACTTCCACCCCGCCGCCCCGTACGCGAAGTAGAAGCGGTCCCGGTAGAAGCGGCCCCGACCCTCGCCCCGCGCCGTGAAGTTCTGGCTGCGGGGCGAGGACGTCCGGGGCCCCCTCACCCAGGTGGCCCATGCGTCGGGCTGCGCCTGCGCCGCCGAACGGGCCCGCCCGGCCGCCGCCCGGCGGAGCCGGAACCCGACCGGAGCCCGTCCCCTCAACGTCGGTCGGGAAGGTGCCAGCGGTGCGGGGCCACGAGTGCGTCGATGCTGTCGGGCCCCCAGGTTCCCGGGGCGTACGGTTCCACGGGCGGGGGTGCGTTCAGCAGCGGGGCCGAGACCTCCCACAGGCGTTCGATGCCGTCGGAGCGGGTGAAGAAGGACTGGTCGCCGAGCATGGCTTCCAGGAGGAGGTGCTCGTAGCCCTCCAGGGAGTTGTCGGCGATGAAGGAGCTCCGGTAGCCGAAGACCATGTCGGCCTCCGCCAAGCACATCGACGGGCCGGGCTCTTTGACGAGGAACCGGGCGGTGATGGAGCCGGGATCGGCGAAGTCGATCACGAGCTCGTTGCCCCGGCCGTCGACGGCGGCACGCGCGTTCAGGGGGAACATGCCGAGGACGGGTTCGCGCAAGCCCAGGGTGACGACGTGCCGGCCCTCGGCCAGTGCCTTGCCGGAGCGCAGGAGGAAGGGGACGCCGGCCCAGCGCCAGTTGTCGATCTCGACGCGCAGGGCGGCGAAGGTCTCGGTGTCCGAGGCCGGATCGACCCCGGGCACGGCGCGGTAGCCCGTGTACTGTCCGCGGACGACGTGCCCGGGATCCAGCGGCCGCAGGCTGCGGAAGACCTTGACCTGCTCGTCCCGGAGCGACTGCGCGTCGAGCACGACCGGCGGTTCCATCGCGACGAACCCGAGCAGCTGGAAGAGATGGGTGACGATCATGTCGCGGAAGGTTCCGGTGCCCTCGAAGAAGTGCGCGCGGCCCTGGATGTCGATCTGCTCGGGCACGTCGATCTGCACGTGGCTGATGTGCTCGCGGTTCCAGAGGGGTTCGAAGAGGCCGTTGGCGAACCGGAGGGCGAGGATGTTGTCCACCGCCTCCTTGCCGAGGAAGTGGTCGATGCGGAACACGCGGGACTCGTCGAACACGGCGTGGATGGCCGCGTTGAGCGCGCGGGCGGACGCGAGGTCGGTCCCGAAGGGCTTCTCGACGATGACACGGGCGTCCTGGGCGAGGCCCGTGGCGCCGAGGAGTTCGACCATCGAGGTGAACGCGACGGGCGGGACGGCCAGGTGGAACAGCCGCCGCGGAGTGCCGCCGACGGCCTGCTCGGCCGCGCGCACCGCCGCCACCAGCGGCTCGGGGGCCTCCGGATCGGCCGCACCGAAGGACAGGGCGGACTCGAACTCCTGCCAAACGGGGCCCTCGGGGCGCGAGCGCCCGAACTCCGCCACGGCCTGCCGGGCGTGGGAGCGGAAATCCTGGTCGCTCAGGGCCTCGGCCGCCGGGGCGGAGCCGACGATGCGGTAGCGCGGCGGCATCAGCCCCGCCTTGGCGAGATGGAACAGGCCGGGCAGCAGTTTGCGCCGGGCCAGGTCTCCCGTAGCGCCGAAGAGGACGATGACGTGGTCGGACGGGATCGACTCGGCGGCCTGCACGGACCGGGTGGCCTGCGCGGACTGGGTGGGCTCGGTCATGGCGGGCATCCTCACGCGTCGGCGCCGGGGCGCTCCGTGGCACGAGGTACGGGACCGGTATCCATCCGCCCGAGTCCGACTCGTACGAGGTGTACGGGCGTGCCTGAGGCCGTTCGCCGCACTTCCGTTCCGTTCGGTCGCAGCGCCCTGAGCACCCACTGTGCGCGTTCACCGCGGATCCGGCGCCCGGGACTCCGCCAACCGGGTCACGGCACGGGGACGGGACGCGCGCATCTCGGCCGGCCGGGCGGTCGATGGGGGTCGTTTCGCTGACGGTCGGGTGTCGTCCTCGGGACTAGTCTCAGATCGTGGGACAGCCTCTGGAGAGCGTCGAAGGCGCAGGACCGTTCGTCACCCGGCGCACCTGGCGGCGTCCCGAGGGGGACACGGTGGTCTGGGATTCGCGGCTGGCGCGCAAGCGCGGCACGCTGCTGGTCCGGGGCCCGGGGGACCCGGCCGGCCGGGTCTCGACCGCCGAGCCCGGCGCATTGCGCCGTCTGCGCAGGGTCAACGTCGTGGCTTCCGGTGCGTTCGTCATCGGCGGGGCGTTGTTCGCCGTCGGCGCCGCGGTCTCGCAGTTCGGTTCCGGTGATCCGCTGGTCAGCGCATGGGTGTACCTCGTCGGGGGGCTGTTCTTCAGCACCGGGGGCTACGTCTCGGTCCTGCAGGTATTGAACGCGCCCCGGCACGCCCGGGGTGGCGGTTTCCAGGTCACCGCCGGCTGGCGGTGGTGGGGGTACGAGCCGATGCGGCTGGACTGGCTGAGTACGTTCGTCCTGTTCGCCGGAACGCTCGTGTTCGGCGTCAACCTGCTGGACTCCTTCCTGGAGGGCCTCACCGTCAGGCAGGTCAATCGGCTGATCTGGACTCCGGACGTCATCGGGTGCGTGCTGTTCCTCGTGTCGGGGCACCTCGCCTTCGTCGAGATCTGCCATCGACCCTGGCCGTGCGTCCGCTCCCGCAGTCTCGGGTGGTGGGTCGTGGCGGTGAACCAGCTCGGTTCGATCCTCTTCATGGTCTCCGCGCTGGCTGCCTTCACCCGCCCCGCGACCGGAAGCCTGGTCAACGTCGACATCGCCAACTGGGGGACGCTGACCGGTGCACTGTGTTTCTCGTTCGGCGGGGTGCTGCAGCTCTTCGAGCGGCCGTAGGCGGTTCGGCCGGACCTCAGGGCCGGCGTCGTTCTCCGAGCGCGAACGACGCCCGTTCCTGCCACTTCGTCCCGTCGTGCACCATGAGCTCGACCGAGGAGACGCGGGAGGTGAACGGGAGTCTGACCGCGAGGTCGGTCTCGATCTCCTCCAGGAGGCTGTCTTCCTGGCCTTGAGCAATGGTCAGGTGCGGCACGACCTCGGCAAATCGGCCGCCGTACGGAGGAGCCTCGGGCCAACGACCGGCGATCGCCTCCGTGAGCCGACGCAACTGCGTGTCCGGCTCAGGTACGAGATACAGCACGTCCGGGAGCCGCCCACACTTCTCGAACCGCAGGTCGAAGGCGGGCTGCCGGCCCAGCACGTCCGCGAGGGCGCAGTGGACGAGCCCGTCCACGCGGCTCTCGTGGAGGAACGGGAAGAGCACGGTGACATGGGCCGGAACCCCGGCCCGGGCCGAGGGGTCGAGCCGCTCACGCCACCTGCGGACGGACGGCTCCGCCTCCGGGATCCGAACGATGAGCCCCGTCTGGCCCGCCTGAAACGCATGGGTGTTGTCCTCTGCCATGACACCGCATGGTGTCACCTCGCCGGTTTCCGTGAGCACCGGGAGTGCCGATGCGCACGGAACGTCGCGCGGACCCCGACCGTCGCCCTCCGGGTCAGTGCCGCCACCCGTTCCGGCGGCGCCAGAACGGGTGCGCCGGCCACCGCCGCTCCTCGGCGTAGGACTGCGCGTGATGGTGGTGGTAGGCGTCCGCGACGCCGTCCAGGAACGAGACGTAGGACGCGAGGGCGCCCGTGTCGCCGGCCAGGCACCGGTCGACGGCCCGGCCGGCGCGGGCCCCGGCGTGCAGGGCCGTGAGGATGCCCTGGGAGGACAGGGGGTCGAAGGCGATCGCGGCGTCCCCGGCGGCGACCCATCCGGGGCCGACCGGCGGGGACAGCCGCAGTCCGTGGGCGGCCGTCCAGTGCGGCGCGGGGGAGTCGGCCGGGTCGTACCCGCTCAGGCGGTCCCGTACGTGCCGGGTACGGGCCGCCGCGCACCGGAACCCGTCCGCGGTGCGCAGCCCGGCAGGGGCGAGGTCGGCGTCGGTGAGATGGGCGACCACCCGCCCGGCGGGGACCCTGGCGGTGTACCACCAGCCCTCGGGCACCGCCTCGACGAGGGTGCGCAGTTCCAGGTCTCCGGGGTGACCGTCCGCCCCGCACGCGCCGAGCAGCGCGAACGCGGCCACGAGGCGGTCCTGCCGGCGGCGCCGGGCCAGACGGCGGCCGATCAGGGCCCGGCGGCCGGTCGCGTCCACGACCCAACGGGAACGCACCTCCCGCACGCTGCCGCCCCGCTCCCGTACCAGAAGGTGCTGCTCCCCGACCGCGCTGCAGTGGCCGATCACGACGGCCCGCCGGATCAGTGCGCCCGCGGCCACCGCGGCCTCGCGCAGCGAGGCGTCGAAACGGGCACGGTCGAGGTGCCAACCGTGGCCGTGCGGGTCGAACAGGTGGCTGTGGCCGTGCAACTGGACGGATCCCCAGGACGCCTCGGTACCCGGGCAGCTCAGGTGCGCGTCGGAGGCGAAGGCGGACGAGAGCCCCAGATCGTGCAGGAGCGGCCGGGCCGCGGGCGGCAGGGTCTCGCCGATCGTGAAGGCGGCGGAGGCCGCGCCCGACGGGCCCCCGTCCACCAGCAGGACGTGTCGGCCGGCCCGGGCCAGGACCAGAGCGGCGACGGCCCCGGCCGGGCCGCCCCCGGCCACGACGGCCTCGAACCGCCCGGTGAGGGGAACCGGGCCGGTCCGAGCGGTCACGGCGCCTCCGGGAAGCGGGCGACCTTCTCGAAGTACCCCGCCAGCACCTCCCCGTCCGGCCGGCCGGCAGCGGCGATGGCGGCGGCCACCGCTTCCTCCCGCACCGCGGGATCGGCGGCCTCGGGCACGTGCAGGCACACGAGGTTCCGCAGCGGGGGCGGAGCCTGTTCGGGATGGAAGCTCACCTCTGACTCCACCAGCATCGTTGCGGGGAGACTCACCACGTCACTGGGGCCGGAGCCGTCGCTGGAGCCGTCGCTTGAGCCGGAGTCACTACCGTCGTCGGCGGCCGGGCCCTCCCGCCGTGCGACGATGCCGAGCTTGCCGAAGTCCTTGACCATGGCGTTCATCTGGGCGATGCGGTCGGACGGCAGCCACCTGTCCCACACCGCCCTGTCCTCGAAGGCGGTGCGACGGTCCTCGGGGTCGGCGGCCGGGTCGATGGCGGTCCGGTAGTTCTCCTCCGTCAACACGTGGTTGGGCACCCGTGCCGGCCAGAAGGTGGGCAGGTACGGGTCGTACCGCGGCCCGAAGCCCAAGTAGTAACCGGAGCGGCAGCGGGCGGTGTCGGTCTGCCAGGGCACGGCCATCCAGCGGGTCAGACCGCCCGGCTCCTGGGCGTACACCGGACCGTCGAGGCCGAGCGCCGTCTGCGGGGTGAGCGTGGAGCCGTAATCGGGTTCGGGCCGGGCGGGGTCGCGGTGGCGCACGCGGAAGGGTGCGGAGTACAAGGTGGCGTGACGCATCGGCCAGGTGAGCTCGCAGCCGGGGTGGAAGGCGTCGGCCAGGCAGTAGGACAGGGCGGCCCGGTCGAGGGCCGCGGGGCGCTGCGCGAGCGGTAGGCCGTCGAGCGCCGCGGGCGGTGCGGCCCGTGGATCGTGGTCGGCGTCGAAGTCCCCGGCGGCCCAGCGGGCGAGCATGCCGTACTGCAACGGGGAGAGCGCCAGGTGCTGCCGGGCGGAGACCGGTCGCACGCTCATCGAGTCGCCGTAGATCGGCGGCCAGGGCACGGGGGAGAGCCCGTCGCGGTCGGGATCCCGCATCATCGCCCAGATCTGCCGGCGCAGTTCGTCGCGCCGGGCGCCGTGGCCGGCCAGCTCCGCCAGTCGCTCGGGGGCCAGGAAGTGCTCGCGCCCACCGTGCCCGAACAGGGCCGCGATGCCGCGGTTGACCCACTGCAGCTCGCACAGGCGGCGCAGCACCGGTAGCACGTCGTGGGTGAACGAGACCCGCTCCGGGGGTGCCAGCATGCCCGCACCCACGAAGGTGTCGTACATCAGGTCGTACATCGTGCGCACCGACTTCAGCTCCGGTGCGAAGTTCGGGGGAGCGACCACCACCCAGGCCGGATCGACCGGGACGTCCCTGCCGTCGATGCGGACCTGCGCGGTGACCGGGCCGTCGCAGGTGTCGTCGTGCCAGCCGTCGTTGTTGGCGAAGTGCGTCGCCTGGGCGGTGGGGTACGAGGCGGACACGCCGCGTCCGCCGAGGAAGAGCAGGCGGCCGGCGCCATCGGTGCGCAGCTCGCCCAGGTAGACGGGGTGCCCAAGGAACGTGCCCGAGTCGAAGGCGTACTCGGGCTTCCCCGCGCGGTCGCGGCCCCGGATCGAGCGGCGCCCGGGTGTGATGGCCAGCCGGTGTCGCTCCCCGGCGGGCACCGTGGTGAGGTTGCGCAGCGTGGTCGCGGGGGCCTGTGCCGCCTCGGGGATGTCCAGTGCCAGCTGGAACTGGTACCAGGCGGCCTTCTTGTTGGCCACCTCCACGGTCCAGCGCAGGTCGGCGTTGTCCGCCGTCAGCTCGGCAACCGCCTCGCCCGCGGCGTTGTAGCCGTACACCCGGAACCGGACGGCCTGCCGCTTGAGCGCGCCCCTCGCGTCCTTGTACGTGCCGGTGGCTGGTGGGGGAGCCCCGTCGACCTCCGGGGCGAGGAAGAACTCCTCCGCGCTGTCGCCGACCCTGGCCACCCCGATCGCCGGGTGCACGGCGGCCCGTACGATCCGGGTGTCGCGTCCGTGCGGTTCGGTACCCGCCGGCCGTGCGGGACCGGGTTCGGCCGCCGGAGTGCCGTTGGCGTCGCGCCGCCGGGCCGCCGCCGCGTGGTAGACGACCTTGCGGGCCTCCGCGATGCTGCCGACGGGCCGGTGTTCCGACAGGCCGTGCCAGGGGTTGAAAGCGAGGTTGTCCCCGTACTCCTCCTGCCCCCGTGCGGTCGTGTCCTGCTGATGCAGGGTCAGCGTCGCCACCTTCACGGGCGCGCTCTCGCCCTCCTCCCAGCGCACGGTGGCCCGGTCCAGCGGCATCCGGTCCGGGTCCGTCCGGAACTGGAGCAGCAGGTCGAAGGCGGCCGGGCCGGCGGCCAGCCGGTGGTGCAGGTCCCCGCGCAGGAAGGAGGGGTCTTCGTCCGGCGGTGTTGCCCGGGGGTCGCCGTCCGCGCAGCCGGCCGGGGCGAGCTTGTACTTCACGTGCCGGTCCGGTCCGAACGAGTACGGCAGCACGCCCCAGTACGTCGACGTGAGCGTGCTCTCGACGGGCTTGCGCATGTCCGTGAGGATCTGCCGGGTGAGGGGGTGTTGTTGCTGGTACACGGCCGGGTCCAGCTGGAACTCGCACATGTCCCGGGCCGTGTCGACGAAGAAGACGTCATGGTTCTGCAGCACGAGGTCCTGGGTGTCGGCCCGGGTGTCGTCCTGCAGCAGCTTCGGCCCGGGCACGCCGAACAGCTTGATGCCCCACCCAACGGTCCTGCGTAGGTCCGGCCGCTCCGGCTGGGTGTCGCTGGAGACGCGCACCCAGGCGGTCAGCCCGCCTTGGTCCGCCGCGGCTTCGAGGAAACCGATGCGGAGCTCGGGCGGCAGGTCGGGGGCGACCGTCAGCACGCCGCGGGCCGCACCGTGGAACTTGGCGAAGACCGGGCGCAGGAGGGGGTCCTGCCCCTGGGCCACGCGGTCCCCCATCCGCTCGCCCACGAACTCGGCCACGATCCCGGCGATCGGCTCGTTGACGCAGTCGCGCGGAGGTGGCTGCGCGGGGCCGTCGGACACCTCGGGGCGCTCCGCCATGACTCTGCTCCTGCCTGTCGAGGGCCCGCCGAGCCGACCGCGCGCTGACGCGCCTGACGCGAACCAGCCTGCCCGACAAAATGCAAGATAAGGGATGGTCTGCGCAGTCGCGTCGTATCGACGCGGCGAACCCGTGTGGCTCGGCCGAGTGCCCGCTCCTGACCACCCGGCAGTGGCGAACCGGGTCGCTGCTCCGAGTCGGCCCCCAGCCCGCCGCGGCGGTCGCCGTCGGGCCCCCTAGGGCGGCGGTGCGGACCGGGGCCACCGTTCGTGCCGCACGCGGCCACCTCGGACCCCGCGGAACATCCGCGTCAGATCGTGCGGCGGAGCCGCGGTGTCGGCCGTCTATCGGGGGCTGTCGGTCACATGTCGGCAGTTCGTTGGCGGGGCCCGGCACCTTTCGAGGGACGGCCGCCCGGAGCACGCCGGGCGGCCCGATCCCGAAGGAGCCATCATGCACACGCCCGTCACGATCATCGGCGCGGGACTCGGCGGACTCGCGCTGGCCCGCGTCCTCCACGTCCACGGAATCCCGGTCACGGTCCACGAGGCGGAGCCCTCCCCGGCGGCGCGCACCCAGGGCGGGATGCTCGACATCCACGACTACAACGGGCAACTCGCCATCAAAGCAGCCGGCCTGATGAACGAGTTCCACGCCATCGTCCTCGAGGGCCGCCAGGCGATGCGGGTCCTCGACCCGGACGGGAACGTCCTGCTCGACAAGGCCGACGACGGCACCGGCGGACGCCCCGAGGTGCAGCGCAGCGAACTGCGCCGGATCCTGCTCGACTCGCTCCCGGCCGGCACCGTCCGGTGGGGGAACAAGGCCAGCAGTACCCGGGCTCTCGGCGAGGGCCGCTACGAGGTGACGTTCGCCGACGGCGGCACCGTCTCCACCAGCCTGCTGGTCGGTGCGGACGGCGCGTGGTCACGGATCCGGCCGTTGCTCTCCACCGCGACACCCGCGTACGCCGGCACGTCGTTCGTCGAGACGTACCTGTTCGACGCCGACACCCGGCACCCGGCCGCCGCGAAGGCGGTGGGCGGCGGGATGCTGATCGCGCCCGCGCCGGGGAGGGAGATCTTCGCTCACCGCGAAAGCGGCGACACCCTGCACACCTACGTGGCGCTGGCCAGGCCGCAGGACTGGTTCGCCGCCATCGACTTCACCGATGCCGCCGCCGCCACCGCGCGGATCGCGGCCGAGTTCGACGGCTGGGCACCGGAACTCACCGCCCTGATCACCGACGGCGACACGGCGCCGGTCCTCCGCCCCCACTACGCCCTGCCGACCGGGCACCGGTGGGACCGGGTACCGGGAGTGACTCTGGTCGGTGACGCGGCGCACCTCGCGCCCCCGAACGGCGAAGGCGCCAACCTGGCCCTCCTCGACGGCGCCGAACTCGGCGAGGCAATAGCCGCACACCCCGACGACATCGAGGCCGCGCTCACCGAGTACGAGCAGGCCATGTTCCTCCGCAGCGCCGCCCCCGTCACTTTCGAAGGCGTCGAACTCTCCGAAATCTTCTCGGGTGACAACACGGCCCACGGCCTGATCGACATGATCACCCAGAAGGGAGAATGAGCCGCTAGCCGAGATCACGACGGTGGCCGGCACCTCTTCCTCAGGTGCCTCACTGGGGTGCCGGAAACCGGTGGCCGGTGGCGGACGAGTCGCGCGACACTTGCCCTATGCAGTGGTACAAGCAGGCGCAGGCAGCAGAACAGGTAGGCGATTGGGGCACGGCCATCTCGCTGGTGAGCGCTCGTGCCGAGTGCTTCTCCGCCGACTACTCCGCGCACGACAATCACCTGTGGCACATGGATCTACTCGTCCGTGCAGAGCGGTTCGACCAACTCACCGAACTCGCGGTCTCCGACGTCCACGCATGTCGGAGACTCAACAGAGCGCTTTACGAGCGCGGAATGGAGACCGAGCTGCGCAACCGCGCTGGTGATGGCGACCGCGGAGCCTTGTATCACCTGGTGAGGTGGCTGCACGGGGCAGGTCGACCACAGGAAGCCTGTCGAGCGGTTGAGCTCCTGGCGCCTGAGGATGAGTACGCGCACCACATCCTCGCAGGCTTGCGCACGCCTACGAGCGAGGCACGATAGCGCTCCGCACCGGCCCTTCTTCCCGGACGGCGTTGTCACATTCGGCATGACCCTTCGGTTTCTGTGGGGAGGCAACAGATGAAGGGAACGCTGATGAAGACTCTGCTCGTATGCACGTCGGTATCCCACGGCAACACCCGGCGCGTGGCGCAAGCGATGGCCGAAGTGCTCGATGCCCGGGTGGTCGCACCCGATGAAGTGGAGGTTTCGAACCTGCCGGGATACGACCTCGTGGGCTTCGGCTCCGGCGTCTTCACGCAGCGGATGCACCGGGACCTGCTCGGGTTCGTCCGGGCCGTGCCACGGCGTCGGAGGCGTCGACGGGGCGGGCTTTCGTCTTCGCCACGAGTGGCCTGCCGGAGTTGGCGTTCGCACCGTTCACCCGTCCGCTCGTGCGCCTGCTCGAAGGCAGGGGCTTCGAGGTGGTGGACACCTTCACCTGCCGCGCGCTCGACACGTGGATGCCGTTCCGGCTGGTCGGCGGAATCAACAAACAGCGTCCCGACGAGAACGACCTGATCGCCGCCCGGACGTTCGCCCGACGACTCGGGAAGGGCTCCGCAACCGCAACCTGACCGTCAGCCCTCACCGGTTCACCTCCGGACGGCACCAGAGGCCCGGCCCGGTCTCCTTCCATCCCTGTGGTGCGCGGGGGCGCAGGCGCGCGCTGGCGATCGAATGATGAGGGTTGCCGCTGGTAGCGGCGGCGGAGGCCCGTGGTGCGTGGGATTCGCAGAAATGTCTGCTGCTCGGGGCAGTCGGCACGCACCGGCGTACGGCAGGTTTTTGTCCGCGGGGCAGAAGCCTTCACCAGAGCAGCGCCGTGCGGGGTAGCCTCCGCAAGAGGGGCACGCTCCGGAAAAACTTTTCCGAAAGGGAGTATTTGGAGCGCGCCGAGCCCGAAATCAACCGGTATCCGCACCCCCGCGGACACCATGGACCTGCCGACGTCTGCGCACCGCGCACTCCCTGGAGGGACACACGTGAAGGACTCGAAGGACAGGCTGGAAGCACTGCGGGCCGAGATCGAGCGCCGCAATCCCGCACAGCCCGAGTTCCACCAGGCGGTACGGGAGGTCCTCGAGACCCTGGCCCCCGTCTTCACCGCCCGGCCCGAGTACGCCGACCCGGCCGTGGCCCTGGTGGAGCGACTCACCGAGCCCGAGCGGCAGATCGTCTTCCGTGTCCCGTGGCAGGACGACCGGGGCCGGGTCCACGTCAACCGCGGTTACCGCGTCGAGTTCAACAGTGCGCTCGGCCCGTACAAGGGGGGCTTGCGCTTCCATCCCTCGGTGGACATCGGCGTGGTGAAGTTCCTCGGCTTCGAGCAGATCTTCAAGAACGCCCTGACCGGCCTCGGAATCGGCGGCGGCAAGGGCGGCAGCGACTTCGACCCGCACGGCCGGTCGGACGCCGAGGTCATGCGGTTCTGCCAGTCCTTCATGACCGAGCTCCACCGGCACATCGGAGAACACACCGACGTGCCCGCCGGCGACATCGGTGTCGGCGGCCGCGAGATCGGCTACCTCTTCGGCCAGTACCGGCGCATCACCAACCGCTGGGAGGCCGGCGTCCTGACCGGCAAGGGGCAGGGCTGGGGCGGCTCCGCGATCCGGCCGCAGGCGACCGGCTACGGCAGCGTGCTGTTCGCCGCCGAGATGCTGAAGGTCCGGGGCGAGTCGCTGGCCGGACTTTCAGCGGTGGTCTCCGGCTCCGGCAACGTCGCGCTGTACACGATCGAGAAGCTCCAGCAGCTCGGCGCGAACCCGACGACCTGCTCGGACTCCCAGGGCTACGTCGTCGACGACAAGGGCATCGATCTCGCACTGCTCAAGCAGGTCAAGGAGGTCGAGCGCGGGCGCGTGAGCGAGTACGCGGCGCGACGCGGCTCCTCGGCGCGGTTCGTCCCTGGTGGGAGTGTCTGGGAGGTGCCGGCGGACATCGCCTTCCCTTCTGCCACGCAGAACGAACTGGACGCGCAGGGCGCCCGTAGCCTCGTCGCGGGCGGGGTCAAGGCGGTCTCCGAGGGCGCCAACATGCCGACCACGCCCGAGGCCGTACGGATCCTGCAGGAAGCTGGCGTCGCGTTCGGGCCCGGCAAGGCCGCCAACGCGGGCGGGGTAGCGGTCAGCGCCCTGGAGATGAGCCAGAACGCCGGCCGGGTGGCCTGGAGCGGGCAGCGGGTGGAAGACGAGCTCGCCGCCATCATGCGCTCGATCCACGCCGTCGCGCACGAGACCGCGGAGCGGTACGGAGCCCCGGGCGACTACGTCACCGGTGCGAACATCGCCGGCTTCGAGCGGGTCGCGGACGCGATGCTGGCGCAGGGCGTCATCTGATCCGACGATCACGCTGCACTCGGCCGGGTCGGGCGGGCCAGCTGCATTCGCGGAGGTTCGCGAGGACGCAGAGGGGGCTCACCCGACCCGCCGGTGGTGCGGGCTGCTGGTGGTCGGACGAAGAGCTCGAGGCCACGGAGACGATCCGGCAGCAGACCCGGCCGGCTCCGCCCTCCGCATCCGTACGTGCACATGCCCCGGCTCGCGGACCGGGCCACTGTCTGTTCGTGCGAGGTGGGGGTGGGCGCCGGTCTCATGGATCGAGCTGACCCTCGCCGCGGCAGCACGGGCGTTCCCGTTGTGCGTGATCGATGCTGTGCAAGGATCCTTGACGAACACGAGGAGGAGCCGGTGCAGTTGCGCAACGTATCGCCGGACGATGTCGATGCCTATGTCCGGATGCGGTGCGATCCCGACATGATGGCTGACCTCGGCGGCCCCCAGCCGCGTGAGGAGATGGTGGCCAAGGTGCGCCGGGATGCCGAGCAGGCAGCCGCGGACCTTGCTTGGTTCAAGATGATCGTCCCCGACCCTGCCGCCCCCGAGGTGGTGGCGGGGACGGTCACCCTCTGGTCCCACCACACCGATGACGGCCCGATCTCCGAGATCGGCTGGATGGTGTTGCCCCCTTTCCAAGGACAAGGGCTGGGCAAGCGCGCCGTCCGTGCTCTCTTGGGCCAAGCCCGGGACGAGAACCGCTGGGGAGTCGTGCACGCCTTCCCGGCGACGAGCAACGCCGCTTCGAACGGCATCTGCCGCTCGGTCGGCTTCCGCTTCGTCTCCGAGACCGACGTGACCTTCGCCGGGCGGATCTTCAAGACCAACCACTGGTCCGTGGACCCGAGGACGGACCTGACTTGACCTGACCCCGAACCCGCGAGCCATTGCCGCCGGTTGTCCTGCGCGGCAAGACCGACGCGGGCCGGTTCGCGCCAGTCCTGACGATCAAGGAGCGAGCGGTAGGCAGCGAGGACCGCGTCGCGCTGTGCCTCGATGCAGCCCACGTTCTCGGGGGCCCCTATGTCTTTGGTCAAGGTGGTCGGGTGGCAGTGTGGCTGTCATGAGTGATGACGTGCCTGTTCGAGAGTCGGCGGGCGAGAGCAGGCGGCCGTGCGACTTTTGCGGTCATCCGGTCGTGATGGACTCGGTCGATGAGCGGGACTGCCCTGTGTGCGGCGAGGCCGCTGAGGATCAGCCGGCTGAGGCTGGCCGGGGTTCGTAGAAGGTTCCGTCGCGGAGCATGGCGAAGAGGACGTCGGCGCGGCGTCGTGCGAGGCAGAGCAGGGCTTGGGTGTGGTGCTTGCCCTGGGCGATCTTCCTGTCGTAGTAGGTCCGCGATGCGGGGTTGGCCAGGGCCGCGAACGCGGAGAGGAAGAAGGCCCGTTTGAGCTGCTTGTTTCCTCGTCTGGAGGGTTGTTCGCCGCGGATCGATGAGCCTGAGCTGCGGGTCGCGGGGGCGAGCCCGGGGTAGGCGGCGAGGTGGCCGGCGGTCGGGAAGGTGCTGCCGTCGCCGACCTCGATCAAGATGCGGGCTCCGGTCCTGACGCCGATTCCCGGCATCGACGTCAGGACCTCCGAAAGAGGGTGGGCGTCCAGGAGTTCTTCAATCCGCCCGTCCAGGAGTTTGCGCTGGTCAAGGGCTGCGGTCAGGGATCCGGCTAGGCTTGGGACGATCAGTGCGGCCGCCTCGGTCCCCGGAACGGTGACGGTCTGCTCGTCCAATGCGGCGAAGATGTCCTCGACGAGCCGCTCGGCCATCCGCGGGGCCTTCGGCTTCAGCAGGGTGATCAACCGCCGTCGGCCTGCCTTGCGTATCTGGGCCGGGGAGCCGAACCGCTCCAGCAGCGTGAGGACGGCCGGGTGTTGCAACCGGGGCCCCAGGACCCGTTCCAGTGACGGGTGGATCTGGGTCAAAGGGCCGTGCAGGCGGTTGGCGACCCGGGTGGCCTCGCCGGCGAGGTCGTCGTCGAAGCCGACGATCATTTCCAGTTCGGCGATGGTCTCGTCCTCGCCGTCGATGGCCCGCAGCGTGTGGGGCATCGTGCGGGCGGCGTCCGCGATGATGAACGCGTCCTTCGCGTCGGTCTTGGCCTTACCGGGGTAGAGGTCGGCGATCCGCCGCATCGTCAGCCACATCGACCCTCGCCCGGATCGTGTGCGCCTTGAGGAACCGCGCCCTTTGCTGAGTGGCCCACCCATCGAGCATCGCCTCCAACACTGCCGGGGCCGGGTCGGGGAAGGTCAGCGCGGATCGTCCGGAACCAGGTGCGCGGTAGAGGGAGCTCTCGAGAATGAGCCGCATCAGCATGCCCTCGGACTGTTCGGCGGTGGACCGAGCACGAGGCAGTCGGGTGACCCCTCCCCGCGACTGAAGGGACGATGGCTGCATCAGCAAGATCATGCAATGGCGCGGCCCGGCCACCCGCTACGACAAGACCGCCACCATCTACCTCGCTGCCCTCTTCAGCTGGTCCGCGAGGTGATTCGAACGAAACGGTCTAGGTCCTGGCCGATGGGTCGTCTACGTGGTCTGAGAGGATCGGATGGTTGGAATCGAGTAGGGGGTGCCGGTTGCCGAGCGTGCTGTGGCTGCCATATGACGCGAGTGCTCTCGCGGGCCTGGGTGTGGGCCGTGAGGCGGTGTTTGGGCTGGGCAAGCGAGGGTTGCCGGCCGACTGCAACCGCATGTTCGTGCGGGACTCCGGTCGGGAGCTGGAGGTGCGTGACCTTCCGCCGGGTCGGGCTGCGTTCCTCGGCGCGTTCGAGGACGGCGTCAACACCTACTGGCTGCTGATCGACAGCGGCGAAGTCTGGATGGTCCGCGGCTATGACAGCGATGGGGACCAGCAGTACGGGCTGGTCAACTCCTCGGTTGCTGGTCTGCAGAACGTCCTGGAGGTCTGGGAGGCGTTCGCCTGGTCGGGACGGAGCGATGTGGACGACGACTACGAGGACTACATCGAAGACGTGCTTGAGCGGGCCCGGCAGAGCGATCCGGTGGTGTTCGAGGACAACGAAGCCTGGTGGTCACGCGTTTTCGAGGAAGTCGAGCTCGGCGTCCTGGTCCCGGAAGACCAATAGTCGAGGACATGGAAGTCACGGGCGGAGCCACAATCGGATCGCCGCGACCGTGACCGTCCCTTGGAAGACATACGCCCTCTTGTCGTAGCGCGTGGCGACCGCGCGGAACGTCTTGAGCCGGTTGATGGTGCGCTCGACCTCATTGCGGCGCCGGTAGACCGTCGTGTCGAAGCCGGTGGGCCGGCCGCCCTTGCTGCCCCGCCGTTGGCGGTTGGCTCGCTGGTCCCTGGGCTCAGGGATCGTGTGCTTGATCTGCCGGCGCCGCAGGTACCGGCGGTTTCGGCGCGAGGAATACGCTTTGTCGCCTCCAACGTGGTCTGGTCGGTGCGTGGGCGTCCGCCACCCGGCCTTGGGACTTTGATTTGTTCGAGCACAGGTATGAACTGCGGGGCGTTACCCCACTGTCCGGGCGTGATGATGAAGGCCAACGGGCGACGACCGCCCTCGCTGGCCAGGTGGATTTTGCAGTTCAGCCCTCCCCGGGAGCGGCCCAGACCCTCGTCTGAACGGTGTCGGGCTGGGCGGCTGCGCCGGCCCGGAATTCGTGGCGCGCGGGTGAGGGCACCGGCTGCGTGCTGGTGTGCTCGGCAGGACGTCGAGTCGACGCTCACCATGCTCCAGTCGATCCGGCCCTCCGCATCAGCGTCGGCTTGGACGGCCCGCAAGATCTTCTCCCACGTGCCGTCCGCCGACCATCTGCGATGACGATCGTGAATCGTCTTCCACTTGCCGAACTGCGGCGGCAGATCCCTCCAGGGCAGGCCGGGTCGTTGCCGAAAGTGAATCCCGTTGATCACCCGGCGGTGGCACTGCCAACGCCCGCCCCGGCCGCGGTTACGCGGCAGATGCCGCTCCAGTCGAATCCACTCGTCATCTGAAAGATCACCTCGCCCCACGCCGACCGCAACGATCCAGCGCAAGGTGAGTCACAGGAACCGTCGGACACGGCCTAGTCGAGGACGAGGGTGTAGGCGAGGAGGGCGAGGGTGAGGGTGGTCAGGACGGTGCGCCAGGTGTTGGCCCTGTTCCAGGGGGTTTCGTACGTCGTGCGGGTGGTGTGGGTGGTGGTGGGGTCGGTGTGGTGTTCGGGGGGCCCGGCTTCTTCGAGGGCGTTGTTGAGGGGGATGTTCACGCGGGCGGTGATGATCATGGCTGCGAGGCAGGTGCCGAGCGCAGCGGCGAGTGGGGGTACGGCGTTTCGCGTGTCGGGGTCGGTGGCGTGGAGGACGAGGGCGGCGGTGATGAACAGGGGTGCGCCGAGGTAGGCGAGCATGAACCAGCCGTTGAGAATGGCCTTGTTGATGTTCTGCATGGTTTCGACGGTGGTCTTGTCGGTGCTGCGGGCGAGGCCGGGCATGACGGCGACGGTGAATGCGTAGAAGAGGCCGCTGATGAGTCCGGCGGTGATGGTTGCGGCGATCAGGACTAAGGTTCGTGCGGTTTCCACGAGGTTCCTTTCCGTGGTGTTCCGGTCGGTGCCCGGGAGCCGTGCGGGCCGTGCGGGCCTGCGGGGCGGGCGGCCGTGCGGTGCCGGGTCGTTCCGGGGCGGCCGGTTGCCCGCGCCACGACCGGGCCCGTGGTGGTGCTGGGCCGTGTCTGGCGACCGTCGAGGCCGTGGAGGGCCGTGCGAAGGCCGGCGGGTCGTGCTGTGCAGGGCCGTGCGGTGCCGGGCCTGGCGGTTGTGCCGGGCGGGGTGTGCCGGGTCGTGCCGTGCGGTGGTACGGGGTTCGGCTGATCATAAGGGGGGAGTGGTGTGTGTGGCCCTGTGGTGTGGTGAGGTTGTTTCTTCCTGTTGTTGTTCTTGTTCTTGGGGGGTGTTGTCGTGCTGACTGCTCTTACCGGGGTTTTCGGGGACCGGGGGGATGCCGTCTCGGTCGCGGGTCGTGCCGCGTCGTATGAGGACGTTCTGGGTGCTGCGGGGGCGGTGGCCGCAGATCTTGCCGGGTGGGGGCCGGTTCCGGCGTTCGCGGTGACCGCGACTGCTTCGTTGGAGACGGTCGCCGCGGTGGTGGGCGGTCTGTTGGCGGGTGTGCCCTGTGTGCCGGTGCCGCCTGACGCGGGTCCGGTGGAGCGCGGTCACATCCTGCGGGATTCGGGTGCCCGGCTGCTGGAGGTGGATTTCGCCCGCCGTGCTCCCTCGCCCGTTCTCCGACCGCCGGCGGGTGCGACGGGGGAGGGGGACCCGGCGTTGATCCTGTACACGTCGGGCACGACGGGTGTGCCCAAGGGCGTGGTGCTGAGCAGGGGGGCGATCGTCGCGGACCTGGACGCGCTGGCCGGGGCATGGGAATGGAGTGCGCAGGACGTTCTGGTGCACGGGCTGCCGTTGTTCCACGTCCATGGGCTGGTACTGGGTGTGCTCGGGGCTCTCCGGACGGGGAGCCGACTTGTACATACGGGCCGGCCGACGCCGGAGGCGTACGCGGCGGCTGCGGCGGCGGGCGGGAGCCTGTACTTCGGTGTGCCGACCGTGTGGTCGCGGATCGCGGCGGTGCCGGGGGCGGCCGCGGCACTATCAGGGGCCCGGCTGCTGGTGTCTGGAAGCGCGGCGCTGCCGACGCCGGTCTTCCACGACCTGGAGCGGCTGACGGGGCACCAGGTCGTGGAACGGTACGGGATGACGGAGACGCTGATCACGGTGAGTGGGCGCGCGGGGGGTGAGGCGGCTCCCGGTACGGTCGGAACCGCGCTGGAGGGTGTCGCCACACGGGTCGTGGCCGAGCCGGGGGCGGACATCGGTGAGCTCCAGGTGAAGGGGCCGACGCTGTTCTCGGGCTATCTTGGCCGGCCGGAGGCGACGACGGCCGCGTACACGGAGGACGGATGGTTCCGCACGGGTGACATCGCGGCTGTCGACGGGGAGGGCGTGCACCGGATCGTGGGGCGCGCCTCCACCGACATGATCAAGTCCGGGGGGTACCGGATCGGGGCGGGTGAGGTGGAGAACGCGCTCCTGGACCATCCCCGAGTGCGGGAGGCGGCGGTGGTGGGTGTCCCCGATGCCGATCTGGGCCAGCGGATCGTGGCGTTCGTCGTGGCCGAGGGCGTCAGCGGCGGTGAGCTCACCGATTTCGTCGCGGCGCGCCTGTCGGTCCACAAGCGTCCGCGTGAGGTCCGTTTCATCGAGGCGGTGCCGCGCAACGCCATGGGGAAGCCGCAGAAGCGGCTCCTACTGGAGGGTGAGGAGCGGAGCCGGGACTGAGGTGCGCACAGGGCGTGGACGGTTCCGTCCGGGCCGGCGGGTACGCCCGTTCCCTTGGAGAGACGGCCTCGCCTCGCTGGCGTGACGGGGCGCGCGGTTCGTGCGCCAGTACGCTGCGACGACCAGCGCCCGGTCCGCCAACGGGACGCGACCGCGTGTTGATCTTCTCTGCACTCCTCGACCGCTGTCAGGGAGCCAGTGCGCTACTGACCCGGGCCAGACGTGAGGTCGACCAGGCGAAAGGGTTGGTGGGGTTGCGGAACGAGTAGCCACCATCGTTGATCTGGTGGTCGCCTTCGGCTGTTGCCCAGCGCGCGGGGCCGCAAGGCCCTTGATCCTCAAGGAGCATCGTGGCGAGCCGCTCAGGTGCCTTGACGCGAGTGCGGGCGCGCAGTGCCGCGGCCAGGCGCTCGACGGCGCCGTCCGGCAGGTCGTCGTCGCCGAACGCGGGCAGTAGAAGCAGAAGCCGGGCCTGGGGGTCAGTGGTGCTGCCGCCGGGCAGGTGGTTGTCCGCGGCGGCGGTCAGCTCAGCCCAGGACAGCCCGGGGCCCACGAAATGGCCTTCGTCTTGTGCCAGACGCTCGGCCGCATCCCAGTCCGGGTGGTGCAGGAGGTAGTCGATGCCCTCGTCCCCATCGAAGGCGCGGTACACCACGTAAAGGCGGTGGTCGCCGTGGAGCGGCACCGTGAAGACGGGCCAGGTGTCGCCTGCCAGCAGTTGGGACTGCAGATCGCCGGCGTCTTGTGCGTCCGTGTCATCTACGAGGTCTTCGGCCCCCTCGCTCTCTGAGTAGTAGTTGTGCAGGTGGCCCACCCAGAACAGGTGCTCGTCCAGAAGGCCGGGCTGGTGGTGGAAGGGACCCCCGTCATAGCCGGGGATCCGAGCCGGGGGTGTGGGTGGGTTGCTCGTCACGGGGCCATCATGTCCCGTAGGCGCAGCTGCTGACCAGCACGGAGATGATGGCGGCGAACCGCTCCGCTGTATCGGACGAAGCCCCGACCGATCTGCCGACGCGTTGCCGTACGCCGTCGGGTTGCCGCTTCGGCAGGCGCGTGAATGCGGAGCGTGTCGGCCGCGGGCCGCGTTCACCCGGGTCTACGGTGGAACCACGGTCCAGCGCCGCGTCATCCCGAGCGTGCGTCCCAGGTGCGGTCGTCGAGGTGGTCGAGGTGGTCACAGCTGCGGCCCCGTACGCCTTCACCTGCGAGGAGCGGCGCATGAACCCGAAGTCACGGGCGCCCGGCACCATCCGCGACGCCCGACGCCGTACGACCCTGACGGCACATGCGATCTGAGCTGCCACCGGCACCGGTCCCGGGAGGTGATCGGCCGTGACCGGACAGAACACGTCCGACACGGACCGTAGGAGCCCGAGCGAGCCGCATCCGCGGTCCGCCGTCCACACGGAGAGCCGCTGGCCGATGGCGGCAGCGGTCATCGCTTCGGCCGTGCTCACCTTGCTCCTGCCCGACGACCTGCGTCTTGGGCCCCGATGGGCGCTTCCGCTCGCCGAAGGCGTCCTGCTGGTGGCGCTGGTCTCGGGAGACCCCGGTCGGATCAGCCGCCGTTCCACTGTCCTGCGCTCAGTGGCGATCGCCCTGGTCGTCGTGCTCGTGGGCAGCGCCATCTGGTCGACCGTCCAGCTGATCGACGATCTCATCCACGGCGGGCACGAGACCAGCTCCGCCAATGCCCTCCTGCTGGCTGGCGGCAGCGTCTGGTCCTCGACCGTTCTCGCCTTCTCCCTGCTGTACTTCGAACTCGACAGCGGCGGGCCGGCCGCCCGGGCCCACCACATGCCCCGCACTCCGGCGCTCGCCTTTCCCCAGCAGCTCAGCCCCGAACTCAACGCCCCGCACTGGCGCCCCCACTACATCGACTACCTCTACCTCGGGTTCACCAATTCCACCGCGCTGAGTCCGACCGACGTCATGCCACTCGCTCCCTGGGCCAAGAGCGTCATGACCCTCCAGTCCGTCCTTTCGCTCATGATCCTGGGACTCGTCGTCGCCAGGGCCGTGAACGTCCTGGCCTGAGCGGATCCGGGCGGCGGGCTACCCGTTCTCCTCGTTGCCACTCGAGGCTGCAGGTGGCATTGGACGCAACGTCATGCGCAACTCAGTGGTCCCGGTGCTGGTAGGAACCCCCGAGGGTCAACTGCGGGGTTGGTCCGCGGGACGGTCGGCGATGCGACGCTCGCAGATCGCCCGGTGCTCAGGGAAGCGCAGGGCGATCTCAGTAAGTTTTGCCAGCATCTCCGTACTTGTACTCAAGGGGTAGTACTCGTGGTGCAGTGCGATGCCCAGGCGAAGAGTGTCGTCCGCCTTCCGCACCCACTCGTCGAGAGTGAGCGTCATGGAGGCCCCGTTGTCCGTACCCGACCAGGCTGCCACGTTCAGGAACACGATCGCCTGCTCCAGCGTCGCCCGGCCGGCCTCCACAGCCTCGGCGACGATACCGGCAACGTCGTCGGCACCGTAGGCGTCAATGAGATCGTCCACACGGTCGAAGAGCTCATCCGGAAGATCGGCGTCATCCCGCTCCGGCACGTGTACGGCACACAGCCGGGCGAGCGCCTCCTCCCATGCTGTCGTCATCATCAGACCCTTGTCACCTGTCACTCGTCACTCAGACGGACAGTAGTCGGGCCACCCCAGGGAGCAGGCCATTTTTGGCAGCAACCCTGCCATCGGAAGAACGGATCAGTGCCGCATCGGACAGCGTTGGTCGTGTGGCACCGCTGGAAAACTCGTCAGAATAGTGTCTCCGCCGCAGCCCTGGACGGCCCCGTTCCGGCCCTTGGTAGCTGGCTGGGCGGACGCCGAGTCGGGGACGGGAGTGGGTTGCTCGCCGGTGACCTCAGGGGCTCGCAACAGCCGTTTCCAGCCCTCTCCACGCGCCGCCCGAGCTGGTCATTTGCCATTCCCGCTCCGATGATCGACATCGGTGGAAAGGGGGGGGCCGGATGGACCGGACCGTACGTACCGTCGAGGACGTCCTTGCGCTTCTGGACGGGCTCTTCGCAGCTGAATCCGAGGCCGGCCGCTTGGCCACGGGTGACGGCAAGGACTTCTGGGACCGCTTCTATGCCGACCGGTCGAGGCCGGTCCCGTTCTTCGCGGCGAAGCCGGACGAGAATCTGGCCGCCTACCTCGACCAGGGCCTGATCGCTCCCGGCCGGGCCCTGGACCTGGGATGCGGACCCGGCCGCAACGCCCTGTACCTCGCCTCGCACGGCTTCGAGGTGGACGCCGTCGATCTCTCCCCGGTGGCTGTCGCCTGGGGTGAGGACCGGGCTCACGAGGCTGGAGTCGACGTGCGTTTCCTGTGCGGTGACGCTTTCGCTCTCCCCGCTGCCGAGTTGAGCGGCCCGTACGACCTGGTCGTCGACTCAGGGTGCTTCCATCATCTGCCGCCGCACCGCCGGGTCAGCTACCTGGCCCTCCTCGACCGGGTCCTCGCCCCTGGCGGCCATCTCGCGCTCACCAGCTTCGCCGCCGGCGAGGCGGGGATGGGCACGGAACTGACCGACGCGGACCTCTACCGAGAACGCGAGTTGCGGGGCGGCCTCGCCTACACACCCGGATCGCTGCGATGGATCTTCTCTGACCTGGTGGAGGTGGAACTGCGCCGCATGCGGGAGCAGCCCCCTGAGTCAGCACTGTTCGGCGTCACCTTCCTGTGGACGGCGTTGTTCCGTCGGGGTGCGGCCGCCTCGGACGACGTTCGACCCGTACACGACCTTGCGTAGGCGCTCGTCCTGGGCGTGCTTGTTCCGCCAGAGGATGTAGCGGCGCGTCATGGGGAGTTGGTCGCGGAGGCGTGGCGGACGGGCATCGTCCCCGGAGGGGCTGTGGACATAGGGTGTACTCATGAGTAACTTGATGGGTGTGGCCGATTCGACGGTCACTTTCGTCCTGGTCCACGGATCGGGCAGCAATGCGTACGGCTGGTCTCCCGTAGCGGCCGAACTGGGCCTGCGAGGGCACCGGGTGGTCGCGGTCGACCTGCCCGGCCACGGCCCCGGCGCCTACCTCCCGCTCTCGTACCAGGCGCCGCAAGACCTGGAGCGGCTGCGCACGGAGCCCTCCCCGATCGCCGGGACGACCCTGGCCGACTGCGCCGCACATGTGGCCGCGGTGGTGCGGCGGGCACACCGCAACGGCCCGGTGGTCCTGGCCGGCCAGAGTCTGGGCGGTGTCACCGTGAACGCGGCGGCCGACCTGGTGCCCGAGCTCATCTCGCACCTGGTGTACGTCTCCGCCCTGTGCCCGTCGAAGCGGGCCTCGGTGAGCGAGCTGATGGCGACGCCGGAAGCAGCCACGAGCCACATATTCAAGATGGTCCCTGTCCCGACCCCTCCGGAGCTCGGGGTCACCCGGGTCAACTGGCGGAGCGGCGATCCGACCTTCTTCCGGATTGCCAAGGAGGCGATGGCGGCCGAGTACTCCGACGCCGAGGTGAGGGCCATGCTCAACATTCTCGAACCGGACGAATCGGCCGCGATCGGGGTGGCCGACGGTCGCGGTCTGGTGCACAAGTGGGGCGGAATCCCGCGCACGTTCGTGCGGTTCACCGAAGACCGTACCCTCCCACTGGCACTCCAGGACCTGATGATCAGGGAGGCTGACGAGACGACCCCGGACAACCGATTCCGCGTACGGTCCCTGGCCGCCCCGCACATCGGCCCCCGCGATCCGGCGCTGCTGGCGGACGAACTGGAGCAGGTGGCCGGACTCTGCTGCTGAGCAGGAGGCGGGTCTCCTCGTCGGAACCGGCCACTGGTCCTTCCCGGCCCGGGTCCGGCGTCAGTGGAAGCCGCCGCGGGCTCGGGGACACCAACGGCGCACGGCGGCCCGGCGGCACGGCGCCCGGCGGCCCGGCGACCGGGCCGCCCCGACGACATGCCCAGGTGGACGAACGCACCCACGGCGGGCCCGCCGCGGCGGCCGATCGTGGGTACTGCACCGGCTACCCGGGCCTGCGAGCACGTCGGGCGCGCCGGCCGGTGCCACGATGGTCGGAGAGATCGAAGACGGGCGGTGGCATGAGTGCATCCGCACAGGCGGATCCGGGCCGGGGGCTCTTTTCCCGGCGCGACCGGGCGGTGATCGCGGCAGCGGCCATTTCCATGCTGCTGGTGCAGATGGACTGGTTCGCCCTCAACCTCATGCTCCCCGTCATCGCCCGCGACTTCGACACCCCCACCACCGACCTCCAGTGGCTGGTCAGCGGCTACATGCTCGCGCTCGGCGCCCTCATGATCACGGGTGGTCGGGCTGCCGACCTGCTCGGCCGGCGCCGCGTCCTCGTTACCGGGCTGCTCGGCTTCGGCGCCGTTTCCGCCGTGTGCGCCGCCGCCCAGAACACCGCGTGGCTCACCGCAGGGCGGGTCGTCCAGGGATGCACCGCCGCCCTGATCTTCCCCGTCTCCGTCGCGGTGGTCACGGCCTACTTCCGCGACGCCCGCCAGGGCCGGGCCGTCGCCACCGTCCTCGCCTTCAGCGCCATCGGTACCGCCCTGGGCCCCTTCATCGGCGGCGCCTTCGCCGAACACGTCAGCTGGCGTGCCGTGTTCCTGCTGAACGTGCCCTTCTGCGTCGCCGCCACCGTACTCATGCTGCGGTACGTCCCCGAGACCCGGGACGAGGAGGCCGCCCGGGGCCTGGACCTCCCCGGGGTCATCTTGCTCGCGGCCGGGCTGAGCGCGGTCATGATCGGGGTGGACCAGGGCCAGCACTGGGGCTGGAGTTCGCCCGCCACCCTGTCCTGCTTCGTCGGCGGAGCCGCGCTCCTGGCCGTGTTCGTACGACTGGAGCGGCGGACCCCCGAACCCCTCCTCGACCTCGGGCTGCTGCGCAACCGCCCGTTCGTCGTCGTCACGCTGGCCGGCTCTCTGTCCAACATCGTCTACTGCCTGGTCGCGGTGCTGTCCGCGCTCTACCTCCAGCAAGCCCGCGGGCTCTCCCCGCTCGACTCCGGACTGGTCTTCCTCTCCCTGTCCGTCGGAGCCGGGTCCGCTAGCTACGGGGCGGGGCACCTCGCACAACACGCGCGCCCCGAAGCGCTGATGGCCGCCGGGATGTTGCTCTGCGGCGTCAGCCTGCTCGCCCTCACTTGGGCCACCTCGCTCGCCCTCTACACTGCGATCTTCGCCGTGGTCGGCCTCGGCGTGGGCCTCGGCTGGGCACTGACCAATGTGGCCACCCAATCCTACGTACCCGCGAACCGGCTCGCCGCCGCTTCCGGCCTCGTCCTGACCTCGCTGGTGCTGCTCGGGGCCGTGGCGGTGGCCGTGGCCTCCACCGTGCTGGAAGTGGTCAGCGGTTCCGCAGGCAGTGCGGCCTCCGACGGCCCCGCCATCGAATCGGTCCTTCGCGCCGCCGCCCTGCTCTCGTTGCTCGGGGCGGTGGCACTGGCGGTGCTCGTGCGCCGGGTCAGGGTCTGACGCGGCGGGCCGGGCGCGAAAGCACGGGCACCCCACGGAGGGGTCCGGCCCGCTGATCCGGCCCGCGGTGGCCGCGCTCCCACCGCCGCGCAGGCGCACGCGACCGGGCGTGCGTTCGCCGTTGTGCGCCGGTGCCCCTACGCGCTCGACCCGGGCCGGCATGCCCGGCACCGCATGCCCCGCCCGCATCGGCCACAACAGAGGTCGCCGGATGCATCAGTGAACCCGGGAAGCCTATATTCGCCAATTGAGTCATTATCCGGCGACCTCCGAAAGATCGTTGAGCATTAAATATTGCGAGTCGATGCAGCTCACGTTGCTGATCGCGGAGGTGTTGACGCGGTGAATCGCACCCCTTCGTCGGTTGGAATCATGGCGGAATCGAACTCTTTTCCACGGCGTGGTGGATGGGGAGGCTGTACGGCGGAAGTTCGGGCCGGTAGCTTTCGCCGTGGTCGCAGGAGTGGCTCGTGGTCAATTTTTCGTTCGACCCAAATTGGGGGGTCGCGAGTGGCTATGGTGGCCGTAGCTCCACCGGTCGTCGAAAGTGAAGAGGCTGCTGGGGGAGGTGGGGTCAGTGTTCTTGCAGTTCGCCTGAATCGATACAGAAAGCCCTGCGTGATTCGCAACGAATCAACTGTCCCTCTGGTGAAACCAGCCATTCTGTCGAACGTGTAGAGCATTTCGGGCTCGTTGATAGCTGCGCGCCTCACATTGCGCCGGACTGCACCAAAATTCGTCGCAACAACACCATGCGCTCGTGGAACCAGGCAACTTCCGTCGAGGGTGCGGTGTACGTTTCTTCCTGCCGAAGACATATTTCGACCAGCGGTTCTCGCCGTTGAGAGGGACGCGCATGACGAGCCAATCGACCGAAGTCGACCTCGAAATTCAGCTCCGCCAGGCGCTACAGGACACGGGCACGGACACGCGTTGGACGATCAACGCGGACGATATGTGGTGCCGCCTCACACGTGAGTCGGAGTCGGGTGCACGACGCCGGCAGGGCTGGAAACTGCACGTGTCCGCGACGGCCGCCTCCGCACCGGAAGTCCTCGCGAAGGCTCTCGACGTGCTGCTGCGCGAGGAGTCGGGATTCAAGTTCGTCCGCTTCCTCGAGCAGGTGAGCGCGCTCAACTCCCGTGCCACGCCCCGGGGAAGTTCGGGCAAGTTCATCACCGTCTACCCGGCTTCCGACGACGACGCGGCCCGAATAGCCCTCGAGCTGCACAGGGCCACGGCCGGACTCGCCGGCCCCCGGATCCTGTCCGACCAGCCGTACGCCCCGTACAGCCTCGTGCACTATCGCTACGGCGCCTTCGTCGGCCGCCGGCAGCTGTCGGAACAGGGCCTGCTGGTCTGGTGCATCGAAGACCCCGACGGCAATCCCGTAGAAGACAAGCGCACCGGCCAGTACTCCCCGCCCTCCTGGGCGGTCAGCCCCTTCCCCGCCTCGGTACCGCTTCCGCCGCAACAGGAGAAGAAGGCGAGCGGCCCCGTGCTGCTCAACGGTAGATTCTCGGTACGGGAAGCGATCCGCCACACCAACAAGGGCGGCGTCTACCGGGGCACGGACGTCACCACCGACGCCCCCGTGGTGATCAAGGAGACCCGGCCGCACGTCGAGGGCGACGCATCCGGATCCGACGTCCGCGACTGGCTGCGGGCCGAGGCCAGAACGCTGGAGAAGCTCAAGGGCACCGGACTGGCGCCGGAACCGCTCGCGATGTTCGAAACGGGCGGGCACCTGTTCCTCGCCCAGGAGGAAGTACCGGGCGTGCCCCTGCGCACCTGGGTCGCCGAACGCTTCCGCGACGTCGGAAGCGAACGCTACCGAGCGGACGCGCTGGCCCAGATCGGACGTCTGGTGGATCTGGTCGCCGCGGCCCACGCCCACGGCTGCGTACTGAGGGACTTCACCCCCGGCAACGTCATGGTCCGCCCCGACGGAGAACTGCGCCTCATCGACCTCGAGCTCGCCGTCCTCCAGGACGACGCCCCGCTCCCGACCCAAGTGGGGACCCCCGGCTTCAGCGCCCCCGAGCGCCTGGTGGGTGCTCCCGTGTCCCCGACCGCGGACTACTACAGCCTCGGCGCCACCGTGTGCTTCGTCCTCGCCGGAAAGGTACCGAACCTGCTGCCCGAGGAGCCGGCCACCCGGCCCGCCGAGCAGCGGTTCGCCGAGTGGCTGAGCGCCTGCGCCGGAACGCTGCGGTTGCCGGACGGCGTGCCGGAGATGATCCGCGGCCTGATGAAGGACGATCCCGACGAGCGCTGGGACCCTGCCCGGGCGCGCGAGGCACTTCGCGGGGCGGAGCCGGCGCGGCCGACGCGACCCGCCGGGGGGCCGCTGCCGACAGCCGACCCGCACCCCACGACGCAGGCCGCCGTCACCGGGATGGTGAACCACCTCGTCGATACGATGACCCCGGCCGACGACCAGTGGCTGTGGCCCGTGTCCACCCTGGCCGGAGAGACCGACCCCTGCACCGTGCAGCAAGGTGCAGCAGGTGTTCTGGCCGTCCTGACACGGTACTTCGAGCTCACCGGCGACCCGCGGCTGCCCGAGGTGATCTCCACCGCCGGCCACTGGATCGCCGCCCGGACCGACACCCGCTCCATACGCCCTGGGCTGCACTTCGGAGGCCGCGGAACCGCCTGGGCGCTGTACGAAGCCGGATGCGCCGTCGACGACCACGCCCTCACCGGCCACGCGATGGCCCTGGCCCTGGCCCCGCTGGAGTCGACACCCAGCCACGACATCACCCACGGCTCCGCGGGCAGCGGCCTCGCCGCCGCCCACCTGTGGCACCGTACCGGTGACCCGCGCCTGGCCGAACTGGTCGTCGACGCAGCCGACCGGCTGGCTGCCGCCGCACAGCCCGAACCGTCCGGCGCGAGTTGGCCCGTCCCCGCCGAAGCCGTTTCCGAAGAGGCCGGCAAACGCTATCTGGGCTTCGCGCACGGAACATCGGGCATCGGCTGCTTCCTCCTCGCCGCCGAGGCCGTCTCCCGCCGCTCCGAACACCTGGAGCTGGCCGTCGCGGCGGGCGAACTCCTGGTGGCCCACGCCGTGACGGTCGGCCACGCCGCCCAGTGGCCGGCCCAGACCTCGAACGTACCCACGGCCCCGTACTGGTGCCACGGCTCGGCGGGCATCGGCTCCTTCCTCATCCGTCTCTGGCAGCGGACCGGGGACAAGAGGTTCGGCGACCTCGCCCGCGGCGCCGCCCACGCCGTCGTCGAGCGTGCGTCCCGTGCCGCTCTCGCCCAGTGTCACGGGCTGGCGGGCAACGGTGACTTCCTCCTCGACATGGCCGACGCCACCGGGGACCCCGCCTACCGTGCGATGGCCCAGGACCTGGCCCGCCTCATCGCCTCCGAACGGGCCCACCGTGCCGGCCACGTCGTCTTCCCCAACGAGTACGGGGACGTCTCGACGAGCTGGAGCGACGGGTCCGCAGGAATCCTGGCGTTCCTCCTGCGGACCCACCACACAGACTCCCGACACTGGATGATCCAGCAGTCGGGTTGAGCGACGGGAACCCCTGTCGCAACCTCAGAGAGAAGGAGAAAGTCATGGAGAACCGCGAACTCGAACTGCTGGCTCACCTGCACGCCCTTCCGGAGACCGACCCGGTCGGCGTCGACGGAGCGCCGTTCGCCGCGACCTGTGAGTGCGTCGGCCTGCTGACGCTCCTCAACACCGTCTGTATCGGCATTAGCTGCGCCGGCTGACCAAGCACTCCGGCCGGTGGCTGTCCCCCAGGCAGCCACCGGCCGGAGCCACGACCGGTGCGGCCGGCAGGCCCGCGCAAGGACACCCCGTCGACGAGGACCTGACCATGCAGCCACATGCCGGTGACGACACTCGCCCCCGGGCAACCCTCGTGACCACCGCCCCGACGAACCCGGACGCCACGCGGTCCGCCGCCCAGCCGGTCCACGCCATCAGCACGCGCGGCCTGGTCAAGAGCTACCCCCGCCCGGACGGCACCACCACCCATGCGGTTCGCGGCCTGGACCTGGACGTCCTCCAAGGAGAGACCTTCGCCTTCCTCGGCCCCAACGGAGCGGGGAAGTCCACCACCCTCGCCCTGCTGTGCGCCCTGGCCCGCCCCACCGCCGGACAGGCCACGGTGGCGGGTGTCGACGTGCTCAGCCGACCGGACCAGGTACGAAGACTGGTGGGAATGCTCTTCCAGCACAGCGCCCTGGACCCGGATCTGACGGCCGAACAGAACCTGCACATCCACGCGCGCCTCTACGGACTGCGCCGCCGCCACGCCCGCGTACGCACCACCGAGATGCTCGAAGTGGTCGGCCTCACCGACCGGCGGCGTTCCCTGGTACGGACCCTGTCCGGAGGCATGCGCCGCCGACTGGAGCTCGCCCGCGGCTTGCTGCACGCACCCCGGATCCTGTTCCTCGACGAGCCGACCACCGGACTCGACCCGCACGCCCGTGCCCAGGTCTGGGAGCACCTGCGCGACTTGCGCGACCACCACGGCAGCACGCTCTTCGTCACCACCCACTACCTGGAAGAGGCGGAGAACTGCGATCGCCTCGGCATCATCGACCACGGCCGAATCGTGGCCCAGGGCACGCCCCTCGCGCTGAAGACCGCGATCGGGGACGACCGGGTGGTGCTGCGCACCAGCGACGACGCAGCAGCACGACAGGTCGTGGGCCGGACCGTTCCGTCGGACCTCGCCATCACCCTGGAAAGCGACGGGGTGTCCCTGCGGCTACCCAACGGCAGTGCGTGGATCCCCCGCCTGTGCGCGGCACTGGAAGCCCACGGCATCGCGGTGCACGCCGCGTCCGCTACCGCACCGACGCTCGACGACGTCTTCTTCCACCACACCGGCCGCAGCATCCACACCCCCCGGCCGCACCGCACACCGGCCGCCCCGGCCCCGGACGGCACCGCGGCAGCGCCCGAGGAGGCCCCATGACCGCACCCGCCCTCCCGGCCCCGGACGCCTCCCGTACCCCGGATGCCCCCGGCGCCCACGACGGCACCGGCCGTGAGCCGGGGCCCCGCCTGCGCCACGAACTGCGCGCCATCCACGGCCTGGTCTACCGCGATCTGCTGCGCCTGTCCGCCCAGCCCACGCACACCGCCCTGATGCTGATCCAGCCGGTGCTCTACCTCTTCGTCCTGGGGGGTGGTCTGGCCGCCCTGATCCCGAACTCCTCACTGGGCGTCGGCTACCAGACCTACCTCTTCCCGGGCATGCTGATGATGACGGTACAGACGCCGGCCATCATGGTCGGCATCCGTCTGATCACCGACCGGCAGAGCGGCTACCTGCGCGAACTCCTGATGGCCCCGGTCCGCCGCTCCACCCTGCTCCTCGGATGCTGCGCCGGCGGCACCATCGTCTCCACGGTGCAGGGCGCCGTCCTGCTCGGCCTGGCCGGCGCCGTCGGCCTGCCCTACGACCCGCTCCTGCTGGTGCTCCTCCTCGGCGGCATGATGCTGACCTCCTTCACCATCACGGCCCTGTCCCTCGCCCTCGCCGTGAGCCTGGGCCGGCCCGAGGTCTTCCACATGCTGCTCGGCCTGGTGATGATGCCGCTGCTGTTCCTCTCCGGCGGCTTCTTCCCGATCCAAAACCTGCCGGGCTGGGCCCACGTACTGGCCGCCGCCAACCCGCTGGCCTACGGAGTGGACCTGCTGCGCCGCTGCATCGCGCTACGGGTACCGGACCAGGCAGCCACCGTGGGCATCGAGTGGTTCGGCTGGCAACCTCCCCTACTCCTCGAAGGCGGCCTCCTCGTGGCCGGCGGCGTCACGGCCCTGCTCTGGGCCGCCCACCGTTTCAGCCGCCCCGAGTGACACGCAGGCGCGCCACTGAGCAGACCCCCAGGGACACCGAGCCGCCTTCCCGCCCGGTGCTGCGCGAGACCATCGGCTGCTACCTGAACCGCCTCGCCGACGCCCGGGCCGAACCGGCCGCGCACCCCGAAGTCGTCGCTCTCATCGGCCTGTTCACCCCGCCCCACCGGCGAAACCGTCCCCGACTGCCGGTCGAAGCAGCAGAGGGACTGCCTCACTCCCCGCCTGTCAGTGTCCCTTCGACGCGGTGAACCCGTGACGACCCGGGTTGGCTGCTTCTGGGACGAGGAATCCGTCTGGTTCTCCTTCGAGTTGGACGCCGATGGCCATGTGATCCGGCACGTCGTGTGCCGGAGGCTGGTCTCGACACCGAGCGAGAAGACGTGCACGAGCCCGCGCGCTGCAGCTCACCTCAGGGCGAAGAGCATGTTGACCGAGTTGTAGTAGTTGGGCAGGTGCACCATCTCTGATCCCGGACGCGGCGGGTCGGCCTTCGGCCAGTTCCGCGGGCCCAGCAGATGGTCGGCGTAGTCGGTGTACCGGACCTTCGGAACGAACCAGATGCGGTACGCACCGGGCCGTGCGTCCGGCTCGAACCGCCAGAGTTGCGTCGCGCGGTTCGCGCCGGTCCGGCAGGCGCGGAGGGTGACCACGACGAGATTTCCGCCGTCGGTGGTGCCGTCGAGGCAGGTACCGGTGTCCGCGTTGCGGAGTTGGTACGTGTTCTGCTGGGCAGGTAGCTGCTGCCAGCCCTGGCTGGCCTGCCCGGTGCACCTTTCGAGCTGCAAACGGCCGCCGGAACCTGAGCCGCCAAGGCCGACGCACAGCCCCGAGGCCACGTTGACCAGGGCGGCGCCGGTCTGACCGGTCGAGGGCGTCGGAGCAGTCGGCGGGGCGGAGGCCGAGGCCGAGGCGGACGGAGAGGCGGACGAGGAGGCGGAAGGGAGGGGCGTGGCGGGAGCAGTGGCAAAAGCCGCCGGGCCGATGACCGTGACCGGTGTGATTTCCGGGAGCGGGCCGCCCGGGGCCGCGTACGTCCTGGCGGGAGCGGCTGCTTGGACGGACCCGTTGTTCTCGGAGTCGGCCGGCAGCAGGACGACCACGGTGGCCGCCGTTCCCACAGCGGCTGCGGCAGCGGCCCATTTCACGGCGCCGACCTTGGTTCCGGCGAGCTGTGTCCCGTTCAGCGTGCTCGAGGCGAGCTGCGCGCCGCCCCCGCCCAGGGCCGATAGGAAGGAGGCGGGGTTCCACAGGAGGATTCCACCCAGCAGCAGGACACCCATACGGCCATTGACATCGCGCAGGTCGCGCTCGGCCCGTGCACAGCCGGCGCACCCCTGAAGGTGGCGGCCCAGGTCCCGGTTGAGGCGCTTGCCCGGTCGGCGCAGTTTCGCGGCGATCTGTCTCCCGTAGTGCCGGCACTCCTCACTCGCGGCCTGTTTCAGGTGGGCGAGCAAATACGCCTCCCGCAAGCCTTCCCGCGCACGCGCGACCAGTGAGCCGACGCCTCCGGCCGATATGCCGAGGCGCGCTGCGGTCTCGGCCGCCGGCTCGTGCTCGACGACGGAGTGCCACAGCACGGCTTGCCAGCGCTCCGGCAGCGACCGGTAGGCACGTAGGACCAACGATCCCTCTTCCGCCGAGAAGACGGCGTCCTCGGTGTCCTGGCCGTCCGAGAGCTGGGCGGCCCATTCCTCGAAATCGTCGGACAGCCGTGTACGGGCGGCATTCTGCGCCCATGCGGCCGCCAGACGGCGCACACAGGTCAGCAGGTACGGCCGCCACGCGTACTCGGGTCCGGCACCCCAGGCAATGGCCCGGTAGGTGCGGGCGAAGGCCTCGGCGGCGAGGTCCTGCGCGGTGGACAGGTCCCGGCAGCACGTGCGGGCGTAGGCCAGCACCGAGGGATGGTGACGGGCGAACACCTCGTCCATCACGTCGCTGACCCCCGCGTCGGATTCCGAGGCGTGCCCACGGAGCAGGGCGCAGAGCTCCCCGTCGCTGAGGCTTCGGAGATGCTGCTGACGGGCCGTACCTGGTGTGCTCAACACGTGCTCCCGTGTGGCTTGCTGATGACCCGGGCGTCGGTTCCGGGCACATCCGTCATGAGGGTGCGACGCTGCGCCCGACCGGAGTTCGCGCAAGTGTGCACCCTTGCAGAGCTGCAAGCAAACCAAACGACAGGTAGGACGGTGAGAGCCGTCGCCCTGGATCCGTGAACGCGGGGAGCAGCATGCCGGTCATCGCGGCCGCCGCCCTCGTGCGCAGTGGCAACACCTTCGGCGGGCCCCGGGCCGTGTCAGTTCGACGTGGCCGCACGCTCTGCTTGCAGGGTGCGCAGGAGGTCGAAGGCCGGGCCGTCCACGGGGCGTCGGGTGTTGCCGAGGGCGATGACGGCGAGCCGCTTTTCCGGATCGAACCCCACGAAGGAGGCGAAACCCCCTGTTCCTCCGTTGTGCCAGATCTGGAGGTGGGCGCCCTGACGGGGGTGTAGGCGGTGTGCCATCCAGCCGAGGTGCACCCGGGCGAAGGGGCTCCTGCGGTACTCGACCGCACGGCTGAGGCGGATCGCCTCGGCGAGCCCTGCGGGGCCGCCGTCCAACTGGGCCCGTACGAAGGCCACCAGGTCGGTCGCGGTCGAATGCAGGCCTCCTGCTCCCGCCAGGTCGGCGAGGTGCCAGGGTGCGGCGGGTCGGCCGCGGCGCACGTGGCCCTGCGCGGAGCGTTCCGAGCGGGTGGCGTCCACCGTCACCACCGTGTCGGTCATGCCCAAGGGGGCACAGATCCCATGCGTGATGAGGGTCTCGTACTCGGTGCCCGCCCGGCGGGCGAGGGCCAGCCCCAGCAGCCCGGCTCCGAGGTTGGAGTAGCGGAACCGCTTCCCCGGAGTGGCCCCCAGACGGGTCCCGGCCAGCCCGGACAGCAGGACATCGGCCGTACAGTCGGCGTACGGATCCGGCTTCGACGGGCGCAGCAGGGCCTGAAGCAGCATGCCCTTCGGCAGTCGCGGCAGGCCGGAGGTGTGAGTGGCCAGATGTTGCAGGGAGATCGGCTGGCCGGCTCGTGACGGAACGGCCGTTCCGGCGGGCAGTAGATCACCGAGCGGCTCGTCCAGGCTCACGGTACCGACGGATGCCAGGTGTGCCAGGGCGAGGGCGGTGAACACCTTGGTCACCGAGCCGATCTCGAACAGGGTATCGGGGCCGGGGACACGTCTGTGGTTCGTACCGGTGGTTCCGGCACCACGTATCTCCACGACGTCATCCGCCACCGCGGCCACCACCACGCCGACGTGTTGTTCGGCCAGCCGGTCCGCGGTTTGCTGGGTGAGCGTTGCGAGTTCTTGTGCCATGACGGACATCATGGTGGCACCCCCGCGTGCGGCAGGTGCCCCCTGATGATGATTTCCGGTCGTCGGCACTGCGACCTGAGCAGTACGGCGAGGCGGTGGTCGGGCTCTGCCACGCCGCCGCCGGGCGCGAGCGCAGCGAGAGCGCGAGGGTGCGACCGCTTCGTTCGCCCGCACCCTCACCCTCAGTCTTACCGTCCCCCATCGGCTGGACAGAGCGCTGCTCATGGTTCACCCCGCGCCAGGGAAAAGGAGAATGACATGCAACCAGGAACGGACGAGCCACCTACGGCGAGCCGCACCACTCTGGTGCGCCGCGTCATGGACGGGCCCGACCCGCCGGCCGTGCCGTCGCGGGCGGTCGGCGTCGACGACGTCGGCCCCGCGATCGTGACGGCGGTCGAGGAAGCCCTCCCCGAGCAGCCGGGCCTGCTCGTCGGGGCCCGCCAGTGACCGTTCCTGGCGACCCGCATGCGCCAGATCCGCGAAGGCGACTCCGGTAGTAGGAGGGTTAGGCCGATCGTTCCAGGCGGGCGAGGGCCCGCTCGTGGGCGAGGGTCAGGGCGTCGTCGGTCGGGCACGGGAGGTCCGGGACGACTCCGGTGCCCTCCCAGTTGGTCCCCGAGACCGGATTGACCGACCGGCCCACCGGGATCGACGCCTCGAGGTGCGGATGCAGGGTCCAGCCCTCCCTCGGGTGCGCCCCGCCCCTCGTGGTCTCTCCCACCACGACCGCCCGGCCGAGTTGCTGGAGGTCGTACGCGAGTTCCTCGGCGGCGGAGAAGGTGCGCGGGCTGGTCAGCACGTACACCGGCTTCTCACCCCCGAAGCGCGGGCCGGGGACATACGCCGGCGACCAGGACTGCTCGCGACGGTCGCCCTCGCGCCAGCGCATGGTGTTCAGCAGGGTGCGCTCGTCCAGCAGGTGGCCGCACACGAAGGCGACCGTGTCGGGCGAGCCGCCGAGGTTGCGCCGCAGATCCAGGATCAACGCCCGGGCCCGGGACGCCACCGCCAGCGCGGCCCCGAGCGGCTCGGCGGCCCACTCCAGCGGGAAGAGGTTCGGCGTCAGCTCCAGCACGGCCACCCCGCCGTCCAGCATCTCCAGGCGCGTTACGCCGCCCAGCGACGCCTCGAAGTCGCGCCGCATCGCGGCGAGCATCGCCGCGCCCTGCTCCTCGGGCACGCGGTCGGCGTGGTACTTCAGCCGCAGGTGCAGGTCGCCGTTGCGGGACTGGAGATCGGCGGTGACGACCCGGCCCAGCTCTTCGGCGGTGGCGACGTCATAGGCGCCGTCGGCCAGGCGCTCCCGGACCAGGCCGGCGAGCTCTTGGCCGAGTTCGGGGAAGACGTAGTGCGCGGCGAGCAGCCGGGCCAGTTCCTCGACGACGGGGGCGGGCTGAAGGGATGTCAGAGTCGGCATGGCGAGGAGTAGACCACCGGCCTTGCGAAAGAGTCAAGAGAGTTAGACACTTACGTCATGACGTACGACGACGCTGACACCGGCGGGGACGAAGTGGCCTGGGAGCCCCAGGAGGAAGTCCAGCACATCGGCGCGCCCGAGCAGTACGCGGCCCTGGCCCACCCGCTGCGCCAGCGACTGCTGTTCGCCCTGACCCAACGTGCGGCCACGGTCAGCCAGCTCGCAGTGCTTCTCGACGCGAAGAAGGGCAACCTCGCCCACCACCTCAAGGTGTTGAGCGATGCCGGACTGATCGGGATCGCCGGCACCCGCACGGTGCGCGGCGGCACCGAACGGTACTACCGGCGGACGGCACGCAAGCTGCTCGTCGCCGAGCCGCAGGCGGTCGGCACCGCCGCCCTGTTCAGCGCCTTCGCCCAGGAGATCGACCGTTCCCCGACCGACCACCTGCTGCGCCTGCGCCACCTGCGGCTGACCCCGGCCGCCGCCCGCGAACTCGGCGAAACCCTCGCCCGCTTGGTCGACGAGGCCGAACAGGCTCCGGAGGGCGAACCGGTGCACGGTGTCCTCGTCTCGCTGTACACCGCCCACGACCCCGACCGGGAATCCCCGTAGAGCGTGTCTCTCCGACGGGTCGGTCAGTTGATCGGATGTCTCCGTCCGATCAGTGATCACCGATGCGATGTGGGACCGGATCGAGCCGTTGATGCCGGCCGGTCCGGTCGGCGGTCGGCGGTGGGCGGTGGGCGGTGGGCGGTGGGCCGGCCCGCCGAACCGTGTGGAGGCATCACTTGGAAATACCGCACCTGCTCGCCGTGGCGGGACCTGCCGGACGAGCTCGGCCGGATTCCAGACCGCCCACGAGGTCTTTGCCGCCGTCCCGGCAGAGGCCGAGGGTGCTGACGACATCGGATGGACCATGTTGGCGGATTCCACCGTCCGCCGAGCTCACCAGCACGCCAACGGAGTCTGCGAAAAGGGGCCCAGGCTGGGCCGAGCCCGACGGCCACACGCGTGGCCGCTCCCGAGGCGGGCCTGAGCACGTCCACCTCGCAGGCGACGGCCAGGTACGACGCCATGTACGCCCCTGGCCCTTCGCGTCACTGCAGGCAGGCGGGCAACACCCCGGCCTTCGAGGGCGTCATGGCCGCCATCCGTGTTCTGCGAAGCGGACCCGGAAGACCGAGAACCTGACCCGCCTCGCCCCGCCTCGCCCCGATGCCGTCCTGGCGGAGTGCGCGTAGTCGTTCCGCGCGATGCGGAGTCACGTCCGCCACGCTGCATCCGCGCTGCCATCCCCTAGCCCGCCGACCAGATCGGCCACCGTCTGCGGCGAGGGCGCGTCGAAGTTCGAATGCCCGCCTTGGACGCCGAGGCCTACGAGCAGCGCAACTCAGTCGAACGCTGCCTCAACGGGTGCGATCCCTAGCGCGGGTCGGCCATGCGAACGGACGAGCTCGCCGCCGCCCACCGGGCTCTATCGGGGCCCGGCACGGACCGCTGTCAACGATCGACCGCCCAACGCGCGTCCGCAGGCCAAGAGCCTGTGCCAACGATGTGCTCCACGAGCCTGAACGCCTCACGGAGGGAGACGGTGTCCTCATCCAGGTACTCGTCGTCCTGCCCGTTGGAGAGGACGTACCCGTCGCTCGACCCCTCAGCTCCCGGGTGCACGGCATGCTCGCCAGGATCGCACTCGTCGTCGAACAGCATCACCATCGCGCGCTCGGTGTTCGTCACGAAGGCCAGCGACCGTCCGTACGAACTGGTCAGCCACGTCTCAAGTTGCCCGCTGTTGATCCTCGACCGAAGAGACTCCAGCACCACCGCGGACGACACATGGACAGGACTGTCGTCATTGATCACCCAGGACTCGATCACGAGCACGACGATCTCATGGACGAATCCAAGAGACGGTCCCCGGAGGTTCTGACCCCGTAGGTTGTGGACGGGTGGTGCAGATCTCGGCTGAGGCGCGTACGGGGACGCCCGTACGCCTTGGTCGGCTGAGCTGCCTTGGCTATGCGGGCACAGGGCCTGGACCGGGCGATCCTCGCTCGGAGCCGATGCTCGGTCCGCGTGCGTGCGGCAGAGCACCGGCGGCGGCAGGCTCTGCCGGGACGGCGGGTGCCCGCAGCGGAGTGGCCCTGAGGATCGCCGCGACCACCGGACCGCCCGACCCCACCACTTCCGCCACGAAACGTCCTCGCCCGACCCCGAGCCTGCGCGGCGCCCGCCCGCGGTCGCTGGCTACGATCGGACCCGCGCCGACGAGCATCAACCACCACCCCGCGCCAGATGTTCGGCCGTACCGGATTCGCCCTCCTGCGCAAACGATTCCTTCTTGTTGACGTTCAGGCCGAACGGCGCTGCGGGGGCCCCGCGACGGACGCGCCCCGAGCTGCCCTGAGGGGTACGGACCAAGGAGCGAGCAGCCCCCCCGTCCTGCAGTCCTTGACGCCCTGTCCGACCATCGGACGGCAGCGGGCTTCCTCTGTGAGCAGGGTCGGAGCGGACGCACGGAGCATGAAGCTGTTCAGGGGTGGTCCGTCCCTCAGGCCGAGGAGCCGTTCGAGCGGCTCCCGTTGCTGCCGGGGTGCCCCGGAAGCATTGTTTTCGTCCCCTTGACGATATAGGTGCGTCTCGTTATCGTCTCACTGACGAAATGAAGGGGGTTCGCCATGGCCGACATCACCAGGCGCTTCGGCTGGCGTCATCTGCGCTCCGCGCCCAATGCCCACATCCGCCACCACAAGCGCGGCCGACTCGTCCACGACGGGCGGGGGCTCAGTTTCTGGTACCGGTCGCTTTCGGCAGCGCTTTCCGAAGTGCCGGTCGACGACCGGGAGCTGGCCATGGCGTTCCACGCCCGTACGTCCGACTTCCAGGACGTCGCCGTGCAGGCCACCGTCACCTACCGGATCAGTGACCCGGCCGAGGCCGCGGACCGGCTCGACTTCTCCGTCGACCCGGACAGCGGGAGCTGGCGCGGCGCTCCCTTGGAGCAGATCGCCACCCTCCTCACCGAGACCGCGCAGCAGCACACGCTCGACGTACTGGCCCGGACTCCGCTGGCCGCCGCCTTGGTGGACGGCGTCGCCTCCGTGCGGGAACGGGTCGCCGCAGGCCTCGCCGCCGAGCCCAGGCTCCCGGCCACCGGCATCGATGTGGTGGCCGTACGGGTCGTGGCGATCCGCCCCGAGGCCGAGGTGGAGCGCGCCCTGCGCACCCCGGCCCGCGAGCAGATCCAGCAGGAGGCGGACCGGGCCACCTACGAACGGCGAGCCGTCGCCGTCGAGCGCGAGCGTGCCATCGCCGAGAACGAGCTGGCCAGTCAGATCGAGCTGGCCAGGCGCGAGGAGCAGCTGATCGACCAGCGCGGCACCAACACCCGCCGCGAGGCCGAGGAGAAGGCGGCGGCGGACGGCATACGCACCGAAACCGAAGCGGCCCGCAAGGTCCGCCTGGCCCGCGCGGACGCCGAGGCGGCGCGCGAGACGGGCGCGGCACGCGCCGAGGCCCAGGCTGCCTGGCTGCGCGTGCACGACGAAGCCGGCCCGGGCACGCTGCACGCCCTGGCCGCGACCCGGCTGGCGGAGAACCTGCCGCGGATCGAGAGCATCACGGTCTCTCCGGACGTCCTCACCGGGCTCCTCACCAGGCTCGGGCGTCCGGAAGGCGGAACGGGCGAGTGAGCCTGGCCCCGCGGGCGGTGCTCGTGCACCGCAGGACCGAGTACGAGGAACTGCTCGCCCGGCACGGGACGCACGGGCAGGCCGCGTTCTTCCTTTCCAGTCGGGGCCGGTCGATCGACGAGGTGGTCCGCCGCCACGAGCGCACGCGCCAGGCGCTGCGGGAGGTGGCGGCGGCGGTACCGCTCACCTGGCGCAACTCCCGGGTGGAGCGGGCCGATCTGGACCGCTTCCTGTTCGCCCCGGAGGACGTGGTGGTCGTGGTCGGCCAGGACGGCCTCGTCGCCAACACCGCGAAGTATCTGCGCGGACAGCCGGTGGTGGGCATCGACACCGACCCGGGGCGCAACCCGGGGGTCCTGGTCCGTCACCGCTGCGCCGACACGGCCGCCCTGCTGCGTGCGGCGACCGCCGCCGGAGGCCGGGTGGAGGAGCTGACCATGGTCGAGGCCGTCGCCGACGACACCCAGCGCCTTCTCGCGCTGAACGAGATCTACGTGGGCTCGCCCGGTCACCAGACGGCCCGTTACCGCCTCGGATCCGACGGCGACAAGGGCCCGGGCGAGGCCCAGGCATCCTCCGGGGTGCTGGTGGGCACCGGCACGGGCGCGACCGGCTGGCTACGTTCCCTGTGGCTGGAGCGAGGCAGCTCCGCGGGGCTGCCCGCACCCTGCGACCGGCGGCTCCTGTGGTTCGTGCGCGAGGCCTGGCCCTCTCCCACGACCGGAACGACGAAGGTCGCCGGTGAGCTGGGGCGGGGGCAGGGGTTGCAGCTCACCGTGGAGTCGGACCGGATCGTGGTCTTCGGCGACGGGATGGAGAGCGACGCCCTAGAGCTGACCTGGGGCCAGAGCCTACGGGTCGGCATCGCGGGAACGTCGCTGCGCCTGGTGACGTGAGCGCTCCAACCCGACCGGCCGTCACCACTGCCGATCCACCGGACGACGGCGCGCCATGGTTCCTGCACCAACCGTGCCCGGTACGCGCGTGGGTGCCGCTACGCGCCGGAGCGGACCTCGACCAAGTTCCGCCGGCGGCACGGGGGCGAGAACGGCAAGGGCAGCGGCCAGCAAGCCGGACATGAACTTCCCCCCTCAAACCCGATCGGGCCGCCCCAGCGGTCCGGCGGTCCGCAGGGGCGACTTCGACACCGCGGCTCGGCTCGGGTTCCGCTCCCCGGCCGGCACGGTGGAGATCGACAACGAGCGACAGGGCGGGTGGAGCACGGTGCGGCTCAACTTCGCCCAGGAGGTCGCGCTGCTCCCCGCCGTCCGGCCGCTGGTGGACTGACGGGCAGTCATTAACGTCCGGACCGGCTGCCGTTCTCCTCCGCGGGCGGAGGTGGGGCGGATCGCCGGAGTGGGTCGAGCCGCGGTCGTCTTCCCGGTGCCGGGCGCAGCACGAAAGTGTCGGCGACGTGCTCCAGGTAGGCGTAGTGCTGCTGCTGCCGGTCCACCATCCACTGTCCATGTCCACTGTCCGCCAAGGCTCGTGCGGGTTCCCGTCGGGGTCGATCGCGGTGAGCCCGCCGTGTTCGGGGTAGGAGGCCCGAGCAGCCGCGAAGTTCTTGGCGAAGCCTGCATCTTGATTCCCTCCTTCGTCGCGCGGGCTTTCGACTTTCGTCGCGCCGGTTTCCGACATTCTTCGCATCGGTTTCCGTCCGTGGGCTGATGCAACGCTCCTGCACCTCGGCCAGGATCTTCCGCATGACCTCAGACTTCCGCGCCGACCAGGCCCTGCTCACTGCGCTCGGCCCGGTTTGCGCAAGGCGCCACGTCAGCACGCACCTCCTGCTGGCCTGCATCAGCAAGGACGACCGGGTCCAGGAGTTCCTCGCCTCGTACGACCTCACGACACAAGTGATTCGCCAGGGCGTCGGGGGGATGGACGAGGAACCCGGAAAGGTTGAGATCGCGTTGGCCGAGCAGGAGGGCCGCTCGCTCACGCTCAGCACTGCCGGGGCAGCGGCGTTCGTCCGGTGCCGGGCACAACCGTCCGTGACCGGTGGTCAGGGCGTCGAGCGCTCGCCGACCGATCTGCTGGCAGCCCTCCTGGACGACCCCTCCTGCGGTGCGGTGAGCTACCTGAGCGGATGCGGGGTGGACGTCGTTGCGCTGCAACGGGCCGTGTGGTCGGGACGGGTCCCTGACGTGGAGGATCCTGTCCCGCCGGAGCTGCGCTCCACCCGCGACGCCCTGGTGGGCCGTCGCCGCTACAAGCCCCGTGAGCTGGGGCAGTTCTGGACGTCGATGTTGGTCAGGGCGATGCCGATGAACGCCGCGGCGCACCCGGTGCTGTGGGCGCGCCTGGAGGCCGGGGAACTTGCCGGTCAGCACCGTAGGAAGGTCCGTACCGACGATGTCCTCCTGGGCATGCTGCGGACCTATGCGGTCGCGCAGGCCTACCCACACATGACGGGCGGGGTGAAGGGGGACTACGACGGGGGCCGGGTCCTGGTCGAGGCCGGGGTGGACCACGTACGGGTGCGTGCTGCGATGGAGGGTACGGACTTCGGCCGGGACACGGTGCCGCCGCGCGAGCTCCTCAAGGACACGATGGCCAGCGGCACCTCCGATCTGCTGGACCGGTTGCTCGGCGAGCCGGGAAACCGCAGTGTCCGGCTGTTGGCGGCGCTCGGCGTGGAACCGGCGGCGCTTCGACGCACCGCTGGGCCGGCGGACACCCGGGTGGCCTGAACCCAGGGTCGGGCACTTCCCAGGCGGCCCGCTTCGTGGAGGTGACCCTAGGGTGACGTGACGTGGGATCGTGACACTGGGCCGGCGTGCCGACTACACACAGTTCAAGCACCTTCCGGAGAAGATCCCCGTCCTGGAGCGCGGGCCGGGCAGGCCCCGCAAGACGCTGGGCAGCATCCCGGCCGACAAGCCCTACGGCAACGGCCCCTGCCACGAGTACCTGCGAAGACGCGGTATCCGGCACACCATCCCCGAGAAGGCCGACAGGCCGCCCACCTGTCCAAACGCCACCGGCTACGACGAATGCCGCCACGTCCACCTAGGCACTGCCGCTCCCGCAACCCTCACCACCTGGCTCCGAACACGATCGACCGGACGAGCCCCGGAACCCACTCCCAGATTCGAAGCACGGTATCCAGCCGCACTGGTTCGTCGGGATCGCCCGGGTGTGGGGGTGCACGGCCGGCGCAAGGCCGCAGTCGCGATCCGGTCGGCCGGTCGGGCTGTCGGCTGGGGCGTGCCAAAGGGCGGTGTGCTGATGGGCTGGGACGCGCACGCGGGGGGTGTGGTGACTCTGCTGGTCGGCGCTGGTGAGCCGGGTCCGGTGCACGTCGATGTCGGGAGCGGTCCGGACGTGCCCGAAACGCAGAACGCCGGTCCGCCCGGCCTGCCTCGCCGGCCGTGCCTGGCTTGCCTAGATGGGCACAGGCTCGGGTCGCCCTTCGGTTATCGGGCGGCTTCGGTACCCGGCCGGCTGTTTCGGAGGGGGCGCGGGCGATCACGGTCGGTGAGATTCGGGTGTCTCGGGGGTGACCCGCCCCATAGGGTCCACGTCACATACGAACCGGGGTAGTAGTCCCTGACAGGCCCC